>CAJTMZ010000019.1 GCA_910577445.1 uncultured Lachnospiraceae bacterium | reverse complement strand
AGTATTGCCAGAAATCCCCAGTCTTATTCCGGAGGCCGGGTGTGGGCAGAGCCCACAAAAATCTTCCTTGCTGCTGATGTCTTGGTTGGTGTGCAAAAAAATCAAAAAAAAGTATAAAAGCATAATTACTGGCAATACTATTATTTAGAAAAGAAATTCGACAACATAAAACCACTCCTATTCGACAACAGTTTTCTACATATCTGATTCATATCAAAAAAATTTTTTATCTATAGACACAAGATTTTTTACAGCCTCCCTTCGAAAAAAATGTATCATATTCGTATCACAAAAATCGGCTCTTTGAAGCATGTTTTTCAACCATTTCGGGCTCATTTTTCTGTCTTTTACAAAATATTTGACGCATTCCGTCCACCTGTCTGCTATCTTAGCATAACAGAACAGTGATGTAAACGAGTATATTTTTTATTTTCATTCCGTCATATCATATATCTGGCACTATGAAGGATATTGATTTATAACCATTAATACAATTCATCACAATCTATTACCCTAAATTTCTATCTTCCAACAACTGTTGTAACTCCTCTTTACTCGGCAGAACCGTTTGATACTTACTTGCAAATATCTGATTGTTATTTTCAGGAAGAGTCATTTCAATCACAGCATCCTTCTTATCTTTACATATAATAATTCCTATGGTTGAATTTTCATCTTCCATTTTTACTTTACGGTCATAATAATTGACGTACATTTGCATTTGCCCTAGATATTCATGTTTCAATTTACCAATTTTCAAATCAAATAACACAAAGCAACGCAACAGGCGGTTATATGTCACCAAATCTACTCTATAATGATCTTCTTCAAATGTAAAACGCACCTGTCGCCCCACAAAAGTAAAGCCACGGCCTAATTCCAACAAAAACTGCTGTAAATGGTCTATAATTTTTTCTTCCAAGTCCGATTCTGAATATGATGCCATCTCCGGAAGCCCTGTAAATTCCAAAACATACGGATCTTTAAAGATGTCTTCAGGAGACTCGATCACCTGTCCTTCCAATGCAAGCCGCATGACCTCTTCCTTGTCTCTGCTCAATGCTAACCGCTCATAGAGAGAGCTTCCATATTGCCTGCTCAATTCATCTTTATTCCATCCGTTTCGATAGGATTCAATTTCATAGAAATGGCGCTCATCTTTATTAGAAATTCTCATCAAAATTAAATAATGCGACCAACTCAAATAAAATTTACGTCCTTCTCTTGTCACTGGAAGATTCTCAGATTGGGGAAATGCCATTTCCCCAATTACATCTTTAGAATAAACAGTATAAAATTTACGCATCAGTTTTAAATTATCATAAGAAAAACCCCGCCCAAGCTCTTTCGTAAGTTTTTCTGATAATTGCCTTAGAATGTATTTACCATATTCTGCCCTCTCTTTTCCCTGCTGTTCTTCTTCTACAATCATTCGACCAGCCTCGTAATATGAATATACCATTGTCATATTAACAGCGGATGAAACTTTTCTTTTCGCATTTTGGAACAGTTCCAATACCTGATTATAAAAACTTTCTTTTATTAGCTCGTCCATATATCTCCTTCTCATGAATTTTTATGAATTGGGGAAATGGCATTTCCCCAATTCATACTTAAACTAAATATTTTACGCCTTAGCCTATCCGATGTTCAAAGGCAAATTCTACTAATCTCCATTTATCATGTTATTTCATTCTGTTTTCAAATGACTCCACTGAAACTATTGTTGGTTGTGTACTGCCAAAAGCTCCATTTGCTTTCACTCTATCTCCTGACACTATACATATCCCTTTTTTCAAATTTTTAACTGATTGCGTCCAATTGTTCTCTCCTGCCGGATCTAGCTGTCTCGCAATTTTTGCAATTTCATCGTCTGTGGGTTTAAAATGTAACTTAAATGCCGCCTGAGAAAGTCGTACAACTTCTTCCTCTTTCAATACTTTTAATGATTGTGTTGCAAACCATGCCGACCAACCAAATTTTCTGCCTTCAGTAAGAAAACCGCAACCCCTCATAACAAGGGATTGCGGCACTCATTTTACTTTAAGTCAGATACAAATCCATCAATTACTCAATAATCGTAGCCACACGACCAGAACCTACTGTACGTCCACCCTCACGGATAGCAAACGTAAGTCCCTGCTCCATAGCGATAGGATGAATCAATTCGATTGTCATCTCTACGTTATCGCCAGGCATGCACATTTCTGTACCTGCCGGAAGATTACATACGCCAGTTACGTCAGTTGTTCTGAAATAGAACTGAGGTCTGTAGTTGTTGAAGAAAGGAGTGTGACGTCCACCTTCATCTTTTGTCAGAACGTAAACCTGAGCTGTAAATTTCTTGTGGCAGGTAACTGAACCGGGTTTGGAAAGAACCTGTCCTCTTTCGATTTCTGTTCTCTGAACGCCACGAAGCAGCGCGCCGATGTTATCACCAGCCTGAGCCTCGTCAAGCAGCTTACGGAACATTTCGATACCTGTTACAACAGTCTTACGTGTTTCTTCCTTGATACCAACGATTTCAACTTCCTCGTTAAGGTGAAGTGTACCACGCTCTACTCTACCTGTAGCAACTGTACCACGGCCTGTGATTGTGAATACGTCCTCAACAGGCATAAGGAAAGGCTTATCTGTCTCTCTCTCAGGGTCAGGAATATACTCGTCAACTGTGCTCATAAGCTCCATAATCTTGTCGCCCCATTCGCTGTTCGGGTCTTCAAGAGCCTTAAGAGCGGAACCCTTGATAATCGGGCAGTCTGTGAATCCATACTCTTCAAGCTGTTCTGTTACTTCCATCTCAACCAGCTCGATTAACTCTTCGTCGTCAACCATGTCGCACTTGTTCAGGAATACGGTGATATAAGGAACACCTACCTGACGGGACAGAAGGATGTGCTCCTTTGTCTGAGCCATAACACCGTCGGTAGCAGCTACAACCAGGATAGCGCCGTCCATCTGAGCAGCACCGGTAATCATGTTCTTAACATAGTCAGCATGTCCCGGGCAGTCAACGTGCGCATAGTGTCTGTTCTCTGTAGCATACTCAACGTGAGCGGTAGAAATGGTGATACCTCTTTCTCTCTCTTCGGGAGCCTTATCGATGTTATCGAAATCAGTAGCTGTGTTACCAGCAACTCTCTCGGCAAGTACTTTTGTAATTGCGGCTGTCAAAGTGGTTTTACCATGGTCTACGTGACCGATAGTACCAATATTACAATGGGTTTTCGTTCTGTCAAACTTAGCTTTAGCCATTTTTAAAGTCCTCCTTTAATAATTTGAAAAATTATTCGTTACATAATCGGCTATCTTTGATTATATTAAAAATTTCTGATATTTTCAAGCACTATTTCGTCAGGCGCGCCCGTCCGCGCATAAAAGCCTGCCGAATCTGTGCTTACTTTATCATTATTTCGTTCTGGTAGCCAGAACCTTTTCCTGTACGCTCTTCGGTACGGGCTCGTATTTCTCAAAGAACATGGAATAGTTACCGCGTCCCTGAGTTCTGGAACGAAGGTCTGTGGCATAACCGAACATTTCGGAAAGGGGTACGAAAGCTTTCACCATCTTGCCGCCTCCGATATCCTCCATACCTTCGATACGACCACGTCTCGAGTTCACGTCGCCGATAACATCGCCCATGTATTCCTCAGGCATCGTTACCTCAACCTTCATAATGGGCTCAAGCAGAACGGGGTCCGCTTTGTGCATAGCGTCCTTGAAAGCCATGGAACCGGCGATATGGAACGCCATTTCGGATGAATCGACTTCGTGGTAGGAACCGTCAAATACCGTAGCGTGAACGCCCAATACAGGGAATCCGCCAAGGATACCGCATTTTGAGGCTTCCTCGATACCCTCGCCGACAGCGGGGATATATTCCTTGGGAATAGCGCCGCCCACAACGGTGGATTCGAACTTGAACAGTTCTTCACCATTGGCGTCCATAGGCTCGAATTTAACTTTACAGTGTCCGTACTGACCACGTCCGCCGGACTGTCTTGCGTATTTGGAATCCACTTCGACGGTCTTGGTAAAGGTTTCCTTGTAAGCAACCTGAGGCGCGCCTACATTTGCTTCTACCTTGAACTCGCGCAGAAGTCTGTCCACGATAATCTCCAGATGGAGCTCGCCCATACCGGCGATGATGGTCTGGCCTGTCTCCGGATTGCTGTGAGCGCGGAATGTGGGGTCTTCTTCTGCAAGCTTTGCAAGAGCCTCGCCCATCTTTCCCTGTCCCGCTTTTGTCTTGGGCTCGATAGCAAGCTCAATAACGGGCTCCGGAAATTCCATGGACTCCAGAATAACGGGATGGCGGTCATCACAAATAGTATCGCCGGTTGTGGTAAACTTAAACCCTACGGCAGCGGCAATATCGCCGGAATATACTTTATCAAGCTCGGCTCTCTTGTTCGCGTGCATCTGCAGGATACGTCCCACACGTTCTTTTTTATCTTTTGTGGCATTCAGTACATAGGAACCGGAATTCATTGTACCGGAGTAAACTCTGAAGAATGCCAGTTTTCCTACAAAGGGGTCTGCCATAATCTTGAAAGCCAGCGCTGAGAAAGGCTCGTCGTCGGACGCATGTCTCTCAACTTCGTTGCCGTCAAGGTCGGTTCCCGTAATTGCGGGAATGTCTGTAGGAGCGGGCATATACTCAAGAACCGCGTCCAAAAGCTTCTGTACGCCTTTGTTTCTGTATGCGGAACCGCAGCATACAGGGATTGCCGTACATTCGCAGGTTGCTTTTCTGAGCACTGCTTTCATTTCCGCTACAGTGGGTTCCTCGCCCTCGAGATATTTCATCATCAGCTCGTCGTCCAATTCGCTGATTTTCTCGATAAGTTCGGAACGGTATAACTCGGCGTCGTCTGCCATTTCCTCGGGAACGTCAACAATCGAAATGTTTTCGCCCTTATCGTCATTGTAGATATACGCCTTCATCTCAAATAAATCAATAATGCCTTTAAATTCATCTTCTTTGCCGATAGGCAGTTGAAGAATAATTGCGTTTTTACCAAGTCTGGTCTTAATCTGCTCTACTGCTCCGTAGAAATCGGCACCCAAAATGTCCATCTTGTTAATGAAAGCCATTCTCGGTACATTATAAGTGTCAGCCTGACGCCATACATTTTCTGACTGAGGTTCCACGCCGCCCTTGGCACAGAATACACCTACAGCACCGTCAAGCACACGTAAGGAACGCTCTACCTCAACGGTAAAGTCAACGTGTCCGGGTGTGTCGATGATGTTGATACGATGCTCCAGCGCGCCTTCTTTGGGCTTGCAGTTTTCTTCCAGGGTCCAGTGACAGGTTGTAGCGGCTGACGTAATCGTGATACCTCTCTCCTGCTCCTGCTCCATCCAGTCCATGGTAGCAGTGCCTTCGTGAGTATCGCCAATCTTATAATTAACACCGGTATAGTATAAGATACGCTCTGTCAGAGTTGTCTTACCGGCATCAATATGAGCCATAATACCAATGTTTCTGGTTCTCTCTAACGGATATTCTCTTCCAGCCAAAGATTTTTCCTCCTTATATTAATCTGCAGAATTTCCGGCCTTGCGGCCCGGCGTCTGCCTGGCATTCCGCATTCGGGGTTTCACGCCGCCTTGGACAAATAAAATCCATGATTCGTCCGATTAGAAGCGGTAATGTGAAAACGCCCTGTTTGCTTCCGCCATTTTGTGCATATCTTCTTTTCTCTTAACGGCTGCGCCCGTGTTGTTTGCAGCGTCGAGAATTTCATTGGCAAGTCTGTCCATCATTGTCTTCTCACCTCTTTTGCGGGAAAACATGGTCAGCCAGCGAAGCGCCAGAGCCTGACGTCTGTCAGGTCTTACCTCGATGGGCACCTGATAGGTAGCGCCACCGATACGTCTCGCTTTTACTTCCAGAACGGGCATAATGTTGTTCATAGCCTCCTGGAATACCTCGAGAGCCGGCTTGCCTGATTTTTCTTCTACTTTAGCGAACGCCCCGTATACAATCTTCTGTGCGATACTCTTCTTACCGTCTAACATGATGTTATTGATAAGCTTGGTAACCACTTTGTCGTTGTATAAAGGGTCTGCCAATACATCTCTTTTCTGAATATGTCCTTTACGTGGCACGGTTCTTCCCTCCTTAATTATTCACATTAAATCATCGGTACTCACAGTGTGTCATTCTAATTTCCATGGCAGTATCTGCCATCTCACAATTTGTGTACGTGCGGTAAATCTTATTACAACAATTATCTATCGTAACAGAATTCCAACACTGAATTAGCTTACATTTGTGGGTCCAATTCATTCCAAAATTACTTGGAAGCCTTAGGTCTCTTAGCGCCATATTTGGAACGTGCCTGTCTTCTGTTTGCAACACCTGCGGTATCAAGCGTACCTCTGATGATGTGATATCTTGTACCGGGTAAGTCCTTTACTCTTCCGCCCCTGATAAGAACAACGCTGTGCTCCTGCAGGTTATGGCCTTCTCCGGGAATGTAGCTTGTCACTTCGATTCCGTTGGAGAGACGTACTCTGGCAATCTTTCTAAGGGCTGAGTTAGGCTTTTTAGGGGTTGCTGTCTTAACAGCAGTGCAGACACCTCTCTTCTGGGGAGAAGAAGTATTGGTTGCTTTCTTGTGAAGGGAGTTCCATCCTTTCTGAAGAGCGGGTGCAGTTGACTTCTTTACTGATGTCTGACGTCCTTTTCTGACTAACTGGTTAAATGTTGGCATTCTGTTTCACCTCCTGCTTATAAATTGTTATGTGTACAATTACGCACACTAGAGTAGTATAAATGGCAGAATTTGCTTTGTCAATATTTTTTTGCAAATCCCTGTCAAATCCCCATCAAAATACTGCGGCCCGGGCAAAAACGCCGGTCCGCAGTATCCAATACCCATATTTTCTGCCGTAAGCTTAGGCTTTCCGGCATTTTTCTTTTCTTCCGTACCGGATGTCCTTACAGCGTGTCAGCCACCGCTTCCTCCTCTAAGGACTCGTCTTCCGAAAACTCCTCATCGTCATAAGGCTCCTCATAAGATTCCTCCTCAAGGGCTTCATCCTCGAAAGCATCTTCCTCGAAAGACTCCTCATAGTTATCTTCTATGAAATCGTCCTTTGGTATTTTACTGACATCCTCGTCGATAAATATCTCGTCGTCCATGTCAATGGTTCCCATAACCTCCTTGTCGGTGGAGAGTCTGGTAGTGCGGTAGCGTCTCATGCCTGTACCGGCGGGAATCAGCTTACCGATAATTACGTTTTCCTTAAGACCAATCAGCGGGTCGATTTTTCCTTTAATAGCCGCCTCTGTCAGAACCTTGGTGGTTTCCTGGAAAGAAGCCGCGGACAGGAAGGAATTTGTCGCAAGGGCAGCCTTTGTGATTCCCAGCATTACCTGCTTGCCTTCCGCCGGCTCCTTACCCTCCGCGATAAGCTGTTCGTTGAGGTCCTCATAGTCAAGCACGTCAACCAGCGCGCCGGGCAAAAAGTCCGTATCCCCGTTATTTTCAATCCTGATTTTCTTAAGCATCTGGCGTACAATCACTTCGATATGCTTATCGCTGATATCAACGCCCTGCAGACGGTACACTCTCTGTACTTCGCGGAGCATGTAATCCTGCACCGCGCGGATACCCTTAATCTTAAGCAAATCGTGAGGGTTGATGCTTCCTTCCGTAAGCTCGTCGCCGGCCTCAAGCACCGCTCCGTCAAGTACTTTTATTCTGGAGCCGTAAGGAATCAGATATGCCTTGGATTCCCCGGTCTCATTGTTTGTAATGATAATCTCGCGTTTCTTCTTGGTATCCTTAATGGCCGCGATACCTCCAAATTCCGCGATGATGGCAAGTCCTTTGGGTTTTCTCGCCTCAAAAAGCTCCTCTACACGGGGAAGACCCTGTGTGATATCGTCACCCGCAACGCCGCCGGAGTGGAAGGTACGCATGGTAAGCTGTGTACCGGGCTCGCCGATGGACTGCGCGGCGATAATGCCGACCGCCTCGCCGACCTGCACCGCCTCGCCGGTTGCCATGTTCGCGCCGTAGCACTTGGAGCAGATTCCGATGTGGGAGCGGCAGGTGAGAATGGTACGTATTTTTACCTTGTCAACGGGCTCACCCTTTTCATTCACGCCCACGCTCAATATTTTTGCGGCGCGGCTTGGCGTAATCATGTGGTTCTTTTTCACCAGTACATTTCCTTCGCCGTCCGTAACGTCTTCGCAGGCATAACGCCCTGTGATTCTGTCCTTTAAGCTCTCGATGGTTTCCTTTCCGTCCATAAAGGCGGAAACCCACATGCCCGGAATTTCCTCCCGGCCTTCCATACAGTCAACCTCGCGGATAATCAGTTCCTGCGAAACGTCAACCATACGCCTTGTAAGGTATCCCGAGTCGGCTGTACGAAGCGCGGTATCGGAAAGTCCCTTACGCGCGCCGTGGGCGGACATAAAGTACTCCAGTACGTCAAGTCCCTCACGGAAATTGGATTTAATGGGCAGCTCGATGGTACGTCCTGTGGTATCCGCCATCAGTCCACGCATACCGGCCAACTGTTTAATCTGCTGGTTGGAACCACGGGCGCCTGAGTCCGCCATCATATAAATGTTATTGTATTTATCAAGTCCTGCCAGCAGAACGTCTGTCAGCTTCTTATCCGTTTCATTCCAGGTTTCCACAACTGCGCGGTATCTTTCTTCCTCGGTGATAAGGCCGCGGCGGTAGTTCTGGGAAATCCTGTCTACCGTTGCCTGCGCCTCGTTGAGCATTTCCGGCTTCTGGGCAGGCACCGTCATATCGGAAATGGAAACGGTCATTGCCGCCCTTGTGGAGTATTTGTATCCTGTGGACTTAATCAAATCCAGCACCTCGGCTGTCACCGAAGCTCCGTGAATGTTGATTACTTTTTCAAGAATCTGCTTTAACTGCTTTTTGCCCACATGGAAATCCACTTCGGGAAGAAGGAAGTTTTCCGGCCTGCTTCTGTCAACATATCCCAAATCCTGGGGAAGAATCTCGTTAAAGAGGAAACGGCCCAGCGTGGATTCCACAATACCGGATATCTTTTCTCCCTCTGCGTTCTTTTTGGTTACCCGCACCTTGATGCGGGAATGAAGGGTACAGGCTCCGTTCTCGTAAGCAAGAATCGCCTCGTTTACGCTCTTGTAATACTTGCCCTCGCCTACAGCCCCTTCTCTTTCCTGGGTCATATAGTAAATGCCAAGCACCATATCCTGTGAAGGAACGGCAACCGGCCCGCCGTCGGAGGGCTTTAACAGGTTGTTGGGCGAAAGGAGCAGGAAACGGCACTCCGCCTGCGCTTCCACCGAAAGAGGAAGATGCACGGCCATCTGGTCGCCGTCAAAGTCGGCGTTAAAAGCGGTACATACAAGGGGATGCAGCTTAATGGCCTTGCCTTCTACCAGAATCGGCTCAAATGCCTGAATACCAAGCCTGTGGAGCGTAGGAGCACGGTTTAGCATAACAGGATGCTCTTTGATAACCTCCTCCAGCACATCCCATACCTGGGTGTCAAGCCGCTCTACCAGCTTCTTGGCGTTCTTGATGTTCTGGGAAATTCCCCTGGTCACAAGCTCCTTCATAACAAAAGGCTTGAACAGCTCGATTGCCATTTCCTTGGGAAGACCGCACTGATAAATCTTAAGCTCCGGTCCCACCACGATAACGGAACGTCCCGAGTAGTCAACACGCTTGCCCAACAGGTTCTGACGGAAACGTCCCGACTTACCCTTAAGCATGTCTGATAAGGATTTCAAAGCCCTGTTTCCGGGGCCCGTCACGGGTCTTCCTCTTCTTCCGTTGTCAATCAGCGCGTCAACCGCCTCCTGAAGCATTCTCTTCTCGTTCCTGACAATGATATCGGGAGCGCCCAGCTCAAGAAGCCGTTTTAATCTGTTGTTACGGTTGATAATTCTTCTATATAAATCGTTCAAATCAGAGGTTGCAAAACGGCCGCCGTCTAGCTGAACCATAGGACGAAGGTCGGGGGGAATCACCGGAATGGCGTCCATAATCATCCATGCCGGGTCGTTTCCGGATTCCCGGAAAGCCTCCACCACCTCAAGCCTCTTAATAATCCTTGCCCTCTTCTGGCCCGTGGATTCCTTCAAGCCGGTTTTCAGTTCATCCGCCTCTGTCTCCAGGTCAATAGCCGAAAGCAGCTCTTTGATGGATTCCGCGCCCATACCCACGCGGAATCTGCTGCCCCATGTTTCTCTTGCGCTCTGATATTCCTTTTCGGATAAAACCTGCTTATACTCCAAATCGGTTTCACCCTTATCAAGCACAATATAGGAAGCAAAATACAATACTTTTTCAAGAATCCTGGGGGACAAATCCAGGATAAGTCCCATACGGCTGGGGATTCCCTTAAAATACCAGATATGGGATACTGGAGCCGCGAGCTCGATATGGCCCATGCGCTCCCGGCGTACGCTTGCCTTCGTCACTTCAACGCCGCAGCGGTCGCAGACAACGCCCTTATATCTGATTTTCTTATATTTACCGCAATGACACTCCCAGTCTTTGCTGGGTCCGAAAATTTTCTCACAGAACAGGCCGTCCTTTTCAGGCTTTAAGGTTCTGTAATTAATGGTTTCAGGCTTTAAAACCTCGCCTCTTGACCATTCCCTCACCTTCTCAGGTGACGCCAGACCAATTCTTATGGCGTCAAACGTCATTGGCTGATACACTTCTTGCTTTGTTTCTGACATCGCTATCCATGCTCCTTTCCTGCCTTGTCATGCCGGAACAGCGCCTTTTGCCGTTCCCTTATGACTACGCTCATAACCTACTCATCAAATGAATCGACATCCAAAGCCTCTTCAAACTCCTCCTCAAAGTCGTCGTCCAGCTCTTCCTCTTCATCATCCGCGCTTACAAGCTCGCCGCTGTCTTCGTCAAATTCCTGCTGCTGATAGCCCATGGAACTGAAAGAACTCTTATCATAATCGTAGTTTCTCTCTTCGCCCTCGATTTCGTAACGGTAATCCGTATCGCCGTAATCGATGGTCTCCATGATTTCAACCTCGGTGTTGTCCTCCCGGAGCACTCTCACGTCAAGTCCAAGGGACTGCAGTTCTTTGAGAAGCACCTTAAAGGACTCGGGGATGCCCGGCTCAGGAATATTATCGCCCTTGATAATTGCTTCGTAGGTCTTCACACGGCCCACAACGTCGTCGGACTTCACGGTAAGGATTTCCTGCAGGGTATAGGACGCGCCGTAAGCTTCCAGCGCCCAAACCTCCATCTCTCCGAAACGCTGTCCGCCGAACTGCGCCTTTCCGCCGAGGGGCTGCTGCGTTACCAGAGAGTAAGGGCCTGTGGAACGGGCATGAATCTTATCGTCCACCAAATGATGGAGCTTCAGATAATGCATGTGCCCTATGGTAACAGGGCTGTCGAAATACTCGCCTGTTCTTCCGTCCCGGAGCCTTACCTTTCCGTCCCTGGAAATCGGAACGTTTTTCCACACTTCCCTGTGGTCCCGGTTCTTATATAAATAATCCATCACTTCGGGAAGCAAATCCGCTTTATGCTTTGCCTCGAACTCTTCCCATCCTAAATTTACGTAATCGTTTGCAAGGTCTAAGGTGTCCATGATATCGTCTTCGTTTGCGCCGTCAAATACAGGCGTCGCCACGTTAAAGCCAAGTGCCCTTGCGGCCAGCGACAGATGGATTTCCAGTACCTGTCCAATGTTCATACGGGAAGGCACGCCAAGGGGGTTAAGTACGATATCAAGGGGCCGGCCGTTGGGCAGATAAGGCATATCCTCCACCGGAAGCACACGGGAAACAACACCCTTGTTGCCGTGGCGGCCCGCCATCTTATCGCCAACGGAAATTTTTCTTTTCTGCGCGATATAAATACGTACAGCCTGATTGACGCCCGGCGAAAGCTCGTCGCCGTTTTCACGGGTAAATACCTTGGCGTCTACAATGATTCCGTATTCGCCGTGGGGAACCTTAAGGGAGGTATCCCTCACCTCTCTTGCCTTCTCGCCGAAGATGGCGCGAAGAAGTCTCTCTTCCGCGGTCAGCTCCGTCTCTCCCTTGGGAGTAACCTTGCCCACCAGAATATCTCCGGCACGCACCTCCGCGCCGATACGGATAATCCCTCTCTCGTCCAAATCCTTTAAGGCGTCGTCGCCTACGCCGGGAACGTCCCGCGTAATCTCCTCCGGTCCCAGCTTGGTATCTCTGGCTTCCGCCTCATATTCTTCAATGTGCACGGAAGTATAAACATCCTCCTGCACCAGTCTTTCGCTTAAGAGAACCGCGTCCTCGTAATTATAGCCTTCCCAGGTCATAAATCCAATCAGCGGATTCTTGCCCAGCGCCAGCTCGCCGTTGGCGGTTGACGGGCCGTCCGCAATCACCTGTCCCGCTTCCACATGCTCGCCCTTGTTTACGATGGGCTTCTGGTTGTAGCAGTTGGACTGGTTGCTTCGTGAAAACTTGGTCAGACGGAATTCCGCCTTTTCCCCGTCGTCACAGGTCATCTTAATCAGCGCGGAGGACACGTAATCAATAACTCCGCTCTTTCTGGCAACCACGCATACGCCCGAGTCAACGGCCGCCTTCGGCTCCATACCGGTACCTACCACAGGCGCCTCCGTCGTCAGAAGGGGCACCGCCTGACGCTGCATGTTGGAACCCATCAGCGCGCGGTTGGCGTCGTCGTTTTCCAGGAAAGGAATGAGCGCTGTCGCCACGGAAAATACCATTTTAGGAGACACGTCCATGTAGTCAAACATGGCCTTGGGATACTCGGAGGTTTCCTCCTTATAACGGCCTGACACCGTGTTGCGGACAAAATGTCCTTCCGCGTCGAGAGCCTCGTTTGCCTGCGCTACGTGATAATTGTCTTCCTCGTCCGCCGTCATGTAAACCACTTCTTCCGTAACTCTGGGGTTGAAGCGGTCGGTCTTGTCTATCTTACGGTAAGGGGCTTCCACAAAACCGTATTCGTTGATTCTCGCATAGGATGCAAGAGAGTTAATCAATCCGATGTTGGGTCCTTCAGGCGTCTCAATGGGGCACATTCTTCCGTAGTGGGAATAATGTACGTCACGGACCTCAAATCCGGCACGGTCCCTGGAAAGACCGCCGGGGCCAAGGGCGGAAAGACGTCTCTTGTGCGTCAGCTCGCCTAAAGGATTGTTCTGGTCCATAAACTGCGAAAGCTGGGAAGAACCGAAGAACTCCTTCACCGCAGCCTGAACCGGCTTAATGTTAATCAGCACCTGAGGGGATATCTCCTCCGCGTCGTGTGTGGTCATTCTCTCACGAACCACTCTCTCCAGTCTGGAAAGACCGATTCTGTACTGATTCTGTAAAAGTTCGCCTACGGAACGGATACGTCTGTTCCCTAAGTGGTCGATATCGTCGTCGTTGCCGATTCCGTACTCAAGATGGATATTGTAGTTGATGGATGCAAGGATATCCTCCTTGGTAACATGCTTGGGAATCAGCTCATGGACATTTTTCCGGATGGCCTCCGCAAGCCCTTCCGCGTCCTCTCCGAACTCCTCGAGAATCTGCGCTAGAACCGGATAATAAACATGCTCCGTAATGCCAAGTTCTCTGGGATTGCAGTCAACGAAGCTGGTAAGCTCCACCATCATATTGGAAAGAATCTTTACGTTTCTCTCCTCTGTCTGAATATATACATAAGGAACGGCCGCGTTCTGAATTTCATCGGCAAGCTCTGCGCTCACTTTCGTTCCCTTTTCTGCAAGAATTTCGCCTGTTAAGGTATCCACCACGTCTTCCGCAAGAATCTGATGTCTTATCCTGTTGCGGAACGCCAGCTTTTTGTTGAATTTATATCTTCCCACCTTCGCCAAATCATATCTTCTGGGGTCAAAAAACATGGCGTTAATAAGGCTTTCCGCACTCTCAACGCTAAGGGGCTCACCAGGACGGATTTTTTTGTACAACTCTAAAAGACCTTCCTGATAATTTGTGGAAACGTCTTTGGAAAAGCTTGCTTCTATCTTGGGTTCATCGCCGAACAGCTCTCTGATTTCATCATTGGTACCTACGCCAAGCGCTCTTATGAGAACAGTAATTGGCACTTTTCTCGTTCTGTCAACACGCACATAAAAAATGTCGTTCGAATCCGTCTCGTACTCCAGCCACGCTCCACGGTTGGGAATCACCGTAGCCGAGAACAGCCGTTTACCGATTTTATCATGGCTTATCGCATAATAAATACCGGGAGAACGAACAAGCTGACTGACAATAACACGTTCCGCGCCGTTGATGACAAATGTTCCGGTCTCCGTCATCAGAGGAAGGTCGCCCATAAAAATCTCATGTTCGCTGATTTCTTCTTTTTCTTTATTATAAAGACGAACCCTGACCTTTAAAGGAGCTGCATATGTGGCATCTCTCTCTTTGCATTTTTCGATAGAATACTTCACATCGTCTTCACAAAGCTCAAAATCCACAAACTCCAGGCTTAAATGCCCGCTATAGTCTGCAATCGGAGAAATGTCGTCAAACACCTCTTTCAGTCCTTCATCAAGGAACCACTTATAGGAATCCTTCTGGACTTCAATCAGGTTTGGCACTCCCAGAACCTCTTTTTGTCGTGAATAACTCATACGCATGCTCTTGCCCGTAGCAATAGGACGTATTCTGTTCTTTTCCATTGACTATTCACCCCGTTCTTAATATGATTAGGCAGTTTCATGGTGGTAGTAAGCCTACCATACCACAATAGTGCATTTTCCAGTCTACCACAAATCTGAAAATGAGTCAACAAAAATTTTTCCATATTTTGTCTTGCTTTTTTCCGTATAATATATGCTTTTGTTCCCTGCAAAAAAGGCCGTGTACGTCAATGCCGTACACAGCCTTCTTTATCCTTCATAATGAACCGGAATCCCCGATTACTTTAATGTAACCTTAGCGCCTTCAGCTTCCAGTTTAGCCTTAAGGTCGTCTGCCTCTTCCTTGCTGGCAGCTTCCTTCACCATCTTAGGTGCGGAATCAACAAGGTCTTTTGCTTCCTTAAGTCCAAGTCCGGTTACTTCACGAACAACCTTGATAACCTTAACCTTGTTAGGGCCAACCTCTGTCAGCTCTACGTCAAACTCGGTCTTCTCTTCTACTGCCGCTGCTTCGCCGCCTGCTGCTGCAACTACAACACCTGCTGCTGCGGATACGCCGAACTCTTCTTCGCAGGCTTTTACAAGGTCATTTAACTCTAATACGGTGAGCTCTTTGATAGCGTCAATAAATTCCTGTGTGGATAACTTTGCCATTTTCATTTCCTCCATTTTACTTTTAATCTGACTGCCCGATGCCTTAAACCGGGCCTTCCTTTCACATTTAAGTGCCTGATAATTTTATTACTGCTTTACTCTGCTGCAGGCGCTTCCTCAGCGGGTACTGCTTCTGCTGCAGGCTCCTCGGCTGCCGCTTCCTCTGCGGGCGCCGCCTCGCATGCATCCGCGCCGCCTTTTTCCGCAATCTGGTTCAATACGCGCGCAAGGTTCGCAACAGGTGACTGCATGCTTCCAAGCAATCTGGACAGCAATTCTTCTCTTGACGGAATCTTTGCAATCTCGGCAATACCGGCAGCGTCGTATACCGCGCCTTCAATAATACCGGCTTTCACTTCCAGCTTGTCTGCTTCCTTTGCAAATTTGCACAGAATTCTTGCAGGAGCTGTCGCGTCCGTCTTGGAAATCGCGATTGCGCTGGGTCCTTCCAGATGAGGGGCAAGGGCTTCGCAGTCGGTTCCCTTGAACGCAAAATTCATCATGGTGTTCTTGTACACCTTGTAGGTGATGCCTTCCTCGCGAAGCTGCTTACGAAGTCTGGTATCCTGCTCTACCGTAAGTCCTCTGTAGTCAACCAAAACCACAGACTGGGCGTCTTTGATATTCGCAGAAATCTCATCAACTATAGGCTGTTTCAATTCCACTTTTGCCACTTTCTTTACCTCCTATTAGATTTTGTGCCGAATAAAAAGCCTCTCCGAAAGACGGAAAGGCAGAATAAGCTTTTTAAGACTTTTCTCCTCGGCAGGATTTATGCCCTGTTTACAGGCACCTGCTGTCTTCGGCATGGTCGGTTAAAACCTTTTTAACAATAGCACACCATAAGGCCCGTGTCAACTAAAATCTGTCACGGTTTAGAGACGAATCCCTCCCCGTCAATCCGGACGTTCGGGGACAGTTCCCGCATATGCTCCAGTATCCGGGTTTTCTCCTCCCCGTAGGCCAAATCCACCCGGCAGCCGGACTGGATGGCCGGCAGAAACTGAAAGCTTTTAATCCCGTCCTGTCCTATCGTCACGCGCACCATGCAGCTATCCATGGTTTTTGAATTGAACCAGAAATTCCCGAGACTGTAAATCACCGGCGTATCTCCGAAATAATCAATGCCCTGCAGGCAATGGGTGTGGTCGCCGATAATCAAATCCGCCCCGGCCTCCTTAAGCTTCGGCGCCTGGTCGAGCTGCAGCCAGTCCGGCTCCTCCACGTTTTCCGTTCCCCAGTGAATATAAACAATCACAAAATCGCTCTTTTCCTTTGCCTCGGCTACCACCTGATAAAGCTTTGTCGCATCCAGGCACCGGAACACCCCGGGACTGTCCGCCGTAGCGCCCTTTGTGTCGGGATTTTCCAGTCTCTCTATCTGCGTGGCGGCTGCAAGGGCGATTTTCATATCGTTTACGATAAAATAAAGGGGCGCCGACGCTTCGTCCAGATTTCTTCCTGCACCCACGCCCGGAATACCCGCGTTTTCCAGCGTCTCCAGCGTGTCCAGAAGTCCGACCTCCCCGAAATCATAAATGTGGTTGTTGGCAAGAATCGCCACATCCGCCCCCATGTCCTGAAGGAGGGAAACCTTATCCGTATCCGCCCGGAAAGTGAACGTTTTTTCTTCCGTAGGGGTTCCCCTGTTGGTATAGGGAAACTCGTTATTGATTACCATAATATCCGCCGCCCGCATATGCGCCAGCAATCCTTCGGAAATACCGTTTTCGATAACCGCTCCCCTGTTCAGCAGATTTGCCATGATGGCATACTCATCGTCCAGAAGGAAGTCTCCCGCAAAGCAAAAGCTCACCTCATCCTCCCTGCTGCTCTCCCAGGGGATGATTCTGTTTTCTTTCATGTACGCCTCGTCGGCAAGTTCGGCGTCATACCGTCCCGCAGGCGTCGGCGCTTCCTTTGCAGCTTCGTCCGCTCCGCCGGTCTTTTCCTCCCCGCTGCTGTCTGGTATTTTTTCCTGAAACAGTTGTAAATCATCTTTTTCTTCCCCGGCCGAGGGCTCTTTCTGTGCATGATATGTCTCTTTCGTATCTCCATCCAGAATTTTATATGCAATGAGTCCCGCCACTCCAATGGAAAGCACAAGACAAAGCGTAATCAGAAAAACGACAAGCATTCCGTTTCCATAGCTTTCATTCTTTCTTTTTCCTGCTTTTACTTTTCGTTTCATTCCCTTCGCCTCCAAAAACATTCCGCGCATACGCCCCGCGCGGAACCGATATTGCTATGCCAGGAACGTGCTACGCCGGGCACGCTATTTAAAAAACCGCGGCTTTGCCAAGCCGCGGCTTTTGTAATTTCCAAATCAGAACTTTGCAGTGTTAACCCGCACGCCGGGGCCCATGGTGGAAGTAAGCGTAATGCTCTTCAAATACTGACCCTTGAGTGCCGAAGGTCTTGCCTTAACAATCGCATCCATCAGTGCGCTGAAGTTTTCCTGGAGCTTCTCATTTTCAAAAGAAGCCTTTCCAACCGGCACATGGATAATGTTGGACCTGTCAAGCCTGTACTCAATCTTACCTGCTTTGATATCGTTAATCGCCTTGGTTACGTCCATGGTAACCGTGCCTGCCTTCGGATTGGGCATCAGTCCTTTAGGTCCTAAAACCTTACCAAGACGTCCCACAACGCCCATCATGTCAGGTGTGGCAACCACAACGTCAAAATCAAGCCATCCGTCTTTCTGGATTCTGGGAATCAGCTCCTCGCCGCCCACATAATCCGCACCGGCCGCCTCAGCTTCATTTAACTTGTCTCCCTTGGCAAAAACCAGTACCTTAACGGTCTTACCTGTACCGTTGGGAAGCACTACCGCGCCACGAATCTGCTGTTCCGCGTGACGTCCGTCGCAGCCTGTTCTGATGTGAACCTCAACGGTCTCGTCAAATTTTGCAACTGCTGTCTTTTTTACCAGTTCAATCGCATCAGCGGGCTCGTATACCATTGCGCGGTCAACCTGTTTTGCAGCTTCCGTATATCTTTTTCCTCGTTTCATTATTATTCCTCCTATGGTTCCAGCGGCACCTGACAGCCTTCGGCCTTACCGCGCCGAAATTCCGCACGGTCTTAAGTGCCTCCCACTTTTCAATATTTATTAGTTAATCCACTACTGTAATGCCCATGCTTCTTGCCGTACCGGCAATCATGCTCATTGCCGCTTCAATGCTCGCCGCGTTTAAGTCGGGCATCTTGGTCTCTGCAATTTCCTTTACCTGAGCTTTGGTAATGGTTGCAACCTTTGCCTTGTTCGGTACTGCAGAACCGGATTTAATATTGCACGCCTTTTTAAGAAGCACTGCTGCGGGGGGAGTCTTCGTAATAAAACTGAAGCTTCTGTCTGCATATACCGTGATAACCACAGGTATAATCACATCGCCCTTGTCAGCCGTTCTTGCGTTGAACTGTTTTGTAAACTCAACGATGTTAACCCCGTGCTGTCCAAGTGCGGGACCTACCGGGGGAGCTGGTGTAGCTTTACCAGCAGGGATTTGTAACTTGATATATCCTTCTACTTTCTTTGCCATTTATGGCACCTCCTTAATCATGCAAACTTAATTGCATCGTGGTATGGCACGGAATTTCTTCCGCTCCCACAGCCTGCATTCGCAGACCATTGTAAAGTTTCTGTATATTTATATGAAACAGTTCGCCACCGTCCCATAATAAATACCTTAACGCCTGAACCTATGACATTTTTCTTACTTCCGCGAAACTGATTTCCACAGGTGTCTCCCTGCCGAACAGCTCCACGTTGATGGTAGCCGTCTGTTTGCCGTAATCCATCTTCTGCACGGCGCCGATGGTATCTTTCCATACGCCCGCCACCACGGCAATGGTATCGCCTTCCGCGAAATCCACCGAAATATTCTCTGTCTTGATTCCCAGAGGCTTCATTTCCGCCTCAGATAAAGGCACCGGCTTGCTTCCGGGGCCTACAAACCCTGTTACGCCTCTGGTATTACGGACAACATACCATGTGTCGTCATTCATAACCATATTAATCAGAACATAACCCGGAAACATTTTCTTCTGAACCGTCTTTCTGGCTCCGTTTTTCAGTTCCACCACGTCCTGCATCGGCACGCGGACCTCCAGAATCTCCTCTTCCAGATGTCTGTTCTCGATTGTCTTTTCTATATTGGCCTTTACCTTGTTTTCATATCCGGAATAGGTATGCACTACATACCAGCTTGCCTCTGCCATACATTCACCCTCGCTCTACAGACTGGTTAAGATATCCACGCCGTACTGCATAAAGAAGTCCAGTACCGCAATAATGACTCCAACCACCATCGAAACACAGACAACCGCAACCGACTGCTTTAAGAGCGCATCTTTCTCCGGCCATGAAATCTTCTTAAACTCAACCTTTACTCCCTTGAAAAAATTTGGTTTTGCTGTTTTAGCCGGCTTGGCCGATTTTTCCTTCTTAGCAGAATCTGCCATCTCAAACTCCTTTCAGATACCTGCGGTATTATTTGGTTTCTTTGTGCAATGTATGAGTTCTGCAGAATCTACAATACTTCTTAAACTCCATTCTTTCAGGATGTGTCTTCTTATCCTTTGTGGTATTGTAGTTGCGCTGTTTACATTCAGTACATGCCAATGTGATTCTCGTACGCATGATGATTCCTCCAATCTCTTTAGCGGATTTTTGAGCATAAAAAAAAGACCTCAATCTTTGTTTGATTACTATAACATATCCTTTTATTTCCGTCAACCGTAATCAGGCGAATTTTTGCGCATCAGCCCTTCTTTTTTATAAATTTTTAATAATTAACGCAAATACTATTGTATTCGTTTTTTCTCCATGGTAAAATTAACCTAAGAAAATTTGTGTACAGACGGAAAGGAGGGCGAATTATGGCTTACAGTGCGGCTCTTGACGTAGCTTACAACCATTATCTTACCGCTTATATACCGAAAACCACACAATATGACACTCATAAAAAGAGCGAGCTCCGCAGTATTTACAATTCCATTGTCAAGCTGAATAAAGATTCCCCTCTGTATATTCTTGACACCAGCAGAGAATCCCGTCAGTTTGCCGTGGGGTTAAAGGAGGGCGCGAGAAACCTCCGCAATACCATTGCGTCCCTCGGCGGCCTTGACGAAGATGAAATGTTTGGAAAAAAGGCCGCTTATTCCAGCCGGGAAGATATTGTCAGCGCCTCCTATGTGGGCGATAACGGCGAGGAAGCAAACGCGCCTTCCTATAATATAGAAGTAACGGCTTTGGCCTCCAATCAGGTGAACCTCGGAACTTTTCTCCCCTCCGACAGCAAGTCGTCGCTGACGCCGGGCGCTTATTCCTTTGACATCACGGTCAACGACTTAAGTTATGAGTTCCAGTACAACGTCCGGGAGGGAGAGACAAACAAAGAACTTCAGGAACGCCTTGCGCGGCTTATCACCAACGCGGATATCGGCATAAGCGCCGACCTTTTATCCGACGGGAGGGGAAATTCTTCCCTGCGCCTCACCTCCATGAATGTGGGGCTGAAAAACAATAAGGATTACATCTTCCTTGTTTCCGATGACAAGACCAGCAAGCGCTCCGGCACTATTGACTACCTTGGGTTTGATTTTATTTCCAGAATGCCCTCCAACGCCGAGTTTTTGTTAAACGGGGAGCCCCATATGGCGTCCTCCAATCATTTTACCATCAACAAAATGTTTGACATTACTTTAAACGGCGTGAGCAATTCAAACGGTGAAACCGCCCAGATTGGCCTGAAAACAGACCTTGACTCTCTCACGGAAAACGTTAATAACCTCATAAGCGGCTATAACTCTTTCATCAGCACCGCCGCGGAATATGTGACCCGCCACCCGAAAAGCAACCGGCTTCTGGGTGAAATGGGCCATATTTGCCAGAGCTACCAGCCGGAGCTTGAAAGCCTGGGATTTTCCTTTGAGGAAAGCGGCCAGCTTGTGATGAACGACGATTTATTTAAGCACTCCATCTTAAGCGACGAAAGCCGTTCACAGTTTTCCACCATAAAGGACTTCACCAATTCCATCCTGCGGAAAACGGACCAGATTTCCTTAGACCCTATGGAATATGTCGAACGGACAATGGTAGCCTATAAAAATCCCGGTCATAATTTTGCAACGCCCTATATGACCAGCAATTACAGTGGAATGCTCTTTAACAGTTACTGCTGATATCTTCATAATTAACAATAAGCGGCTCACTTTTGTGAACCGCTTTATTTATCGCATCATTTACTTTCCTCTTTTGCCAATGCAAGGGCCGCTTCAATCACTTTATCCATATCATAGTAACGGTACTGGCCGAGCCTTCCGCCAAACAGAACCCCTTTTTCCTTTTCAGCCAGCGCAAGATATTCTTCAAACAGCCTGTTGTTGCGCTCGTCGTTAATGGGATAGTAAGGCTCGTCCCCCGGCTTCCATTCCGCCGGGTACTCTCTGGTGATTATTGTGCCTTCGCCTTCCCCAAACGTAAAATGCTTATGCTCTATTATCCGGGTATAGGGAATCTCCCTCTCCGTATAATTTATCACCGCGTTTCCCTGATAATTTTCGCAGTCCGGCATATCCTCCTTCTCAAACCGCAGAGAACGGTATTCCAGATGTCCCAGCCGGTAATCAAAATACTCGTCTATCATGCCGGTATACAGTACTTTGTCATAAGATATATAGTCATTCCCCTCTTTTGCGGCTTCCTTTTGCCTTCTGTCAAACTCCCGGTAATCGGTGCCAAGCAGAACCTCCGCTTTTTCCAGCATCTTTTCGATAATCGCCGTATATCCGCCCTCAGGAATCCCCTGATATCTGTCCGTAAAGTAATTATTGTCATAGGTAAAACGCAGAGGAAGGCGTTTGATGATAAACGCGGGAAGCTCCCGGCATTCCCTTCCCCACTGCTTTTCCGTGTAGCCCTTTATCAGCTTTTCATACACGTCCCTGCCTGCAAGGGACAGCGCCTGCTCCTCTAGATTTTGGGGGTTTTCGATAGACAAATCCTTTATCTGTTCCCGAATCACGGCCTTTGCTTCATCAGGGGTCCTGACCCCCCAGAGCCTGCTGAAAGTGTTCATATTAAAGGGCAGATTGTAAATCTCATCCTTATAAACCGCCATAGGGGAATTGACAAAATGGTTGAACCGCGCAAACCGGTTAATATAATCCCACACACTCTCGCTGGAGGTATGAAAAATGTGCGCGCCATATTCATGCACATGAATACCGCGCTTACGGCTTGTATAAATATTTCCGGCAATATGCTCCCTTCTGTCGATTACGAGACAGCTCTTACCGCGTTTATTCATCTCATGCGAAAAGACCGCGCCAAAAAGCCCGGCCCCCACAATCAGGTAATCAAAGCGCTTCATCATTTATTTTACAGCTCCCTGTATTTTTCCAGTTGGACATAATCCTCCATCATTTCAAGGATTTTCTTGCGCCCTTTCTTGTTAAGACGAATATAATACTGCATAACCCTGTTTTCCAGAATCTTTTCTCCCAATACCTCTCCCTTTTCAAGAGATGAAAAATCCACGGGATTCAGGCTCAGCTTATCGCACATACGAATCACCGTTCCATAGGCCATGCCCTCAATACCTCTATCCAATGCCGTCACCAGCGTGCTGTAAGGAATTTCCATATCAATAGCAAACTGTCTTACACTTTTGTACTGCTTTAAAATTTCCTGTTTTAATATTTCTGCTTTTGTCATTATGATGACCTCCATTATTAATAGCGTCTTAAGTCATTTTACCTTAACTAATTCATTAGTATATCACACCTGTAAACTACAGTCACCCCAAAAAATATAAATTTTATTTTAAGAATTAAATTCCCGGGAGTCAAAAAACTCTTTTAAAGTGATGCCAAAACCCTCGCAAAGCCTCTCTATCGTAAGCACTCCGGGATTTACCGTGGACTTATCCAAAATATGCATGATAGTCGCCACAGGCACGGCGGACGCGCAAGCCAGTGCGGAATAAGTCATCTGCTTTTCCCTGCACAGATTTTTGATTCTTTCCACCAGCATATCCTGCTCTTTCATCTTTTGTCCTCCCCAAACGGAATTATCGTTCATCATTATACATGAGAAACTATGCCGTATCAGGGACTGACGCCCGAAAACGATAAAATAAAAAACGAATGAAGGTTTTTTCCGAAAGACCGGTGATTACAGGCTTTCCATGGGACGAAACACATGCGGTACCTATGCCGTGCTACAGCGGAATATTCCCGTGAGCCGTCTTTTTCTTTGCCGCTTTCTTTGCCGGATACAAATCAAGAATCCTTATAATATTTTCTCTGGTAAGATGGGGGTCAATGACCTCGTCCACATAGCCCATATGCGCCGCTTCAAAAGGATTTAAAAACTGCTGTCCGTACTCTTTTAAATACTGCTCCCTCCGGCTTTCCCCGGCGTTTTTGAAAAGCACGTCCACAGCCGCCTCCGCGCTCATAACGGCAATCTCCGCCCGGGGCCACGCATAAACCACATCCGCTCCAAGCTCCTTGCTGCACATCGCCAGATAGGAACCTCCGTACGCCTTGCGCAGGATTACGGTGATTTTCAGAACCTCCGCCTCGCTGTAGGCAAAGAGCATTTTTGCCCCGTGCCGGATGATGCCTCCCTGCTCCTGCTCCTTTCCCGGATAAAAACCGGACACGTCCACCAGATTCAGCAGGGGGATATTGAAGCTGTCGCAGACCCGGATAAAACCGGCCGCCTTGTCGGCCGCGTTGATATCGATGCACCCCGCCATCCGGGCGGACTGATTGGCCACAATCCCCACAGGATAGCCGCCTACCCTTGCCAGCATGGTAATAATATTGGAGGCAAATTTTTCCTTGATTTCCAGACCGCTTCCCTCATCGATGATGCAGTCGATGATTTTATGCATGTCGTAAGAGTGCCGTCTGGATTCCGGTATCAGGGACGCGATGCTTTTTCCTCTTTCCGCATTATAAGTATAGTCCTTTGCCCGAGCTGGCCTTTCATGGAAATTATCCGGCAGATACTGAAGAAGCCGCTTGATGTAGCGGATACAGTCCTCGTCGTTTGCCGCCACATGGTCCGCCATGCCGCTGATTCTGGCGTGGATTTCAGCGCCCCCCAGCTCGTCCATGGTAACCGTCTGCCCAATCGCAGCCTTTACCACTTTCGGGCCTGTGATAAACATATTGCTGGTTTCGTCCACCATAATAATGAAGTCCGTAAGCGCCGGGGAATAGGACGCGCCGCCCGCGCAGGTTCCCATAATAGCGGATATCTGCGGAATCTTTCCCGATGCTTTGACATTATTGTAAAAAATATTGCCGTGGCCGGAAAGCCCCAGGATTCCCTCCTGCACCCTTGCGCCTCCCGAATCAAAAAGCCCAATCACAGGCACTTCCATCTGCAGCGCCTTGTTTTGGATATTGGATATTTTTCTGGCGTTCATCTCGCTGATAGAGCCGCCGAACACGGTGAAATCCTGGGCGTACACGCAGACCGTCCTGCCCTCCACTTTTCCGTAACCGGCAATCACGCCGTCGCCCTCCGTTTTGTTTTTATCCATTCCGAAATAAGCGCAGCGGTGTTCCAGATACACCTCCGTTTCCACAAAGGTATCCTTATCCATCAAAAGCTGTATGCGCTCCCAGGCAGAGAGCTTGCCCGCCCCATGCTGCTTCTCCTGCCGCTTACTGCCATGAACCTTTTCCTTCCTGATTTCCAGATTCCTTAATTCTTCTTCCAGTGCCATTTGCCGCTTCCCCTCCGGTTCACCCGCCGATTTCCATCTCCTGCAAGTATTTCTTTATCTTCTCAATATGCGGCCTCTCATACCATTTTCCGTCCAACTGCAAAATTCCGTCCCTGCTTTCTTCAAAGGCCGCCACAATCCCCCGCAGATACTCAGGGTCTTTCCGGCGATAATAATCCTTTACCGCCGCAGCCTGCGCCGGATGTATCAGCAGCTTTCCGGAAAACCCCAGCCTCTTGCTCCTGCGGTAATCCTCCAAAAATACGTCCATATCCCGGATTTCCATGCTCACCGTATCCAGTGAAAACTTTCCGTGATAAAAAGCCTGCAGTACCAACCGGCTCCTTGCATAAACGGCAGCTTCCTCACCGGCCTCAAAGCCAAGCTCCTTTCTGAAATCCTCCCCGCCGAAAGCAAGCCCGCTTATCAGAGGATGGGCCGCGATTTTAGACAACTCCATAATCCCTTTCACGCTCTCTATCAGGGCAATCACTTCTTTTCCCCGAAGTTGTTTTTCATACTCCTCCAAAACCGCCGTCTCTTCAAACTTCGGAATCATAAAGCCGGCAAAATCATAGTTCCACAGCGCATTTATTTCCCTGTCAAACCTTTCGCCGGAATTTAACCGCACATACAGCTCCCGGCTTTTTCCGTATTTCCCAAGAATACCGGCGGCAAGCAAAAGCCCCTCCTCCTTCTGCGGCGGCGCAAGGGAATCCTCCAAATCGAGGATAACCGCGTCCGCCTCTATCTGCGGGATGCGCTCCGCGTACTTTTCCTTTGCCGGAACAAAAAGCCAGGTTTTATTTATCCGCGCCATGTTATCCCTCTTTCCGCACGCCGGAACAGCTCATTTCTGCCCCTCCGCCCCGGACGTCCTCTCCCGTATCAGTTTATCAAACGCCATCACCTTGTTTGCCCGCTTCAGCATGGGCGGCCCTACCACCTTGCCCGCAAGCGTGGCGATGCTCCGTCCTTCTTCCTTTGCCTTCTGCGCCGTTTCCAGCACTGCCAAAGCGTGCGCCGTCTCTTCCCCGGTAGGCGCGAAACACTTATTTGCCCAGGGAATCTGTATGGGATTCACCAAAAGCGCGCCGGCAAATCCCATGGAATACGCCATCCGCTCCTCCGCCATAAAGCCCTCTTCATTCTTTAAATCCATATAAGGCGTGTCTATGGGAAGCAGATTGTTCATCCTCGCTGCCATCACAATCATTGCCCTTGGCGTCTCAAAAACCCTGGACGAATATTCGTGCGTTCCCGAAATGCTGTCCAGGTAGTCCTCTCCCCCAAACAAAAGCGCGATTATCCTTTTACTGCTGCCCGCGATGCTCTGCACGCCTGCAACCGCTCCCGCCGTCTCAATCAGAGGCAGAAGCTTAATGGTTCCCTCCGGCAGTCCGTCCCTCTCCTCACATTTTTTCAGAAGATTAGAAAAATCCTGAATTTCCGAAACGCCCTTAATCTTTGGCGTCACCACTCCCAGAATCTGCCTGCCGTTAATCAGCTTTAAATCCTTAATCAAATCGCCTGAGCCAAGCTCGTTCACACGGATAAAAAGCTGTCTTCCCTCAAAGGTTCCGTCAGATAAATATTTTCCCAGCGTATCCCTTGCCGCTTTTCTTTTCGCCGGCGGCACCGCGTCCTCCAAATCAAATATAATGGCGTCCGCCTCGCTCTTTGCCGCCTTATCCAGAAATTTTTCATTGTATGCGGGGACGAACAGCATGCTTCTTAAAAGATAATTCATTGGCTTTCCTCCTGATTCTTACCTATACATTAGCATATGGCGGGGACATTTTCAACACAACATAATCCAGCAAAAGTCCGTCTAACTGCTCAGCCATTCCCTCTGTATCCTTAACCGCAAAAAGCACGCCGAACTGCTCTCCAGCCTCCAGCTTTTTTAAATCCTCCGGCCGATAAACAGGTACGCCCGAAATGCGAGTCAGATGCTTTGCTGGCGAATTATCAAGAAATCCGGCAATCTCCCACCCCGCGCTTCTTTCATCCGCCCCGAAACCCTGAAGCACTCTCTGTCCAATCCGACCGGCTCCGAAAAGATACAAACGCTTTTTTCCCTTTCCGCTAATTGTCCGCTTAATCATAGTAGAGCTGGTACTTTGAGTATAGGAAAGAAAGACAATATCGGAGCCCACCGCCTGCAACGCCCTTTTTTCGTCATCCCACTCGTGCCCATGGTCGTCACCAGAAAAATAAGCGTCATAGTGATACAATTTCCAGGCATCCATCTTCACCGTGTTGGAGAAGTCAACCTTAACTACTTCATCCACGCCTTTTACCGCCGCCACAATGGCAAACCGCTCCTCAAAAGGGATATAGGGCCTTTTTTTCTTGAAATGTATGACTAGCTCATCCGAAAGCACGCCAGCCATAAGGTACTCGCTCTGCTCCTTCGCACGGTTGATTAAATTCAAATGTCCCACATGAAACAAATCAAAGACTCCTGGGACATAACCAAGTTTATATTTTTTCACTGCTGTTCCTCCGTCTTGAGAATCCACTCCATATGCTGAATATATACCTTATAATCATGAATCCCCATCTCGTCCAGCTGTTTTGAAATTTCCCGGTAATAAAAACTGCAGATAATCAGGTGGCGCTTCTTTTCCGGCACCTCCAGAATCGCTTTCGGCTCCTTAATTTTAATTCCCATACGGGAGCGCCCCCACTTGTTTTCATCGTTGTCCACCAGAAAATCAGGACGGTACTTACCGCCATACCGTTCCATATAATCCTCAAACATCAGTCCGGAACCAAACAGAATAATCTTCTTTCCCTTCGCCCTCTCAAAGGTTTCCCCGAACATTTTCTGATATTCCCCGTAAGGCTTCTCTGCATCAAAAATCCCTCTGTGATGGGGTTTACGCTCCTCCTCGGGCGGGTACTTCATATAATCCTTCCCCATAATCGTGAACATGTAGTTCTCATAACCAACAGGGACCGGAACCCTGCGGTGTTCAAACTCTAGCATTGCCGTCCCGGCAAAATCCTTTGCCGAAAGCCTTCTGTGTTTAAAATACCCCTGAAAAAACGCCACATCCTCGGACGCCTCGTCTGTGTACAGCTTCATGGCATTATCCAGCATAGCGCCAAGCTTTTCCTGACTGTAAAAATGCGCCATAATCTTAAATGCATTCCACATAAGAGGCTTCATGTCCGCATACCGCTTATAATCCCTCCCGTATATTTTAGCACAAATCAGCCTGTGACAATGCCTTATTTTCTTTTGTTTTTCAACAAATTTTTCGTCGTCCATGGTGCATACGTCAACAGGCATAATATCCACCCAGATTCCCAGATTCCCTTTATGATTTAACTCCCGCGTCTCAATGCCCGTGGTGTTTCTATTTCGAATCCGGGCAAAACCGCCCCAGAAAATATCCTTTTCCGTGGAAGGCGTGTGCACCGACAGATGCTCCGGCAACTCCCCCGCCGCCACTGAGAGGAATTTGTCATAATCAGGTCTCAGCATAGCGACATCCAAATCATCATCCCAGGGGATAAAGCCTTTATGACGAACTGCCCCCAAAAGGCTGCCATGGACAAGAAAATACTGAATATCATTCTTTTTACAGATTCTGTCAATCTCGTCCAGTATCTCAAGCTCCACCTTCCAGATTTTCTTCATCTTATCGGAAATCTGATAATTGGCAATCTTTTCCGCTTCGGACTCCAGACGCCCGGCATTATCGTCAATCCGCTTCCAGTCAATCTTTGTCCACTCATAAAACTTCTGATATTTTTTGTGGTTTCGAACCGTGTCCAGGAAACGCATCTCCTCTTCCTGAAAAACTTTCCAAGTATCCTGCATATCATACCGTTCAAAAAGCTTTTGCTTTGGATAATACCTTTCCGCTCCCGGCGTAAAACAGTAAATATAATGAATGGCGCGGAACAGCACGAATTTCGCCGGATAATTTTCATATACAAATTCCTGGTCAAAATACAGAAAATCTCCTGTCTCAGGCTTATAAAAGCAGTTTAAGGGAATCAGTTCGATGTAGGCCTTCTCGAGAATCGGGCCGAAGCCGAAAGTTTCCTTTGCCCTGCATCCCGGCATTTCATTCCGCTCCTTTGGTACTTCCACGGAGGATTGCAGAATATACTCATAAATCCTGTCCACAAGCTGCAAGAAAAGCTCCTCATCCTTCCCCATTATCTCTTTGATATAATCAGATAAAGTAGGCCAGGATATATACGGCAGCTTAAGGCTTCCATCCACCTCCAGACTGTGGGAAACCACCGGAATCTGATGCTCCTCCAAATCCCCAATATTTGCCAGCAACTTCAAAGCGTTTTTCTTCCCCTCTGCATGAAGAGGTATCTTCCGCACAATATCTGCTTCCTCTATAACCGTAGCGTAGCTTCTCTCCGCCCCCCTGTCTGTGGATACGGCTGCGTAAACCACAGGACTTGCATTATTTGCCCTTCCGCATTCTACCAGAAATGAGTTGGCGAAAAAAGGGAACACATTATTATCAATCACATCGTTATAAAGCGCCGTCTCCGACGCAATTAACGTGTCATTTCGAAGATAATAAGCCAGGAGACGTTCATGCAGATTTTTTCCGGGAAGATGCGCATCTGTATAAATCATCTGCGGCAGCTTATAATCCGGCAGAGGGTAATAAAATTTGGAAAAGGTCAGTCCTGCAAGCGACACAATATCCTCAATTTCCTTTTTGCTGAAGGAATACCCTCTTGTACCCTTTCTGTAATGGTTGAGCCCGTCAAAAGCACGGTTCGTGTGCGGCTCGGGTACGCCGCAGAAATACTTAAGGCCAAAACGGTTTTCTACGGCAAACAAAACTTTTCCCTCCGGTTTTAAAAGTGCGGACACCTTTTTCAGGTAGTCCGCATACTTTTCCATCTCCGACGAGCCGCCGGCAATCCGTTCCAGGACGCCGGTAAGGATAATATAGTCAAACTGACAGCCAAAATCCAGTTCGCTCCACTCCCCCGCATAAACTGCCAGATTTTCCTTTGCTGCCCAGCGTTTTGCCAGTGCCTCCGCCCGGGGCGCAGAACGCTCCGTTGCCGTTACCTGCGCGCACCTGCCGCATAAAAGCCCGGTAAGTGCGCCAAATCCCGCACCGATTTCCAGCACCTGCGCTTCTCTTTCAAATGGATACCAGCTCAGGAGCCCTGTACGCAGTTCCGACAACTGATACCATACCTGGAAATTGCTTTCCTCGGAGAGGTAGTCATCGTAATAATCTGACGGGTACTGCTCTATGTAGTGAATGACCTGACGATTTAAGTCGGACAATTGGCCGTTATTTTTTTCAGCTGTGATTAACTTTGCCATGAGTGTATAGTCCTTTCTCTGTTTCCGGTGGCTGCCATTTACCGGTGGTGCGTTCAAGCAAAGCCTCAATTTCGCTCCGAAGTTTTGCGGCATTTTCTTTTCCATCTTTATCCACCAGGAAATCGTCAAACTTATGTACCGCCACTGTCTTCTCCGTATATGCGTCCGGCAGCCCCATCCAGCTGATTGGACATAAAACCTCCCTGGGAAAAACTTTCCCCCCCATAATGGTCTGACATTCATTATCAGTTTTATAACCAAAGTCAATCATAGCCGGCGTCTCGTAATTACCGCAGGCTTTGCCAATAATATAACCGGCATCGTCCAGAAAACGGCAATTGTCATAGTAATCCCGCAATGCCTTTATAATCTCATTGCCCGCAACAGCGCCAAATCCGGAACCCATGTTGATGTTAGCAATATCATCCCTGCAGATAAAGAAATCATTGTAAAGCAAATCATCAATTGGCCTTAAAATTTCCACATCCACGTCCAAATAAATTCCGCCATACTGGTATACTACATCTTTTCTGATATAATCAGGTACAAATGCCCAATTTTTTGTCTGATACGCCTCCCAGGTAAACTGGTTTTTACGGATATTATAGTTGGATTCATCCCATTTAATAAGTTCATAATCAGGACAATATTTCCGCCAGTTATCAATATTTTTTCTGTAAACTTCAGGAAGCTCTTTTCCGCCGAACCAACAGTAGTGAATCCGCTTTGGAATCATCATCCTCTCCGCCGTTTTCAGCGAAAAGTTATTTTTTCTTTTCATATTCATCATAAAGGCATAAACGTATGTGGGGACACCCGCAAAAGCGGTATCCCTGTCAATTTGCCTGACAATATCAAGAAAAAATACGGGCATAATAATCAAAGCATAGTCTCTGTAATCCAGCCCAGCAAAACTCTCAGGGGAAATCAACTTTATTTTCCTGCCATTTACACTCAGACTTTTTCCGTCTTTGCTCTTATCATTATCAATAATATAATCTACTTTTTTCTCAAATCCCTGTTCTTTATGCGCCGCAAACATGGAGCCTGTCACAGCTCCCGCTCCGAATAAAACCACATGGGAGTATTCCTGAAAAACTTCTTCCAAATAGTCATTTTTGATTTGCAGCAATTATCTTCCCTCCGCCAATTTTTTCATTTGTTCATAGACTTTTTGGCCACATTCACCGTTGACATTCTCAACCCCTTCTACGCTTACCTTTTTCTGCCGCTCTTTCTGGGAATCAGAGCCGGAAGCCAGATATCTCATCATATCCCCAAGACTCTGGTGCAGCCCGTTTTCTTTAAAATAGTACGGTGACAATGTCTGTGTGCGATAGGCGGTACTCTCTACGCTGTTGTCCAGTTTCTCATAGGCCTCTTTCGAAAGGACGCATTTCTTCCTCTCCACCTCTCCGGTGGCAATATCAATCACCAGAAGACTTCCGTCGTAAGCTGTCTGAGCCAGAATATGCCCTTCATCATAGAGACAGGCAAAAATATAATTTGAACTTGTATTATACAGAGAAGACTTCCTCTGTCCCTCCTCATAGAAAAGCTGCGGACGCCACTCGCTGATTGCTCCGCTTGCCCTGTTAACTTTAAGAATCATATTGGCGACATGGGGAAATACAATAATTTCCTCCGGTAAAAGCACCACCGGGCCAAAAGCCGGCGTATAAGGTGACGTCATACTGCTGCATAATCCCAGATATCCCTCCGGCATCCGGCTGTAATATTCTGCTTCATGCCCCTCCGTATACCATCTTACAATACAGGAGCCATCCCACGCGAAAAACCAGAAATCCACACCATCATAGAAGAAAGATGAAAAACGCATTTCATCCTCTCCGATATCATACAGTTTCCAACTCTTGCCCAATAGATTAAATTCCAGCATTTTATTTGTCTGATATGACAACATATAGGCATAATCACCCACGCGGATAGCTCCTCCTCTCAGCAAATGGTCGCCTGTCATCTTCACATAAGGCATCAGCTCTTTCGCATAATCGTCATACCGGCTTACTTCTCCTGTCACGCGGTTCCGGAATACAAATTCCTCCTTCGCCCCCGGGCAGAAAATCGTCTGTTCCCCATCTTCCCAAATAGTACTGTAAAAAGTATAATCCAGCTCGTTTTCCGGGGCATCTTCCAACGTAACGGACTTATCCGCCATATGGTAAACCACCGTAGGCTTCTGCCTCTCCACAGGGAAATAACGCATCTGCGCCCGCTCCGGTTCCTCGAAATAATAGGCTTGCCCGCCCGCATAATTTCCGTCCATCCGGTATAGAAATTCAATCTCTCCACTCTTATCATAAAGCCTGCAAAGGGAGCGGTAATCTGGCGAATAAAAAATAAAATTCCCATCAGATTCCCGAATCAGCCCTGATATCCACATCAGCCTCTTTTCTTCCTCTGTGGGCTCTGCCATGGAAAAATCATCCAGAAAGAAAATAGGTTTGCCTAAAAGTCCATACAAACACACCAGAGAAGAATAATCCCCCAAAAACGCATCTGTGGCGGCAATTGCCATGTTGCTGTCCGGCGTAAGGTCATAAATCCCAATCCGTTCCAGCAAAAATGCCCGCTCCAGTTCCTCATAGGCCGGTAAAAGCTCCGGCTTCATAGACTTCACCGTTGCCTTTAACAGCGGATGCGGACGCCACCACAACACCAAATCGCTTTGCTTCTTAAAATAATCAAACACATAACGCATCTTAAAGATTGTGCGGAAACCATTCCGCAAAAGCCCGTTAATCCCCACATTATACAGCACCGCTTTTTTCCCGCGTATTTGCCTCCTGAACGCTTCCGGTACTTCCCTCTTTTCATTCATAATGAGCATCCGGTCAACCTTGGGCGAGCCTAATGGTAAAAGTTTATCCTTCGGCACATAAGGACTCATCTGTTCCACGGAAAAGTTTGAGGGAACCACAATATAATCTATATTATTATATGAAGGCAGACTTAAATGAATTTTCGGCAGCTCCGCACCTACATAAAAATATGGAATATAAACCAGATAACGGCAGTATTTTTTAATCTCCGCCGTGTAATACTCTGCCGGAACCGAAGTCACATTATTGCAATTATCGTAGGGATTATGTATAAAGACCACATCCGGCCTGTGTTCGTCAAAATTATACTCTTCAAAATCCTGTACCGGTATTCCCTTAAAGTCTCTTCCCTCAAATTTCCATTCTGTTTTTCCCTCTTTATCCTGTTCTACATAAGGAATAGGCATCACATAAGCGTCACAGTTTTCGTCCCTGGCAGCCGCAAGATAAACTGATTCCAGACTGTCCCACATACTGAATTTGTAAGGCATAAAAAGCATTTCTGTCCTTACCGGAATCTCTTCCAGTGCTCTTGTTATGCGTCTATGTCTATTCTTCAGCACCTCTGTCTGCCTGCTATAATCAGAAATCCCTCCGGTACAATTTACCATCTGGTAAATCTCTTCACAGTACTCCTCCAGACCCGGAATAACCAATTTGCTTTCCTCTTCCCTGGTCTGCCTGTCGACAGTATTGCCCACAGAAATCACCGCCTGCTGATACTCCTCCAGAAATTTTAAATACTCTTCTTTCTTTTCCGGCCGCAGCCATGTGTTCATCTGCTTTTCCAGTATCTGCCGCAGCTTTCCAATAAGCTGCCACGTTTTAAAAATCTGGTTTTTACACTCTCTGGTCATTGTCTACCTCTCCTATATTGCCTCTGTTCATATACCAATGGAACATTCGCCAAATGACATCTGTCGAGCCCGCCCGGCCTACTGTCCATGGGAATAGAAAAGCCCGTCACCACAGAAAATTTGCCGTGACGAGCCTGAATAATTGCCTGCCTGTATAAAATGCCTCCATGCAACCTTTTCCGCAATCCTTGCTTTATGATGAATGTTACTGCTTTTTATATCGGCATATATGGTAAAATAATTTAACAGGATTACCATTTAGCTTCTGAAACTATCATATTGTCCGGGACTTTCATTGTATAATACTTGAATAATCCGAAAATATATGACGTAGTTCTACCTCGCCTGCCTTTATCTGATATATACACTTATAGCTCTCTGTCATATTATCTCTTTTTATAAGCTGAAAACCACCATGCATATGTTGATCCAACTCTGCATTCTGAATTTTTTCAATCAACCTGACATTTGCAGATACATCAATCTTTTTTACAATAAATCCAAGCATTATATTTCTGCCATAATAAGAAGAGTATTTTTGTGTAGTAAATCTGGCAACACCTTCCTTTACATATTTTTTATTCAAATCAAATGTCCCATCAATCCTTTTACATTCTATAATGTAATACGCATCTTCTTTTTCAAAATCATTTTTTAAAAGGATACGAATATCAACTCTTCCAATATGCTGCCCATTTCCAGCATAATTCTCCGGCACTTCAAGCTCAAACCTATAATCTGACATACCATAAATACTCTTCTGCTTTATCATATATTCTTCGAGCATAATACTCCTGATTTTATTTTCATCGTTTGGCAGCTTTAACTGCTTTTTCTCGTAGTCTTCTACAACCAGTTCACATATGCCAAGAATATAGTTTATAATTTTCTCAAAATTTGCCCGATATAATGCCTGCAATATATTCTCATTTAATATCCCTTTCATCTGCAGTCCCCCTTTCCCAGAAGTACTGCATTCAACGCTTTATGACTATCTTTCACAGCCATTGCAGGATGCCAATTCTTAGACTCAATAGATTTTACAATTACGAATGAGTCATCCAAAAATTCTATAATATTTTTTGTTTGATAAAAACAGTCATTCAACTGATAAATCATAAAATCAGTAAGCAGACTAATATCATCGTCAATATTATCTAACACACGAACGCTCTCTGCCATTTTCTCAAAAGAAAATTTTACTTCTATAGCAGCAAATTTTCCTTTAATGTCCGGATAAATATTTATTGCGTTGTACACTTCACTTTGTGAGAAATGTTCATCCCATATCTTACAAAATATTGATGCATAGTCCCTCATCCCTTTTATACTGCATTTCGTCTCTTGGTAAGTTCCACAAAGTATCGGAATCTGGACAGATAAAGCATAATCAACAAACCAGTTATCTTGCAGACCATACATCTTCATAACACATTTGTTTAATTTGTCTCGTAATTCTTTACTATTTTCACTACCGCCTTCTTGCTGAATTTCCTGAACCAGTTCAACAAGCTCGTCACTATACGCATATGGATAATTGGCTAACTCTTCCAGAAAAACCTGTTCTCTCTCTATTCCTGCCGAAGAACCCAGCATTAAATTGAAATAGGAAAATAATGAAGAGTTGAGTATGCCACATAAATTTAACAAAATCTTTTTATCGTTTTTTGTACCTTTTATACAGTTTATCGTTTCTCTATAAAGGAAGTCTTTTTCTGTATATACTGCCCTTATAGAATAGTCTGAACAGTCTAATCCTTTCTTAAAAAGGACATACGGTGCATTATATATCTCCGGTGTTCTGGGGCGATGTATTTTCTTTTTGTTAAAAATTGAATAAATATTGTAATTCAAACAGAAATGTTCAACCGCTTCATCAGAATCCAAAATTTTTCTTCCAACCAGATGCGAAGAGTCCTTTTTATCACCATCGTTATCCTGGAGTCCTTTTTTCATTATCAAATTATGTTCCACTGCAATATTCTTAATTGTTCTAAACTTTTCATTCATACCGCTTAAAAGTTCAAAATCCCAATACCCGCCATAAACCAGTATCTTCCACAAATTATCATACTCTAAGAATAATGTCTGGTTTACATACTTAACATCATTGGGTTCAATCATAATTATTCCAAATAACTTCAAGTATTTATTGGGTTTTAAACTTATATATTCCACTTTATGATTCCAGCTGCTTTTTTTGCATAGAAAAGAAATCACGGCTGCCGGAGCTATTGCGCCTTTAAAAATTTGTTTCCTTACAGCCGAGAGTTCTAACACCTGTTCCAGCTGTGTATCAATTAACAGCATTTTTCTTAAAGCTATAGAAGGCCTCTTTCCCTTATACAATATTTTTGACGGAATCACCAAACTGCATTCCGTATCCGAATCACCAATTTCCTGAACCTTTAGCAAAAAAGCAACACAAATTTCTCCGTTTTGTGCAATAACCTTCCTATCTGCACAATATTTTTTATAATTCTGCTGTTTAACACTTCCCCATGGCGGATTTCCTAAGATAAATTTAAAATTTACCTTTTCAATTGCCCTCATTTTTTCTTCATCAAAAAAATCGCCAAAAAGAATGTTTTCATTTTTTAGCAAAGGCAATCTAAACTGTTCTAAACTTCTGGGATTCTGGTAGTCAAAAAGCGTCACATAAATCGAAAAAATTGTAACATCCACTGCTTCCTCATTATAATCTATCCCATATATATTTTCTTTAACCAACGCATTAATTCTATCTTTATCCTGTATAAAACCATCCGAATCAGCATTACGCTCCAATATCTTTTGAAGTGATTTAACCAAAAAAATACCTGACCCACAAGAAGGGTCCAATACCTTACACTCATTCTTATTAACAAGGTATTTTCCAACTGTTCGATTTACGATATAATCCACCAAATATTCCGGCGTATAAAATGCCTTATCTTTATCCTGCTTTTCTTTCCCTAACAGTATTTCATAGATATTGCTTATTAAGTCAATTGGAATAATATTAAAGTCGTAAAAAGGGAACAGGCACAATTGTCCCGTTTTAAACTCTTCCTTTGCAGTCAAAAAATTATGCAGCATAGAAAGAGCGTCTTTGGTTATTTCGCTCTTTTCCTTTTGCTCATCCACTTCAAACAGATTACCATTAAATCTCTCTTTTAAATATCTGACCAGTTCAAAAAAACTATCTTTATTTTGAACAATCTGCAGGAATACCTCCTGTGAATGCTTAACATCCCCGTTAAGATCCATGTACCCAATATTAACACCGCGATCAACCAAATATCGAATAAGCAATACTCTCAGCATTAACTTATTTGCAAAAGAAATCTGATATTCATCTTTCAATCTTTGGGTAATATATCTGAGATTATCTATTAAAAATTCATTTAAACTTTTTTTGCCCATGCTATTCTCGTAAATCTCTAATGATAAACTATTAGTCACATTCCAATACGAAAATGCATTTTTTTCATCACATTGGCTCAAATCAAATTCAACAATATCCCGCAACCTGATTTTTTTATCTGAATCTAAAACCATTCCCTTTCCATTATAGATTTTGATGTAATTACCTTCATCAGAAATAACAACCGGAATTTGTGCATTCCATATCTTTACCTGGATATCCATATCCCCGCGAATATTTAAATCGTCAAAAAAAGCTGTAAATATACTACCGTCTACAATATATACAGCATAAGGAGACAATTCCCTCAATACTCTTCTGTCATGCCATGATAATTCAGTTCTTTTATCAATATCAGATAAATAGAATAATTTTTCTGACCTGTGATATCCTAATCTCTGGATGACAGCTTCGATATTCCTCATTTCATCGCCTCCTAGCTTGCTTTATTGTAAATATAATATCATATGTACTGTCCAATAAACAGTTCTCATATGTAAAATTTTAAAAGTACGCAATACTGCAGGCTGTTACTCTTACTCTAACGGGTCTTGTTCTTTTAATAAAGCTGGTTCCGTGCCGACATTACCGCTAACCAAATAATCGAAAATAGAACCTTTTGGATAATCATTCCGATGCCAACTAAGTTTTTGTAGAAATGAACCTTCGCAGTATTGACGAAATTTCTCCTCGGAATATGGTTCATTAAGGTGACCAATTAACCGTGCCGCCGTTTCATTGTTATATGGTATATTTAAAAATTGCTCTGACACTCCTTCCAATATATTAATTCCTATTGAAATAAAAAAATCTAAAGTAAAATAATAGTCTATCCTATTGTAAACTGAAAAATAATATAAAAAGGCCTCCATGATAAATTGATATAGTGCGCTTCCTTTCTGTGCGGTCAGAAACCAAGTTGTCCATTTAAATTCTGAACCAAACAGCGTCATATTATCAATCTTATCACTTCGCCAAGAATACAAAGGAAGTTCCCAACATTCTTCGGGTAATTTCTCTAATAGCAAAACAGTTGCATCCAACCACACTCCCCCATATTTATATAACAGACTTGCACGAATAAAATCGGATAAATGTGCAATAGCATTTTTGTCATCCTCAAACTTATCCAACACATAATCCGGTATTGTAATATAATCAGAATAATTATCTTTTGTAATAATAACATGCTTTATATCTTCTGAAAGATTTTTTCGCTGACTTTGCCAACAAACCTTAACAATATCAGGGGCATCTGCTTCTCCCTGCCACCAGCATGTCCACACAATCCTGCCACCATAACAATTCAAAGGTTCATTAATTCCCATAATATTAGCAGGAAAATTATCGGCAAGCGGCCTAATTCTATTATAAATATCCTCATATTTCACGATACCGGAACGTAAATCGATACGTTCTGCCCCGCAATCTTGCAAATAATCATCAATTTCTCCTTTTATCCGTTTATCTACAGCTATAATAATAACATCTTGCTCTGTAAAATTCATTCTGTCATACTGTACAACCGGACCCCCCCCCACATTATCGGGATTACCCTGCTTATTCGTAACTAAAATGTTTTTTATATCAACAGTGCCTGACCTTAGACTGATATTAGAACGTATATGATCCAAAAGATGTCTACCTTAAAATCCAGCACCATATATGTAAAAATTACGGTCAGGGTTATCAAAAAGTTCTTTAAAATCTCTGGTATTATCAATTACTTTTAACATCCTATTTTTCCTCGTCCTATAATTGGGGCAAAATTACAGAATTCTTCACCCAATCCCTTCCACTTTCCACTCCACAATCTGGTTTGGGCTCAGCCAGATAATCTTCTCTCTTTCCATCCCTGTCTGCACCAATTCTTCCTGAATTTCTTCAGCCAATTTTTTATCCACCACAGCAATAACTAACTGGTCAAAAGAAGCATTTCTTATCTCCGAAACATTCTGCACATTTGCCAGCCCCTGCTGCCGACAGGCAGCCGCATTTTTATCCACCCATAAAGCAACCTCATGACCGTCATCTTCCAACAGTCTTTTATATAAGTCTTGGCCAAACTTCCCGGCTCCATAGAGAACTACTTTTTCATCCAACAATCTGACCGGATAAAGCGCTGCCCGGCCATACTGCTTTCGCATGGCATTCAGTTCCTTTTCCGCTTCCTGTCTGTAAAATCTGCCAAGCGTTCCGTTACGCTCCTTTTTATAACGCTCTGCCAAAGCTTTTTCTTCTTCCGTTGCACGCATTAGGGAATAATTCAAATCAGTTCCTTTATAAAAAAACTCAATTGGTTCATTTGTACGTTTTAAAAATATTGTCTTAATCTCTTCTTTTGTCAGCTTTGGCGCATACTCCACCACCTTATCCCCTCTGCCGGATTCGCTGCTGGGCATTGAGGCGAAATACTCCAAAACATCTTCTGTCGGTTCTTCGGCAATATGCTTTATATACAACAAAATATTTTTCATTGAACCAATTTTCACGCCAGTTTTAGCAGACACTTCATACATCCGCTCCGAAAAATCAAAAATTCCTTTTTCATATTCATAAAAACCATGCTCTATTATCTGCCTGTCCTCGGTCTCCTCCAGAACCGGCACAATTTTCCCATCCCTTTTTTCATACCCCCTGGTCTGCCCATGAGGCGCACGGCACATCATCTCTATTGTAAGATTGTTTTCCAGAAAACCGGGCACAAAGGTATCTGTTATAGAACCTTCTACCAGGTTCACCCTGTCAATTTTAAAGAAAAATGTGTGAATCGACTTATTATACCTGTCCTTAAGCAGTTCTTTGAGGCACCCTTGGGTAAGCCCGCCTCCGGAAACATCTACAAAGGCAAATCTGTCATCTGAGGTATCGATTTCCTGTGAAAGGTATTGCCGAACCAGTTTCCTTTCCTCGTCCAGTTCTTTCAAGTGATATTCTTTAAAAGCCTCGCTTTCTGACAGTTCCCGCATAACATACTCCAATTCATACTGGGAAATAGCCATGTTTTTCCTATTACTTGCAAAGCTCCCCGGAAGATATTCGTACAATTTTTGTAAAGGCACATGTATAACCGCCGCCAAATCTTCCAGTGTTTTTATCCTGCGGACATGCGACCAGAAAATCATCTGATACAAATTATAGTTTTCTTTGGATAAAGACGGCATCCTCCAAGCCTTTCTGGAACCATAAATATAACTTGTAGCAATACCTGACTTTCTGCTTTTCAGGATAACGTCTACAATCCTTTTCACCAGGTAACCGTCTCTTGCAATAAAATAAAGCCTGTCAATACCTTTCTTTTCCGCCTGGTCAATTATCCATTCCCCGTAGCTGTACAATACAGGGCCTGCATATCGACAGCCGATATGATAAGCATTGCATCTGCTTTCAGAAATACCTTGCTTAATATCGCCGGTTTGTAAAAAAACAGCTTCATTACTTCTTTCGGCTCTTATCGCTGTGCCGGTCATCAATTGGAGTCTGCTGTCATCTCCATATTTCTCCAGCAATTCATTTTCAAAATTACTCCGTCCAATTCTTTCCACAAACTCCGGTCTGATTCCCAACCGAAAAGATATCTCAATGTCCTGATAAATGTTATCCCCTATATGCGTCCACTCGCTGATATCAATCTGCTCTAATTCTTTAATCAGACGGTACAGATTTCCCGTTGTTTTTCGTTTCCCATACTCTGAGGAAACATATAGAGGAATTGTCTCAAATATATCATCCGCCTGCAGCAGCATTCTTCGTATTGTATTCTCGGGAAGATACATATCCGAAATAAGAACAACTCTTTCTCCCTGCTCTACCAGTCCTTTCAGCCTCTGAATATTTTCCGGAATCGGCACTACATTGGCAACCTCTGTTTCCTGCTCCAGTTTACATAAATATTTTATCTGCTCAGCACTGATACAGCCACAGACAGCCATCGCTTTATAAATATCGTGTAAAGTAACTTCCTCCACATGCTGAAATGAGCCTGCTTTTCTGGCAAGCTCTTCACTGTGGATTCTCATCCCGTAGAAATTATCAACCACATATTCATCAAGATTGTGAATCTGTTTTTCCAATTTCAGTCGGTCACGCATAAGGGCAAAAATTCCCCATGGCGTAGCAGTCGTTCTTGTAATTAAAGTATCAAACACATCAAAACTGTACATATTGTTTCTCCATCAATTAATTAAAAGAAGCCTTTATGCCGTACAGTCTCTTAAGACCCAGTTGGCATACTCGTTTCTTTTTGTATCTATGAATTATCCTTTCAAAAAGTACTTTCCTCTATAGGATAATAATATTTCATATCCGTATAAGCTATATTTCGGTCCGCCGCATGATGCATCATATAAATAGACAGTAAATTCTCCACCAGATACCCCAGATACCGGTCTTTCCTCACCATATGAATATTCTCGTAATAACCATCAACCTTTTCCAATACGCCAAATATAAACTCGCACATCTCATCAAAATATTCCCTGCGCATAATAAAGATATTGCACGGAAAATAACTATGAGCTTTCTCATGCTTTAGAGCGGTCTTATAGTAAAATTCATCATACTCTTTTATGTACTTCATCATCAGATTCCAGTCATATTCCAATATGAAGTTTGTACAGAAAAACTCTTTCGTACTCATCGGGATATAGGTGGGAACCGTAAGCAGCGCATCATACTGCATTAGCTTATACAGGCTGTCCTTTCCCATTGCCATCTGACGCCTGTAATGAAATAGACCAACATAATCCTGGCCGTGAGTATTTTTCCAAATCCAGTATATCGCGGTTCCTTCCGAGTAGTCTGTATTTTTCATGGAAATATTATCTTCAGTGTTGTCGCAGATTTCTGCAATTCGAATATCGGTCAGGGCTTTTCCCACTTGAATGGGGATAAGCCACGCTGGAAGAGATTGCTGGGCAATTTTTTTATCTTTATGGCATTTTGACAAATATATTTCAATATTTATATCAGGGCTATCCACTTTACAAAATGGCACTTCATCATAAGGACAAAAACAGCAGTTGGGAAACAATCTCTCATATTCCTCGACAAAACTCCCCTTTCTTATGGATTCTATCTCATTATCTGTATAAGTATAGTGGTCTCGTGCCGCTATCCGCCATCGATATACTTTAGACGCCTTTTCCTTTTGGACAATATAATGATATTGCTCAACATTCTGTGTATTAATCACTTGAAAATCAGCGCCCTTTTCCTCCCATATCATTCTGCCAAAGTCATTTTCAATCGCTTCCTTTATTTCCGCTGATAGCAAAACAATTCTTTCAAATCCGCTACTCCTCAATCTGCTTACAAAACCTCTTTGCCAATCCGGATTCCCCATAGTCAGAATAATAATGGCATTCTTATCAACACTTCCCAACTGCTCAAAAGATAATATCGGCATCTGCCAATCCAGAAGCAATTCTTTCTTTTCTGTACATATTGCATCTATTTGCACACCCTTGTTCTGCATATATCTAATAATCAAATTTCCGTCTCTATCAGCAACAAATACAATTACTTTTTTTTCATTTGCAAGGTTTTCCATAAATATTTTTATAGATTCCTCATTTATAACAAAATTGCAATAAATATCATTTACAATACTTGCAGGTACAATAATAATATTTTTTATATGCTGAGCAAGAAGATTTTCTAAAATTTTTCGTGTAGTTTCTTTTCTTTCAACCCCTACTACCAGGCTATAATCTTCCTGTTTTTCAAGGTTTTCCAACGCTATAACCGGCTTTTGAAAAAGTTCTG
>CAJTMZ010000018.1:44207-45012 GCA_910577445.1 uncultured Lachnospiraceae bacterium | reverse complement strand
GGCCTGTGCGGCTTTGTATTTCAGGGAAAGAAAAATTTTTATCACCTGAAGGAGCGCTCTTAGACGGGGAAAAAAACGCCTGGCGCATAACGGAACATGAGCTGGATGAAATTGTGGGAAATATCTGCCGCCATTCCATGTATGCCTTTGAAAATGAAATCCGGCAGGGGTTCCTCACCGTTTCGGGGGGCCATCGTGTGGGAATGGCCGGGCAGGTGGTTCTAAATGAGGACGGAAGTATCAGGAATATCACCCGCATCCGGTTTTTGAATATCAGAATTTCCCATGAGGTAATCGGAGCGGCGGACGAGGTGATGCCTTATTTATATGAAGGAAGCCGTTTTGTTTCCACCCTTTTGATAGCGCCGCCGGGCTGCGGCAAAACCACCATGCTGCGGGATATGGTAAGGCAGGTATCTGCGGGCAATGCCTGGGGAAGGGGGCGGCAGGTGGGAGTGGTGGACGAGCGCTCCGAGATAGCGGGAAGTTTTATGGGGGTGCCGCAAAACGATGTGGGAATCCGCACGGATGTGCTGGACGGATGCCCCAAAACAGAAGGCATGATGCTTTTAATGCGCTCCATGGCCCCGGCTGTGGTGGCGGTGGACGAAATCGGAGGGCCTGAAGATATGAAAGCGATTTTCCGGATTCTCCAGTGCGGCAGCTCCGTTGCGGCCACTTTGCACGGCAGCTCCATGGAGGACATGAAAAAGCATATGGACGCCGGGGAACTTTTTGAAAGATATATTTTTCTGGAAAAAAGCCGTGGGAAATGCCGGGTTAAGGAGATTGTAAACAGGGACGG
>CAJTMZ010000018.1:40209-44189 GCA_910577445.1 uncultured Lachnospiraceae bacterium | reverse complement strand
TGTATTCGGGAGGGGCAGGTGGGACATGCCAAAGCTGACAGGATGTCTGCTCGTCACTATGGGCTGTATTGGATTTGCGGGAAGCATTTGCCGTGATACCGCCAGGCGGCTTTTGTTGATGAAAAGGATAAGAAATATCTATGAAAATTTAAAATATTATATCGCTTATCAGAAAACCACGGTCCCGGAGGCGCTTTTTCAGTTGTCGCAGAAAGAAGAAGCGCCGCTTGCGGAAGCTTTCGGGGCAGTTTACAGGGAGTGCTATGAAGAAGGGGGAGATTTTTCCGGCTTATGGCGCTTTCATATGGAAAGAGCTCTTGAAAAAACGCCTCTCACCGTAAAGGAAAAGGAGCTTTTTTACGCCTTTCCCTCCTGTCTCGGCTTTATGGAGGAAAACGCGCAGGCGGCGGCTGTGGATAATCTGCTTCGGGAGGTGGAGCGGTGTGTGGAGGCCTTAGAGGCGGAGCGAAAAAATAAGGACAGGGTGGTTATGAGCCTGGGGGCGGCCTTTGGCGTCCTGCTTTCTATTTTATTACTGTAGCGGAAATGAGGAAATTATGGAAATCAATCTGATTTTTAAAATAGCGGCGGTTGGCATACTGATTACCATTTTGGGACAAATTCTGAAACACAGCGGACGGGAGGAACATGCTTTTTTAATCAGTCTGGCCGGACTTATTTTAGTGCTTACATGGATTTTGCCCTACATTTACGACTTGTTTGTGATGATACAGGACCTATTCAGCCTGTAGGACTTGTTCAGCCTGTAGGATATGTTTGGCGTGCGGGGCAAGTTCAGCTTGTAGTGCCTGCCTGGCCAGCGGGGTTTGTTCAGCCTGCCGGGTTTGTCCAGCTTGCAGGAATTATGGGATTTGCGGGAAATCGTTTGCCGGAGGGATTTAAGGGGGGAGGATATTAGTGGAGATTATTAAAATAGGACTCCTGGGCGTTGCGGGAGTGATGCTGGCGCTTCAGTTTAAGTCGAACAGGCCGGAGTACGGGCTTTATGTGGGGGCTGCCGTGTGTCTTGTGATTTTTACTTTTTCCATAAGCGGTCTGAAAGCGCTGCTTGAGCGGATAGGGGTGCTGGAGGAATATTTGAGCGGCAGCGGAAAATATCTGGGATTTCTGCTCAAGGCGGTGGGAATTACCTATGTCTGCGAATTTTGCGCTTCTATCTGCAAGGACGCGGGCTATGGGGCGGTGGCGGGGCAGATAGAAATTTTCGGAAAGCTGTCGATTCTGCTGATGGGAATCCCGGTGCTGGTGGCGGTAATCGAAAACATCAGCGCCATAACGGGATAAGAAGAGGGGAAAGCGTGAAAAGTAACTTGAAAGCGGTAAAATGCATATTTTTTGCGGCGCTCTTTTTCGTGGGAGTTTTTTCCTCCGTTATGCCTCTTAAGGCTGCTGAAGGCGGGGAAGAGGGTGAACTTTCTTATGTGGACGGCTGGCTGTCCTCCTGCGATTTGGGAGCCGTCAACGAGGGGATGGAAAATCTTTTTCCGGGACTTTCCATAGATGCGGAAACGCTTCTTCAAATGATTATCAGCGGAAACGCCGGCGAGGCTTTCAAAATGCTGGCTGGGGGAGTAAAGGACGCCCTTGTGGGAGAGGTTTCGGGCATTAAAAATATCCTGATATATATTCTGCTTTTGGGCGTGATGTCCGCGGTTTTCTCGGAATTTTCCGATTTGTTTTCCGGCGGGCAGATTGCGCAGGCCGGTTTTTATTTTCTTTATTTGTTTCTGATGGTGTTATTGACAAAGGTATTTCTTTTTATGGCAGAAATCGCAGGTTTTGCCATTGAAAATATTGCTCTCTTCATCAAATTGTTTATTCCTACCTATTTTACGGTGGTAGGAGCGGCTTCGGGGACAGCCGCCGCCGTGTACTATTACCAGCTTATGCTGGTGATTGCCTATCTGGTGGAAAGCCTGTTAAAAGAGGTGCTGATTCCGCTGATTTACAGTTACGTAATGCTTGCGCTTTTAAACGGCCTATGGGCGGAGGAAAAGCTGACACTGCTGCTTGACTTCATTGAAAAAGGGATTGGTTTCGCCCTGAAAGCCTCTCTGGGGGCGGTGACGGGCTTAAGTCTGGTACAGGCTGTCATTATGCCTGTGATAAACAGTCTTAAAATTTCCAGTATGCGAAAGGCGCTTTCCGCCATTCCGGGCGTGGGAGGGGTGGCGGAGGGCGTGACGGAGCTGGTGTTGGGCTCGGCGGTTCTGATAAAAAACAGTATGGGGGTTTTGCTTCTGATTCTTCTTTTCGGAGCCCTGCTTTTACCGCTGTTAAAGATAGCGGTCGTAACGGGGGCGGTGAAACTGGGAGCGGCGGTCACGGGGATTGTGAGCGATAAGAGGATTTCGGAATGCGCCGACAGGGTGGGAACGGCAGGCTTTTTGCTCTTCAGATGCGTGTTTACTTCGGCAGCGCTGTTTATTATTGTGATTGCGGTGGTGTCGGTTACGGTTTCGTCCTAGAATGCCGGGTTATGGCAGTGAAAGGGACGGAGGCGGACGGGAGGTTGAGATTTAAAATTTCAATTTTCAATCCGGAGATTTGGAAAGGAGCATGGTCATAAAGATGGTTGCTGTTATCAGGGAAATGTGCATATTTATGATTGTAGCCCAGGCAATTCTTTTTTTTGTGCCGGGAAACGTCTATGTAAAATATGTCAGGGTACTGGTGGGAATTATGATGATTATGGGAATTACGGGGCCATTATTCGGATTGTTTATGAATGAGGAGAAAAAGCAGGACATCAGAAGGCGGGTAGAAGCGTTGGAAGAAAGTATTCATGCAAAAGAGGGAAGTTTTACGGTTCCGGATAACCGGCAGGAGGTTTACGGCGCGGTTGAGGGAGAGCTTAAGGAGAGGCTTTCGGCGTGCGGCGGGGATTACCGGGTCCTGAATGCCGAAATTGCGGAGGATAAGGTGATTGTCACTGTGGAGGAAGCGGCGGGCCGGGATTCGGAAAATTCCGGGCAGGTAAGCGTGCAGGAGATTCGGGTACAGCCGGTGTCCGTTTCAAAGGAGGAGGACGCCGGTGTTACGCCTGACGGTGGGGGAAAAGGGAGAGAATTGAGGGAACTTTATGGAAGCCGGATAGGGGTGGACGCCGAAAACATTGAAGTAGTCTTTCAATAGAAGGCGTCAGCAAGGCGTCAGCAGATGGAGGCGGTATATGCAGGAAAAAGGCGTGAGGGAAAAACTGAAAATAAAATTTACAAGAGACAATTTTCTGATTGTAATTCTTGTGGGGGTACTCCTTTTGGTGATTGCCTGGCCTGTGGAAGAGAAAAACGAAAATTTGTTCGAAAAAAACCAGAAACAGTCCAATCAATTGGACAGCAACTATGATATGATAGGGATGCGGTCAGGAACAAAGGACGAAACGGCGGACGAAGAAGCAAAGGACTTGCTTACCTCCTATGCGTCCGCAATGGAAAGGTCTCTGGAAGAGCTGCTTTCCACTATGGAAGGGGTGGGGAAAGTCAGGGTGATGGTTACGCTTAAGGACGCCGGAGAAGCCGTGGTGGAGAAGGATGTCAGCAAAACCAGAAACGGCACGACAGAGGTGGATTCCGCCGGGGGCAGCAGGAATACCACGAACATAACGGACAGCGAAGCGACTCTCTACCAGAACGGGCAGGGAAGCGGAGGCAGCCCTTATGTGAAGAAGGTTCTGACGCCGCAGGTGGAGGGGGTTGTGGTGTCGGCCCAGGGCGCGGACAACACCGCAACCGTGAGGAACATAACAGAAGCAATTCAGGCATTATTTGGTATCGAAGCACATAAAATTAAAATAGTTAAAATGATATCACAATAAAAGGAGAAGCAGACTTGAAAAATATGGTGAAAAAGAATCAGATTATGATTACGGCTCTGGCAATTATGATTGCGGTTGCAGGGTACCTCAATTTTGCCGGAAGCAAGATTACGGAAGAAGAAATTATGACGGCTGGCTCCGG
>CAJTMZ010000018.1:4827-40185 GCA_910577445.1 uncultured Lachnospiraceae bacterium | reverse complement strand
GGTGGATGCGGATGTGGCGGCGCTTTTTGAGATATCCGACGAGGATATGGAGCAGGCGGATATCCAGAGCATGGACTCGGACGTAGTTTTAAACGAATCCAACTATTTAGATGAAAACATGGAAGAAATCATGGCAGAAAATATGACCGGGGAAATTGCGCAGAATACGGAAAACCAGCTTTCCGACGGTGAGACGCCCGGGGAAGCGGTATTTACTTCCGCCGCCAGTTTAGATACGCTTTCGGGGGCAAGACTGTTAAAGGAGCAGACCAGAGCCAGAAACAAAGAGACCCTGCTTGAAATTATCAACAACGTAAATATCAGCGAGGAGCAGAAGCAGGAAGCCATTGACAACATGATTGCCATCACGGACGTGGCGGAAAAGGAAACGGCTGCCGAGATTCTTCTGGAAAGCAAGGGATTTGAGGACGTGGTAGTGAGCATTACGGAAAATTCCGTGGATGTTGTGGTAAACACCGCCGAGCTTACCGAGGCGCAGAGAGCTCAGATTGAAGATATCATTGTCCGCAAAACGGGCGTATCGCCGGACGCAATCGTTATCAGCACCCTGCCGGGGGAATAAAAAGGTGCTATATTTAGAAAAATGTGGTATCCTATTACAGGAAACCGGATAACGAGTGTTAAGGACTTATACGAAAGGAAGAAAGGAATACCCTGATGAAGAGAGTGTTTTTAATTGTTTTGGACAGTGTGGGAATAGGCGCTATGGATGACGCGGCTGATTTTGGAGACGCCGGGACAAATACCCTGCGTTCCGCGTCAAAGGGCTCCTGTTTCCACATGCCGAATATGGAAAGGCTCGGGCTTTTCAACATTGACGGAGTTGACTTTAAGGACGGTGTATCGGAGCCTTTGGCTGCGTACGGGAGAATGAGAGAGGCATCTAAAGGGAAAGATACTACCATCGGACATTGGGAGATTGCGGGCGTTATTTCGGAGAATCCGCTTCCCGTCTATCCTGAGGGTTTTCCCGATGAAATACTGACGCCCTTTTCGGAGATGACGGGACGGGGGATTTTATGCAACCGGCCTTATTCGGGAACGGAGGTTATCAAGGATTACGGAGACGAACACGTAAAGACGGGAAAGCTGATAGTATATACCTCTGCGGACAGCGTCTTTCAGATAGCGGCGCACGAGGAAGTGGTGCCTGTGGAGACGCTTTATGAATACTGTAAGACGGCAAGGAAGCTCCTTAGCGGCAGACATGGCGTGGGACGGGTGATTGCAAGGCCCTTTGTGGGGGAGAGCGGAAATTATCAGCGCACAACGGGAAGGCATGATTACTCTTTAGAGCCGCCGGCGCCCACAATATTGGATATCATTAAGGGCGCGGGAAAGGAAGTTATCGGCGTGGGCAAAATCAGGGATATTTTTGCCGGACGGGGGATTACCTCCTATGTGTATACAAAGGGAAATACGGAAGGGATTGAAAAGACGCTTGCTTATCTGGAGCAGGATTTTGAAGGCTTGTGCTTTATTAATCTTGTGGATTATGATATGCTCTATGGGCACAGAAACGACATTGAAGGGTATGCCAGAGCGCTGGCGGAGTTTGACAGGGCGCTGCCTTCCATGCTTTCGCGTCTTCGGGAGGGAGACGTTCTTATGATAACGGCGGACCATGGCTGCGACCCGGGCTATACCGTATCCACCGACCATTCAAGAGAACATACGCCTCTTCTTATTTACGGAAAGAATATCTGTCCCCGGAATCTGGGAACCAGAGATACCTTTGCGGATATCGGAGCAACCGTGCTGAAGGTACTCGGCGTTGCGGGAGAGACTGACGGCAAGCCGCTTCTTTAAACCCGGCCCGGCTTTTTGTGCGCAGTATTTAAGATACATGATAGAATTTGGAGGAAAAACACGTGGACAACTATGCTCAGGAAATAAACAGAAGAAGGACCTTTGCCATCATTTCCCACCCGGACGCCGGGAAAACCACGCTGACAGAAAAATTTCTTCTGTACGGCGGGGCGATTAATCTGGCGGGAAGCGTCAAGGGGAAGGCAACGGCAAGACATGCGGTTTCCGACTGGATGGAAATAGAAAAGGAAAGGGGAATCTCCGTTACGTCTTCCGTACTGCAGTTTGAGTATGGCGGCTTCTGCATTAATATTCTGGACACGCCGGGACATCAGGATTTCTCGGAGGACACTTACCGAACCCTCATGGCGGCGGATTCCGCCGTGATGGTGATTGACGCGTCAAAGGGCGTGGAGGCCCAGACCCGTAAGCTGTTTAAGGTATGCGTCATGCGTAAAATCCCGATTTTTACTTTCATCAATAAAATGGACAGGGATGCCAACGATACTTTTGAACTGCTTGACGAAATCGAAAAGGAACTTGGGATTGCCACCTGTCCGGTAAACTGGCCGATTGGTTCCGGCAAGAGGTTCAAAGGCGTTTATGACAGACAAAGGCAGTGCGTGCTCACCTTTTCCGATACGGAAAAGGGAACCAGGGAAGGGGAGACCAGAGAGATTCCGGTGAAGGACGACGGGGAGCTTTCTCTGGCAATCGGAAGCGAGGCAAAGGATACTCTGACGGAGGAAATCGAGCTGTTAGACGGAGCCAGCGCGGAATTTGATTTGGATTTGGTGCGCTCAGGCGATTTGACGCCGGTGTTTTTCGGCTCTGCACTTACCAATTTCGGGGTGGAGTTTTTCCTGCAGCATTTCCTTGAAATGGCAACCACGCCGCTGCCCAGAAAAGCCGACAGGGGCCTGATTGCGCCGGCGGAGAATGAGTTTTCGGCCTTTGTGTTTAAGATACAGGCAAATATGAACAAGGCGCACAGGGACAGGATTGCGTTTATGAGAATCTGCTCCGGCAAGTATGAGGCCAGCATGGAGGTAAAGCACGTGCAGGGAAATAAGGTAATGCGCCTCTCCCAGCCCCAGCAGATTATGGCGAGCGAACGGAAAATCTTAGAGGAAGCCTATGCGGGGGACATCATCGGCGTGTTTGACCCGGGAATTTTTTCCATCGGGGACACCTTATGCATGCCCAGGGAGCAGTTCTGTTATGAGGGGATTCCCACTTTCGCGCCGGAGCATTTTGCAAGGGTAAGACAGGTTGACACCATGAAGAGAAAGCAGTTTGTAAAGGGAATTACCCAGATTGCCCAAGAGGGCGCGATTCAGATTTTCCAGGAGTTCAACACCGGAATGGAGGAAATCATCGTAGGCGTGGTGGGCGTACTTCAGTTTGATGTGTTGAAGTACCGGTTGGAGAACGAGTACAATGTGGAAATCAGGCTGGAAAATTTGCCTTACGAGCATATCAGATGGATTGAAAACAAAGAGATTAATATGGATACCCTCACGGGAACATCCGATATGAAAAAAATCAGAGATTTAAAAGGAAACCCGCTTCTTTTGTTTATCAACGCATGGAGCGTGGGAATGACGTTAGACAGAAATAAAGGATTGGTACTTTCGGAATTTGGACGCGACTAAATGAAAATAAAGCAAAGATTACTGGCGGTTATCCTGTGCGCAGCGCTGCTGTCAGGCTGCGGTTACGGGCAGGATGGGGACAGGCCAGGCAGTGAAGAGGGACAACTGAATACCGGACAGACGGAAGGAAACGATGGACAGGACGGCGCCGGCAGCGAAGAGGGACAGGACGGCAGCCATAACGCCGGCACAGACGAGGGCGGCGAGGACGATGCCGGGACGCAGCAAGGGCAGAAGCAGGAGGTGGACGCCGAGGCGGTCAAAAGCATCACGGGCGTTTCGGCGGAGGAAACCGCGTTTATCAGGAAGCAGCAGGCCGGACTTTTTTACTACGACAGGCTGAGCGAAGAAGAACAGATTACCTATGCGGAAATTTTTAAGATACTCCGCGAGTTTGGAGACAACACCGCCCTGACCTGTATAGAAACGGACATGATTGAAAAGGTTTTCCAGTGCGTGTTAAACGACCATCCCGAGATTTTTTATGTGGAAGGTTATACCTTTACCCGATATACCCTGGGGGATGTGGTGAAGAAGGTGACCTTTTCCGGAACCTATAATATGTCTGTGGACGAGGCCGGCCTTCGCCTGGACCAGATAGAGGAGTATGTAAGCGAATGCCTTGCGGGAATGGACGCGTCGCTGGACGCCTACGGAAAGGTGAAATATATTTATGAATATATTATCAACCACACGGAATACGATGCGGAGATTCCCGACAATCAGAATATCTGCTCCGTCTTTATCTATCAGAAAAGCGTGTGCCAGGGGTATGCAAAGGCGACCCAGTATCTTCTTGGCAGAGTAGGGATAGAGGCGACGCTGGTCATGGGGAGAGTTTCCGGCGGAGAGGGACATGCATGGAATTTAATCCGGATGGATGGGAATTACTATTATGTAGATACTACATGGGGAGACGCTTCCTATCAGATTGTGGGAGGCGGAGGCTCCCAGGGGACAGGAAGCATTCCGCCCATCAATTATGATTACCTGTGCGTTACCACAAGCCAGCTTGAACAGACCCACGTCATTGACCCTATTGTTGAGATTCCGCTGTGCAATTCCCTTATCGACAACTATTATGTCAGGGAAGGGCTTTATTTTACACAGGTTGATAAGGAAAGACTGAAAGAGGTTTTTGCGGCATCCTATGAAAAGGGAAGCACCTATGTGACGCTGAAGTGCGCTGATAACGGGGTTTATCAGGAAATGATTCTCCTTCTGATAGAAAAACAGGGAATCTTTGAATATTTAAACGCGCCGGAGGGAACAGTCTCTTATACGGAAAACGAAGAACAGCTCAGCCTGAGCTTCTGGCTGTAATGAGGGCAGCCGGTCCGGTTTTTCGCTGATTTTGAAAATAGATTTCCGTGGGGACTATGCAAAAAGCCCGATTTTTGGTATGATAAACAGTAATGAGTCAGACTGATGCAGGATGAAAGAAAGGAATGCTATTATGGAAAAAGCTTTAGAAAAGGAAGCATATGTGTTACGTGAAGACGAAGACCTTGGCACGGTTAAAATTGCCGACGACGTGGTGGCAATGATTGCGGGGCTTGCGGCCACAGAGGTACAGGGAGTCTCCGCCATGGCAGGCAACATCACCAACGAGCTGATGAGCAGGGTGGGAGTAAAAAATCTCGCAAAAGGCGTTAAGGTAGAAGTGATTGGCAAGAGAGTAAAGGCCGAGCTGGCTCTCATTGTGGAATACGGCTATAATATCCCTGTGGTTTCCCAGAAGGTTCAGGAAAAGGTAAAATCCACGGTGGAGAATATGACGGGTCTTGAAGTTTCGGATGTGGATATCCGTATTTCAGGCGTTACCATGCAGAAATAAACGCGGAGCGCAGATTATGGGCAGAAGAGAAGTGCGGGAGCAGGTTTTTAAGCTGCTGTTTAGAGTGGAATTTAATCCCAGGGAAGAAATGGCTCAGCAGGAAGCGTTTTTTTTCGAGGACGAAGAGAATATGATGGCGCAGGAGGGCTGCGCCGAGGTTACCCAAAAATTTAACAAAATACTTGGAAAGCTGGACGACATTGACAAAGAATTAAACAGCAAGGTGCAGGGATGGAACACGGAGCGCATGGGCAAGGTGGACCTTACGATTTTAAGGCTTTCTGTCTATGAAATTTTGTACGATGAGACGATTCCCACCAGGGTGGCCATCAATGAGGCTGTGGAACTGGCGAAAAGATACGGGCAGGACTCCTCGTCCGCCTTTGTCAACGGCGTTCTGGCAAAATTTGCATAGAAAGATTATAATATGCAGAATGTTTACACGGTTGGACAAGTAAATTCATATATCAAAAATATGTTCGTGCAGGATTTTCTGTTGCAGGACCTGTCTGTGAAAGGCGAGGTAAGTAACTGCAAGTATCATTCCTCCGGACATATTTATTTTACTTTAAAGGATGGAAAAGGGACAATCTCCTGTGTGATGTTTGCGGGGAACCGTTCCGGCCTTTCTTTCCGCCTGACGGAAGGTGTGCAGGTAATAGTGCGGGGCTGTATTGACGTCTACGAGCGGGACGGCAAATACCAGATGTATGCCAAAGGGGTTACCCGGGACGGCATGGGAGCGCTTTACGAGAGGTTCGAGCAGTTAAAGCTAAAGCTGGCGGAGCAAGGGATGTTCGCGCCCGAGTATAAAAGGCAGATTCCCGGATTCATCAAAACCCTTGGGGTGGTGACCGCGCCCACAGGGGCGGCGGTGAGGGATATCATAAATATTGCCTCCAGAAGAAATCCCTATGTACAGATTATCCTGTATCCGGCAATTGTTCAGGGAGACGCGGCGGCGGAAAGCATCGTAAAGGGAATACATGCTCTGGAAAAGGAGCGGGTGGACGTCATTATTGCGGGAAGAGGCGGCGGCTCGATTGAAGATTTGTGGGCTTTTAACGAGGAGTCGGTGGCGCAGGCAATTTTTGACTGCAGCGTTCCCATAATTTCGGCGGTAGGACATGAGACGGATACCACGATTGCGGATTATGTGGCCGACCTGCGGGCGCCCACACCGTCTGCGGCAGCCGAGCTTGCCGTCTGTGATATCTCACTTGTTCTGGGACAGATGGAAGGAATAAAAGCGTCTTTAAACCGTCAGATAGCAGGGCGCATTAAGCTTGCCCGGGCAAATTCCACAGCACTTGGCGCAAGGCTTAAGGTCAACAGCCCCACGGGACGAATCCGTGAGAGGCGTACCTATTCCATGAATCTGGAAGAGCGGATTAACGCCGCCATGAAAAATAAGATTGTGGAAAAAAGGCACAGGCTGGCTATTTACATTGAAAGGCTGAAAGGAAATTCCCCTCTCGACAAGCTGAATCAGGGATATTCCTATGTGTCCGACAGCAGGGGAAAAACGGTAACGGACGTCAACAGGGTTTCTGCCGGGGACAGTCTTATGGTTTATGTAAAAAACGGGAAAATAAAGACGGAAGTAAAGGAAACCTTTTGTAAGGATTACGGCACTACATGACGGAAAGCGGAAACGGTATGGAAAAACTTGAAAATAAAAAATCAGGCTTTGAGGATGAGGCAAAGGGGACGGAAGAAAAGGAATTTCGTCTGGAAGAAGCCTTTGAAAAGCTGGAAGAGACGGTCTGGGCGCTGGAGCAGGAGGATGTTTCCCTGGAAGAATCCTTTCAGATATACCAGCGCGGCATGGAGCTGTTAAAGCAGTGCAATCTGGCCATTGACCGGGTGGAAAAGAAAGTACAGGTCTTAAGCGAGAATGGAGAAACCTATGAATTTTAAAGAGATGCTGGACGAGAAAACCAGATATGCGGAAGCTGTATTAAAAAAATATCTTCCGGCCGGGGAAGGATTTCAGAAGAAGGTTCTGGAAGCCATGAATTACAGTGTGACAGCCGGCGGAAAGAGGCTCCGCCCCGTTCTGATGAAAGAAAGCTTTCTCCTGTTTGGAGGAAAGGGCGAAATAATCGAGCCTTTTATGGCGGCTCTTGAAATGATACACAATTATTCGCTGGTACACGACGATTTGCCGGCAATGGATAATGACGAATACCGAAGGGGAAGGGAAACCACCTGGAAAGTATATGGCGACGGCATGGCAGTGCTTGCCGGGGACGGACTGCTGAATCTCGCTTACGAGACGGCGGCGCTGGCCTTCGACATGGCCGGGAATATGGAGGACATAAAACGGGCGGCCCATGCCCTTAAGATTCTGGGAAAGAAAGCGGGAGTTTACGGTATGATAGGCGGTCAGACCGCGGATTTGAAGGCGGAGGCCGACGGGCAGATAAGCGGGGAGCGTCTTTTGTTCATCCATGAAAACAAGACGGCGGCGCTGATACAGGCGGCCATGACAATCGGCCCGGTGCTTGCAGGGGCTAAGGAAGAGGAAGTTTCCGCTATGGAGAGAGCCGCTGCCAATATCGGAATTGCCTTTCAGATTCAGGACGACATTCTGGATGTGGTCAGCACAGAAGAGGTTTTGGGCAAGCCGGTGGGGAGCGATGAGAGAAACCACAAGCTCACCTATGTTTCACTTTACGGCCTTGAAAAGGCAAGGGAAGAGGTTGGGAGTCTGTCGGGGGAGGCGCTTGCGGTTTTGGGCTCTTTCGGGATACGGAACGAATTTTTAGAGGAACTTGTTAAGGCGCTTATTACCAGGGAAAAGTAATGGGACAAAAGAAGGTTGATAAAATGCTGCTTGATAATATTAAGGGTGTCAATGATATTAAGAATATAAACCAGTCGGACTATCCGGTTCTTGCGCAGGAGATACGGGATTTTCTGATAGAGAAAATATCCCGCACGGGAGGACATCTGGGGTCAAATCTGGGCGCGGTGGAGCTTACCATGGCCTTGCATCTGTCTCTGAATCTTCCGGAGGACAAGCTGATATGGGACGTGGGCCATCAGTCCTATACGCATAAGCTTCTCACCGGCCGGCGGGACGGGTTTGAGAACCTGCGCAAATTCGGGGGAATGAGCGGTTTTCCCAAGCGCAAGGAAAGCGATTGCGACTGTTTTGATACTGGACACAGTTCCACGTCCATTTCGGCCGGTCTGGGCCTTGTAAAGGCAAGGGACATTCAGGGAGAGACGAATACGGTGGTGTCTGTGATTGGCGACGGCTCCCTCACAGGCGGCATGGCCTACGAGGCTTTAAACAACGCGGCGAAGCTGGAAACAAATTTTATCATAGTTCTTAACGACAATAACATGTCCATTTCGGAAAACGTGGGGGGGATGTCCAAGTATCTGAACAGTATCAGGACAGCCAATGCCTATCTGGATATCAAAGAAGGGGTATATAACACCCTGAAAGAAATTCCCCGGGGCGAGAGAGTAGTGGAAAGCATCAGGAAAGCCAAGAGCAGCTTCAAGCAGCTTGTGGTTCCGGGTATGATGTTTGAAGATATGGGAATCACATATCTGGGCCCTGTGGACGGACACAATATTCCGGCAATGCTGAAGGTATTCCAGGACGCAAAGCGGACAAGAAATACCGTGATGGTTCATGTAATCACCCAAAAGGGCAAGGGTTATGCGCCCGCGGAACGCCATCCGGCAAGATTCCACGGAGCGGAGCCTTTCGATATTGACACGGGACTTCCGGCGAAGGCAAGAAACGTGGCAAATTATACGGATATTTTTTCCACGGTAATGACAAAGCTGGGGGCAAGGGACGAAAAGGTAGTCGCCATCACGGCGGCAATGCCTGACGGAACCGGTTTAAAGCGGTTCCGCAATATATATCCGGAACGCTTTTTCGATGTGGGAATCGCGGAAGAGCACGCGGTAACCTTTGCGGCGGGACTTGCGGCCGGAGGCTTAAAGCCTGTGGTGGCGGTATACTCATCATTCCTGCAAAGGGCTTACGACCAGATTCTGCATGACGTATGCATCCAGAACCTTCCGGTGGTGTTTGCCATTGACAGAGCCGGACTGGTGGGAAGCGACGGGGAAACCCATCAGGGAATTTTTGATTTGTCCTATCTGTCCTCCATTCCCAATATGCATATCATGGCGCCCAAAAATAAGTGGGAGCTTTCGGATATGATGAAATTTGCGGTTGCGTTCGACGGCCCTGTGGCCATCAGGTATCCGAGAGGGGAGGCTTATGCGGGGCTTAAGGAATACCGCGCCGCCATTGAGTTAGGAAAAGCGGAGCTTCTTAGCGCGGAGGGAGAAATCTGCCTGATGGCGGTAGGAAGTATGGTAAAGACGGCGGAGGAAGTGAAAGCCCTGTTAAACGAAAGCGGCCATAAATGCAGCATCATTAACGCCAGATTTGTGAAGCCGGTGGACAGAGAAGCCGCCGAATGGGCGGCCAAAAACCATAAGCTGGTGGTTTCCATGGAAGAAAATGTGGCGAGCGGAGGCTATGGGGAAAAACTCCGGGAAATTATGGCTCCTTATTACCGGACTGTAAAATTTATTCAGATTGCCATTCCCGACGAGTACGTGGAGCATGGCAACGTGGAGCAGCTAAAAAAGGAAATCGGCATAGACGCGGTGACAATCGCGGAGAAAATAAAAAAAGAAATGGAAACCGAAAGATGAAGGAGCGCTTGGATGTACTGCTGGTAAAGGAAGGGTTTGCAGCTTCCCGGGAGAAGGCGAAAGCGATTATCATGTCCGGAAACGTCTTTGTGGACGGTCAGAGGGAAGATAAGGCCGGCGCCGCCTTTGACCCGGATAAGATACATATTGAGGTAAAGGGCAGGGGACAGAAATATGTCAGCCGGGGGGGACTGAAGCTGGAAAAAGCGGTGGAGTGTTTCGGCATTGTGTTGGAGGGCCTGGTCTGCATGGATATCGGAGCATCCACAGGAGGCTTCACCGACTGTATGCTGCAAAACGGCGCGGCCAGAGTGTACAGCGTAGACGTGGGGCACGGACAGCTTGACTGGAAGTTGAGAAATGATACGCGGGTCGTATGTATGGAGAAAACCAATTTCCGGTTTATGGAGCCGTCCGATATTCCGGAAAGCCCGGATTTTGCGTCCGTGGACGTTTCTTTCATATCCCTGACAAAAATTCTGCTGCCGGCAAGGGCCATTCTTAAGGACGGGGGAGAGATGGTCTGCCTGATTAAACCCCAGTTTGAAGCCGGGCGGGAAAAGGTAGGCAAAAAAGGGGTGGTGCGGGACGCGGGCACCCACGAAGAGGTGATAAGAAAAGTCATCGACTATGCGGATTATATCGGTTTTGACGTTTTAAATCTTGATTTTTCGCCGGTAAAAGGGCCGGAGGGGAATATAGAATATCTGTTGTGGCTGCGGAAAAACGGTAAGAAGGCAGAGGAAACCGCAGGACTAAAGGAAAGCGCCGCAGAGGAAATGCTGAAGAAGATTTCGGAAGAAAAAAGCGGTTTTTCCCGGCGTGGGGAATTGCCGGGCTTAATCGTCGAGACGGTTGCGGGGGCGCATGCAAGTCTTGATACGGTTGAGGATACCGGCGCATGTAAGTGAGTATACAGGGAAATGGGGAGAAAATGGAGCATTTTTATTTGATAGCGAACCCTACGAAGGACGCGGAATTAAAGACCGCCCATTCTATCAGGGACTATCTGGCTGGCCGCGGGAAAACCTGCACGATTGATGTGGGAATACGAAAGAAAGGGCAGGATGGTTACACCTATAACGGACAGGTAAGCGCTGAAACTGACTGTATTATCGTTTTGGGCGGAGACGGGACGCTGCTGCAGGCAGCCACGGATTTAGCCGACAGAAGGATACCTTTTCTGGGAATCAATATGGGAACGCTGGGCTTTCTGGCTGAGGTGGGCAGAACGGAATTTGAGGATGCTCTTTCAAAGCTGATTGAGAATAAATATGGAATTGAAGAGCGTATGATGCTGGTAGGGAGAAGCTTTAAGCGGCAGGAAATGGCGGACGAGGCTGTAGCCCTTAACGATATCGTCATTACCAGAAAAGGCTCTCTGCAGATTATAAATTTTAACATCTATGTCAATGGACAGTTTCTGCACCGCTATCATGCCGACGGCGTAATCGCGGCAACCCCCACTGGTTCTACCGGCTACAGCCTTTCGGCCGGCGGGCCTGTTGTGGAACCGGGAGCGGAGCTGATTCTGCTTTCCCCCATCTGCCCCCATTCCATGCAGAGCAGGAGTATCGTGCTCTCTCCGGCGGCTACCGTTACGGTGGAAATAGAAAGCGGCAGGGACGGCGAAGCGCAGGAGGTGGAAGCTATTTTTGACGGATGTCACAAGGTTACCCTGGGCACCGGCGAAAGAATTGAAATTCAGAAATCCGGTCAGACCACCAGGATTGTCAAACTAAGCCAGGTAAGCTTTTTAGAGGTGCTTCACAGGAAAATGAGCGACTGAATACTTATTTACAAGGTGGATTTGAATTATGAAAAAGAGCAGACATCAGAGGATAAAGGAACTGGTGGAACAATTTGAAATCGAAACCCAGGAGGAACTGGCGGACAGACTGCGGGGAGACGGCTATACGGTCACCCAGGCTACCGTGTCCAGAGATATCAGAGAATTAAAGCTTTCCAAAATCCCCATGGGCAGCGGAAGGCAGAAATATACCATACTGATGCAGAGCGAGCATTATCTCAGCGATAAGTATATCCGGGTGCTCAAGGACGGGTTCGTATCCATGGATATGGCCCAGAATATCCTTGTGGTAAAGACGGTGTCCGGGATGGCGATGGCTGTGGCCGCAGCCATAGATGCCATGAAGCTGAAAGAAATAGTGGGCTCGATTGCAGGAGACGATACCATTATGATGGCGGTGAAAACCGCGGAAGACACTCAGTGCGTCATGGAGAAAATCCGCGACGTGCTTGATGAATAACCGACTGTGCGCTTGAGAGAAGGGGCATAAGGAGGGAGCGTATGCTTGAAAGTTTACATGTAAAAAATCTGGCGCTCATTGATGAGCAGGAGGTGGTGTTCTCGCCGGGAATGAATATCCTCACAGGAGAAACCGGAGCGGGAAAATCCATCATCATAGGTTCTGTTAATCTTGCGCTGGGGGCGAAAGCGGGGAAGGACTATATCCGTACCGGGGCGGAGTATGCCCTTGTGGAGCTTGTGTTTTCCTTGAACGAACAACAATGCGGGAAGATAAGAGAGATGGACCTTCCTTTGGAGGAGGACAATACCCTTATTTTGCAGAGAAGGATTACGGCGGGCAGGAGCATCTGCCGGGCAAACGGGGAAAGCATCAGCGCCGGACAGTTAAAAAATCTGGCGGGATGCCTTCTGGATATGTACGGACAGCATGAACACCAGTCGCTGCTGAAACCGGCCGCCGCGGGAAAACTGCTTGACGATTATATCGGCGGCGCGGCCGACTCGGTAAAAGACGAACTGAAAACTAAGCTTGCGGATTACAGGCAGTGCCGTGAGGAACTGGAAAGCCAGGATACCGATGAAAAGATGCGCGCAAGGGAAGCGCAGCTTCTGGAATTTGAAGTGAATGAAATAGAAGCCGCCGGTTTAAATCCGGAGGAAGACGAGCAGGTGGAAAAAAAGTACCGGAGGCTTGTGAACGCCAGAAAGGTAAAGGCGGTGGTCTATGGGGTACACGCGCTTACTGGCTACGAGGAGGAGGGAAGCGCCGGCCTGGCGGTAGGGCATGCCCTTCGGGAGCTGAAAACCATAAGCGCTTATGACGAGGAGAGCGAGCCGCTTATTTCCCAGCTTACGGATATTGACGATTTGCTGAACGATTTCAACCGGGCCATGGCGCAGTACAGCGACAGCCTTGAATTTGACGAGGAGGAGTTTGCCCGTCTGGAGGAGCGTCTGAATGTCATCAATCATTTGAAGGATAAGTATGGCAGTACCATTGCCGCCATTTTGGAAACCTGGGAGGAAAAACAGAAATCCCTTGAAAAGCTCGGAAATTACGAGGCTTACATGGAACAGCTCAGAAAGCGGCAAAAAGAGCTTGAGGAGGAAATCCTCGGGCTTTGCGGGAAGCTTTCACAGCTCCGCAAAAAGGCGGCGGTTCCGCTTGCAAAAAAGCTGAAGGCAGCCATGACGGATTTGAATTTTTTAAACGTGGAATTTTTTATTTCCGTGGCGGAGCAGTCCAGGGAGTTTTCGGCGGAGGGCTACGACCAGGTGGAGTTTATGATTTCCACCAATCCGGGAGAAGCGGTAAAACCTCTGTGGCAGATTGCCAGCGGCGGTGAACTCTCCCGCATCATGCTTGCCTTTAAGACGGTTTTTGCGGATAAGGACGAGACGGACACGCTGGTGTTTGATGAGATTGATACGGGAATCAGCGGCAAAACGGCCTGGAAAGTGGCGGAAAAGTTAGGGCGGCTTTCCCGAAGCCATCAGATTATCTGTATCACCCATTTAGCCCAGATTGCCTCCATGGCGGACGCTCATTTCCTGATTGAAAAAAAGATTAAAAATGACCGTACAGTGACGGATATCCGGGAGCTTTCCGGGGAGGAGAGCCTTGGGGAAATGGCAAGGCTCTTAGGAAGCGATGAGCTGACGGAAGCGGTTCTTGGTAATGCGCGTGAGATGCGGGAGAGAGCCGGAAAAGTAAAAGAGGACGGGACAAAAAAGAAATGAAAAAAGCAGATATATATATTCGAAATGGCGGAAAAGACAGAAGAAAGGCGGTAACCTCCGTTCTCCTGAGCGTTAAATAAGGATACAGTTAACGCTCATAGACAGGAGAACAAAATGAAAAAAATAAAAAATAAAGAAGATTCCATGCAGGTCGTGGATATGACAACGGGGAATACCCTAAGGTTGATACTGGCGTTTGCCGTGCCGATGTTTATCGGAAATATTTTTCAGCAGTTTTATACCATGGCGGATACCATGGTGGTGGGACACAGTCTGGGGGATGGCGCAATCGCGGCTATAGGAGCCACATCCGCTTTGTACAGCCTGATTTTCCGTATTGCCTTCGGGATGAATAACGGCTACGGAATCGTTGTGACCCGGTGCTTCGGCACCCATGATGAAAGGAAGCTGCGCCAGTCGATTGCCGGAATGGCACAGCTTAATCTGGCGGTAACTCTTTTTCTGACGGCGCTTGCGCTTTTATTTCTGCGCCCGCTGCTTTCTTTCATCAACACGCCGGAAGAAATTTTCGAGCAGGCCCACGTGTACATTGCAATTGTCTGCGGCGGTATGGTTTTTACCATATGCTACAACATGTTTGCGTCGATTCTACGGGCGCTGGGAAACAGCCGCGCCCCGCTTTTCTTCCTGATTATTGCTTCGGTGATTAATATTTTACTGGACATCGTTCTGGTGGTGTGGGTACGCACAGGAGTCGCAGGAGCGGCGGCGGCCACCATTATGGCGCAGGCTGTCTCGGCGGTTTTCAGTGGAAGCTATCTCTGGAAAAATTACTGGAGGATACTGCCCAAAAAGGAAGACTTTCGTGTGCCCGGGGAGCTCTTGCGGGATTTGCTCTCCACGGGGATTGCCATGGCTCTTGTGGAAAGCCTGGTGGATTTGGGAACCATGATATTCCAGAGGGCAAACAACATGCTGGGCGAGGCGGCCATTGCGGCGTTCACCGCGTCAAGGCGTATTCTGGAAACACTCCTGGAGCCTGTGTGCACGCTGGCGATAGCAAACTCCGTGTTCGCGGGACAGAATCTGGGGGCAAGACGGCCTGACAGAATTAAGGAAACGCTTAGAAAGGTACTGGTGATGGAGGTTTTGTGGTCTGCTTTTGCCTGTCTGATTATCTGGCTCTTTGGCGGCGGCCTGATAAAACTTATCACAGGAACGGAAAATGAAAGCATGATTCAGATGGCGGTAACCTGTATGCGGATTCAGTTTTCTTTTTATCCGGTGCTGGCGGTACTTTTGTGTATGCGGGACGCCATGCAGGCGCTTGGCTTTAAGGCGGCGCCCGTGGCTTCAAGCATCATCGAGCTTGTAATGAAAATCATTGCCGCATGGCAGTTGATTCCCCGTTTCGGATTTCTGGGAACAAGCGTTACCGAGCCGATTACGTGGGTGCTTATGACGGCGTTTTTGGGTGCGGCCTATCTGATGGGGAGAAAGAAAATATTTGAACCGCTTGCAGAGAAGCAATCCAAAAATACTACTTAAAAAACTAAAAATATTCACTGTTCAAAAAGTGGATGGACATTTAAAATGGTAATGTATGGTAGTGATACATTTTATCCCCGCAGGGGTGTTCCCTGTGGGGATTTTTGCTAAAGGAGAGGGGAAAACAGGAAAAATTATTATCAGTTTTTTCCAAAATAAACATGTATTTGTTTTTTCTCATGTAGTATAATAAAAATAGATTGGAGGTTATATTATGCAAATGCAAATGGGTTTTCGCTGGTACGGCGAAGGCAATGACGACATTAAATTGTCGGACATCAAGCAGATTCCGGGCGTGACAAGCATTGTCTGGGCGCTGCACAGCAAACTTCCGGGAGAAATCTGGGAGGTCAATGAAATTGCCGAGGTGCAAAAGCAACTGGAGCCTTACGGATTCAACATGGATGTGGTAGAGTCGGTGAATGTCCACGACGACATTAAAATCGGCCTGCCTACCAGAGACGGATATATTGCCAATTATATCCAGACCATCCGTAATCTTTCAAAGTTCGGCGTCAAGGTAATCTGCTACAATTTTATGCCGGTCTTTGACTGGACCCGTACAGATTTGTTCCATCCGGTAGGAGACGGCTCCACCGCTCTGTACTATGAAGCAAGCAAAATTCACGACGACCCGAAGGAAATGGCGGATTATATCCTGAATAATCTGCACGGACTTACTTTCCCCGGCTGGGAGCCGGAGCGTATGGCAAGGCTGGATGAACTGTTCGAGGCATATAAGCCTGTCACGAAAGAGAAGCTGTGGGAAAACCTGAAATATTTCCTTGACGCTTTGATGCCGGTATGCCATGAATGTGATATCAAGATGGCAATTCATATGGACGACCCCCCATGGGATATTTTCGGACTGCCCCGCCTTCTGGTGGATGCGGAATCCGTGGATAAATTCCTTAAGCTGGTTGACGACCCCTACAACTGTCTGACGCTGTGTTCTGGAAGCCTGAACGCGAATCCGGAGAATAACGTGGCTTCGATTGTACGCAAGCACTGCGACCGCATTGCCTTTGCGCACATCCGTAATGTAAAGCATTTCCCGAACGGAGACTTTTCCGAGGCAAGCCACAGGGACTGCGACGGAGATACGGGAATACTGGATATTATCAAAGCATACCACGACTGCGGTTTCAAGGGATACATCCGTCCGGACCACGGAAGGCATCTCTGGAATGAAGGGCCGGGCAATGTACGTCCCGGTTACGGTCTGTATGACCGCGCCCTTGGCATCATGTATATGTGGGGCATTTGGGATATGCTGGAGAAGCAGGACGCCGAAAAGAAATAAAACAAAACGAAAGGGGTTACATTAGAATGAAACTTGTTGATATTAAAAATGGTATCGGACCGGAGTGGGCGGCAAAAGGCTATCAGATGCCGAAATTTGATATGGAAGCCGTTCGCGCAAAGACCCATGATGAGCCTACCTGGCTTCATTTCGGGGCAGGCAACATATTTAGGGCTTTCCCGGCTGCGATTCTGCAGCAGGCGCTGGATTCGGGCCAGTATGACAGAGGCGTTATTGTAGCCGAGGGTTTTGATTTCGAGATTATTGACAAGGCTTACGAGCCTTATGATAACATGAGCCTTCTGGTATGCCTTCAGTCTGACGGTTCGATTCAGAAAAAGGTGATTGCTTCCGTAACCGAGGGCCTTAAGGCAGACCCTCAGTTTAGCGGCGACTGGGCAAGACTCGTGGAGATTTTCTGCAATCCCAGTCTTCAGATGGTTTCCTTTACCATTACGGAAAAGGGGTACGGCGTTGCGCCTGCCGACCTTGAAAAAGGTCTGTCACCGGCTCTGATTATGGGAAAGGTTACGGTTCTTTTATACGAACGTTTTAAAGCCGGAAAACTGCCTCTGACACTGCAGAGTATGGATAACTGCTCCCACAACGGTGACAAGGTGAAATCCGCCGTTATTTCCTATGCTTCCAAATGGGCTGAGCAGGGACTTGTTCCGAAAGAATTTCTGGATTACGTGCAGGATTCTTCCAAGGTTACTTACCCCTGGAGCATGATTGACAAAATCACGCCCCGTCCCGACCCGAAGGTACAGAAAATGCTTGAGGATGACGGTTTTGAAGACAATTATACCATCATTACCGAAAAACGCACCTACACGGCGCCTTTTGTCAACGCGGAAGAGACCGAGTATCTGGTGGTGGAGGATAACTACACCAACGGCCGTCCACCTTTAGAGCTTGGCGGCGCGCTTTATGTTGACCGCGAGACCGTTGACAAGGTGGAGAGAATGAAGGTCTGCACCTGCTTGAACCCTCTGCACACAGCAATGTCCGTTTACGGCTGTATGCTGGGATATGACCTTATCTCCGCTGAGATGGAAGACGAGGATATCAAAGGGCTTATCAAGAAAATGGGCTACATCGAGGCAATGCCGGTGGTGGTTGACCCGGGCGTTCTGAAACCGGCTGATTTTATTGACGCTGTGCTGAACCGCCGTCTGCCTAATCCTTTCATGCCTGATGCGCCTCAGCGTATCGCTACGGATACCAGCCAGAAGCTGTCCATCCGTTTTGGCGAGACCATTAAGGCTTACAAGGAAAGAGGCCTTAATATGGACGAGTTGGTTTTGATTCCGCTTGTACTGGCCGGATATGCCCGTTACATCAGGGGAATAGACGATGAAGGAAAGGCGTTTGAGCCGTCTCCCGACCCGCTTCTTGCAGAGCTTGCGGCAATCGTGGCTCCTTTAGAGGTAAAAGAGGGCGAACAGGACTTCTCCTGCCTGAAAGAACTTTACAGCCGCAAGGACGTGTTTGGCGTTGATTTATACGAGGCCGGCCTTGGCGAGCGTATCGAAGGCATGGTGGCAGAGCTTTACGCAGGCCCCGGCGCGGTGCGTAAAACATTGCATAAGTATGTTTCCGAGAGATAAGATTGTAGTGTAGAGAACCGGTAAGGTTTTCGGTGTTATATGCTCTAAATGATTTCTTAACCGTAATTTTTCTTATGGTTAGTGAAAGCATTTAGAGCATTTTTTATGCAAGGAAATAGAGAAAATAATAAGCACAGCAAAAATTTGGAAGAAAAAAATTCAAAATCTAAAAGTAAAATTCAAAGTTTTCCGCATACTAAAACAGAAAAATGCTGTCACGCAAAAAATGCGTGAACTTTTATTATAAAATAAAGGATGTGGAAACTTGAACTACTTAGATGAATTGAATCGTGACAGGGCCCGGGGATATAAAAGGTTTTTATATGTCTTGCTTGTTATGGGCGTTACTGCCGTGATGATTTCTTTCTATTATTTTATGTGGCTCAGCGTTCCCTCTACCATTATGATAAAGGCGGGGGTGGAGCAGGAATTGGATTTTAAGGTACCGGCCACCGGCGAACTGTATCGGGAGGCAGTGGAGGTCAGCGGCCCGGCAATGACAGCGGCCCGGGCGGAAGAAACCCTTCACATTGATTTGGGACGGCCGGTTACAGTGAAAGCAAATCAGATTGAGCAGTACAAGCTTCAGCTCAGGCTGTTTGGCGTTATCCCCTTAAAAGAAGTAGACGTAGAGGTTATTCAGAATCTGCAGTTAAGACCCGCCGGCATTCCCATAGGTATTTATGTAAAAACCGAAGGCGTGCTGGTGGTAGGAATTGGAGAATTTGAGGGAGAGGACGGACAAAAATTTGCCCCCGGGAAATATATTTTTCAGGTAGGCGATTATATACTGGAAATTAACGATGAAAAGATTAATGAAAAAAAAGAGCTGATAGAGAGAGTAAATCACAGTGACGGGCAGGAGCTGGTGTTTAAAGTGCGGCGTGGGGACGCTCTGATTGAAGTAAAGACCAGACCGGAAATGAATCAAAACGGGGAATATAAACTGGGAGTCTGGGTCAGAGACAATGCTCAGGGAGTGGGGACCATGACCTACATTGACGAACACGGCTGTTTTGGCGCTTTGGGGCATGGCATAAACGACGTGGACACCAGTACATTAATGAGCCTGTCAAAAGGAACGCTTTATCATACGGAAATTATAGGAATCACAAGGGGGGCCAACGGTTCGCCGGGAGAGCTTACCGGTTTTATTGAATACGATGATAAAAATATTATGGGTGAAATCACAGCCAACACGCCGAGGGGGATTTTTGGAATCTGCACGCCGGAGACGGAAACCAATGCCGAGAGCGATTACTATCCATTGGGGCTTAAGCAGGACATTCAAAAAGGCCCGGCTCAGATTATATGCTCCCTGGGAGACGACACACAGATATACAATATAGAAATCACCGATATAAATCTTGAAAACGACAATATCAACAGGGGAATCGTCCTGAAAATCACAGACCCGGAGCTCCTTATGGCGACAGGCGGAATCGTTCAGGGAATGAGCGGCAGCCCGATTATCCAAAACGGCAAACTAATCGGCGCAGTAACCCACGTTCTGGTACAAGACCCCACCAGAGGATACGGGATATTTATTGAAAACATGCTCGTGCATTGAGTCCGGGCAGACGCAGAGCCAGAGGGAAATTTATCAAGCTTGCTTGAATAAATTTCCCTCTGGCTCTGCGTATATCCGGCGAAAGCCGGACATGAGCGAAACGAAGTGAAGCGAATGCTGCCCGTAAAAGGGAGAAGCGAATGCTGCCCGCCAAAGGAGCCAGAGGCTATGAGGGGGGCGAAACCGGGTCAGAACCGTGAAAATTTGTTTGTTGCAAAGAAGACAGATGTACGTTAGAATCTAATCAGTAATCTGATAAAGAAGGCGGACATATACATGCGAAAATGGTTGTGGCGAATAGATTTCAAGATTATTCTAATTATCATTGTACTGGTACTGCCGATGAATATAATTTTTGTAATCAGCGTAAATTACCTCACCAACGAAACACTTCAAAATGAAATCCAGTCAGGAAAAGCACAGACAGATTTGTATATGCAGACATTGGAAAGCAGGATGGAAAATACGGTTTCGTATCTGTTTCGGTGCCGGTATCAGAATCAGGCGTGTATGACAATGCTCAAGCAGCCGCAGGATGTTTATGAATACAATCATGCAAAAAATACTTTCTGGGTAGAGATGAAAAAGGATTTACCATTATTAAATTGTTCGGACGGCTGCTTTTTCTTTATGGACAGGAAGAAAGAATGGGTGTCCTATCCAATGGAGCAGTCAACCAGTTTCATTTATTCATTTGCAGAGACGGATACTCCGGTGAATGAGGGGAAAAGCAACTGGAAGATTATGGAATGGGAGAGGGAGCAGATTCTCTATGGAATATGGACGGATAACAGCGGCGTTCTTTATGGAGCGTGGTTCCGTCTGAGTGATTTTCTGAAAGATATGAGAAATTCACTTCCGTGGGAAAGTGCCCGGATAGAGGTAGTGGATATTTATGCACAGGACTTTGAAAATCCAACAAGGCAGACAGAAATGCTTGGTTTTTCCTCTGAAGCCCAAAATATCAGAGTTAATGTGGAGGTAAGCAGAAGCGAGCTTGTGGCTGGTATTGAAGGGACGAAAAAAATTCTTTCAGTAATGGCAGTGATTTATATTTCGTTGATTCCGGTACTACTGGTAATTCTAAACAGGATATTGATTCGGCCTCTGCGTACTGTTTACAGGGCTCATAAAGAAATACAGGATGGGAATCCGCAGTTCCGTATTGCCTTGAAAGCGAATTCAGCAGAGTACGAACAGGTATTTCAGTCCTTCAATAAAATGGCGGACTCCCTGTACCGGTATAAGATAGAGGCTTATGAACATGAACTTGAGAAACAAAATCTTGAACTAATGAATTTGCAGCTACAGATTCGCCCGCATTTTCTGCTTAATACATTTAATCTGATATATACATTGGTACAAAAGAATGAAGGCAGGGCCGTACAGGAAGTTATTATTTACGTTTCGGAATATTTCCGGTATCTTTTTCGTAACGGTAAAAAGTGGACACTTTTTACAGGAGAGATGGAACTGATTCAAAAATATATTCAGGTCGCTTCAATTCGCTATCAGAACCGGGTACACATGGAGTGTGCGATAGACCCGGAAATTGACTACATTCGTGTTCCGCCACTGCTTATCCATAATTTTGTGGAAAATGCAGTAAAATATGGAATAAAAGAAAAAGAGGATTTGCATATATTTTTTATGGCGGAGTATGATGAGGGCATGGTCACGATTACGATTGCAAATGACGGAAATGAGATGAGCCAGGATATATTGAAACGTAATCAACGTATTTTTAGTGGAGAATATCAGCCTGAGGAAGAAAACCAGCATCTTGGCTTGTACAATTCCTATCGGCGGTTGAAATCAGTATATGGTGAAAGAGCCGGGATTAGTTTGCTTGAAGGAGTGGAAGGTATGACGCAGTTTGTGATTACATTCCCTTATAATCTGGAGGGAGGAAATAGGGATGAAGCTTTTAATTGTAAATGATGAAGCTCTTACTGCAAATACCATGCGTACAGATATTCCATGGAATGACTATGGTATTCACGAAGTGTATACTGCGTATAGCACAGAGGGAGCAAAAAAGCAGATGAAGGAATACCCGGTTGAGATAGTGTTGTGTGATATTGAGATGCCGGGTGAAAACGGGTTGGCTTTTCTGCGCTGGTGTAGAGCACAGGACTATTCGGTGGAGTGTATCTTTCTAACCTGCCATGCTAAATTTGATTATGCGAAAGAAGCGATAGAGCTGGGGTGTCAGGACTATATTGTGATTCCGGCCAAATATGAAGATATTGGGAAGGCTGTGCTTAAGGTAGTAAAGAGGATTCAGGACAGAAAAGAAGAACTACGTGTGTATCAGTATGGGCAGCAGGCAATTTTGAAGGAAGCAAATGACAGTAATTCTATGCTGGCAGAAAAAAGTAATCCGGATGCCCTGGCACAAAAAGCAGTCGAAATGATTATGGAACGGATGGGGGATGAGGAGCTGTCCGTGAATAATCTGGCGGAAATGCTTTATGTTCATCCTGTTTATCTGAACCGGATTTTTAAAGAGAAGACTGGAAAGACAATTAACAAATATATTACAGAGGGAAGAATCCAGAAAGCCGCCGAGCTGATGAAGACCGGAAAGTATACGCTTACTTCTATTGCAGAACAGGTGGGATATAAAAATTATTCAAATTTTAATCTGATGTTTCACAGATATTTCCATTGTACCCCTTCACAATATTTGAAAGAAAGAGGGTAAAATAAATGAGGCAGCCGATAAATGTCGGCTGTCTTTTAGTTTGTTTTTGTAAGGTTTTGGTTGCAAATAAGAATGGTTTTTAAATAGCAGGATTCGTATAATTGAAAAATCAAAAAGAGAATGGCCGTTCTGTAGAAGATACTGATAAAAGAAATCACAAGGCAGGAGGTAAAAGAATGAAAAAAGCAGTAATGGTAATATTGGCTGGGATACTGGTAATAGGCTCATTAGCAGCCTGCGGAACAGATGCTGATACCAATGATGTAAAGAAAAATGCGGCAGCAAATGTAAGTTCGATAGAGGAAGGGGAAGGTAAAGGTGCCAAAAGTGAAAATGCGTCAGACGAAATTGTAGAGATTGTATGGCAATATCCGTCACCGGGGAGTCTTGGCGTAGGATTTCAGGATGTGGAAAATGCGATAAACGAGAAGATGGAAGCGGATATTGGTGTACATGTGACCTTTGAACCGGTGGAACTGATGGAGTCTCAGCAGAAAGCGCTTCTCATGATTACTTCCGGTGAGCAGTTGGATATTGTACTTAGTGCTTTTACAAGCATTGGGCCGCTTGTAAGCAGTAATTCCATTATTCCTCTTACAGAACTTGCTGACAAGTATGGGCAGGACATGGTTGCAGATGGTATTGAATTGTCAAAAGGTTATTATAATGGTGAACTGTATGGAATCCCGCCGATTGAGTCCAAGGGAAGGGCGTATGGATATATTTTGAAAACGGAATATTTGGATAAATACGGAATCGAAGTGGATGAAGATAAATATTATACTTTGGATGATTTGGAGGAGATATTTGAAATTATCAAAGCAGGCGAAGGCGATAATTTTTACTGCTGCATTCCGGCAAATATGACACCGGAACCGGCTGCTAATGGATATGTGGAATATGATAAAATTGGCGGTTCTCTGGCAGATGGCGTTATTATGCTGAATAAAAGTTTTGATAATCTGACGGTAACGAACTTTTTTGAAACCGAAGAGTACAGAGGATATGCAGAAAAGATGTATGAATGGGCGCAGAAAGGTTATATTGCTGCGGATGCTGCCGTTACGACCGAAACAAATGATACATTGATTCCTTCCAGTCATTATCTGGGCAATTTCTACTGGGGTGAGGATTTTGAGAGAGCAATTTATGAAAATACAGCAAAGACGCCTATGACAACATTGAAAATGCTGGACGGTTACGTAGTAAACGGAGGCGGTGCCGGTTGCCAGTGGAGTATTTCCGCAAACTGCGAGTATCCGGACAAAGCCATGCAGGCGCTTAATTACCTGTATCACAATTATGATGTAAATATGTTGGTTCAGTATGGCCTGGAGGGAGTATCCTACGAGATTTCAGAGGAAACAGAGGACGGCATTCAGATTAAATATCTGGCGGAAGATACGGCAAGCCTTCCCTACTTTAATCCCTATGGACTATGGGGGAATCAGTTTAACTATCCGGCGGTATACCCGCTTGAACCGGGACTTGGAAAAGAAAAACATAAATTTTCAGAGGGGATTCCCAAAGAGCGTTATTCAGCGGCAATGGGGTATAATTTTAATCAGGAGCCGGTTTCTTCACAGATAGCTGCAGTAGAAACCGTCATTGCACAGTATACGCCGTCGCTTAACTGTGGCGCGCTGGACCCTGCGAAAGCACTTCCGGAATTTATCGAGTCTTTGAAAGCAGCCGGGATTGATACTATTATTGAAGAAAATCAACGCCAGCTTGACGAGTGGGCTGCATCAAACAAATAATTTATATACAGGGGCTGTGTAAGGCAGCCCTTTCTCTTGAGAGGAAATTGCAATGAATAAAAAAAGCATGAATTGGAAAAGAATATTACCCTTTTATCTGATGGTGCTGCCGGGAACGATTTATATGTTGGTTGATAAATATATTCCCATGTTTGGAATTATAATCGCTTTTAAAAAGCTGGATGTGAGAAAGGGGATTTTGAACAGTCCATGGTGTGGGTTTAAGAATTTTGAATTTCTGTTTCAATCCAAAGATGCCTGGACAATTACAAGAAATACGATATTTTATAATTTGTTATTCTTTGTTACTGGAATTGCTGTGGCAATCATATTTGCTATATTACTCAATGAAATAACAAGCAAAAAGGCTTCAAAGACTTATCAGACAGTGACACTTTTGCCGTACCTTATGAGTTGGGTTGTAATCGGATATCTTGCATACGCCTACCTTTCAGCAGATACAGGGCTGATAAACAAATCTATCCTGGAACCTGTGGGGAAAGAGGGGATTAACTGGTATCAGGAAGCAAAATACTGGCCGTTTATTTTGACATTTTTCAATTTGTGGAAATCTGTCGGCTATACAATGATTATTTTTCTTTCAAGCATTGTAGGCATCAGTCAGGACTATTTTGAGGCTGCAAGGCTTGACGGGGCGACGAAGCTGCAACAAATACGCTACATAACACTGCCTTTACTGAAACCGACAATCATTACGCTGATGATTATTATGGTGGGGCAAATTTTCCGTTCAGATTTTGGATTGTTTTATCAGGTGCCGCGAAACAGTGGTTCATTGTACGCAGCCACACGTACCTTAGATGTATATGTTTATCAGGCGCTTTTGAAGTACAGTGACTATGCTATGTCCTCGGCAGCAAGCTTTTATCAGTCGGTAGTTGGTTTGATTCTGATTTTAGTTGTCAATAAAGTAATTAAAAAGACCAGCCCGGACAGCGCATTATTTTAGAGGGGAGGAGAAAAATCATGAAATCAAAAGAATATCGGACGGTGCAGGTGATTGCACATATTTTTTGTATTCTTCTGACGCTTTCAGCATTGATGCCTTTCGTATTACTGATTATTTCGTCTTTTACGGACAACGAATGGGCCAGTGTTTACGGATATTCTTACTTCCCGAAAAAATGGAGTCTGGAAGCCTACCGCTATATTGCGTATCAGTGGAATGAAATCGGCCATGCTTATCTTATGTCTTTTGTAGTAACCGGGCTTGGTACGTTGCTGAGCATTTTTATAACCACTACGTTTGCCTATGGGATAAATAACCCTCAGATACCGGGGATGCGCATACTGAATAAAGCGCTGGTTTTTACCATGCTTTTTAATGGAGGTCTGGTGGCAACTTACTATAGCTATGTGAATATTTTTCATGTAAAAAATACCTTGTCAGCAGTTCTGGTTCCGACGCTGGTGATGAGTGCATTTAATGTGATTCTTGTTCGCAACTATTACAGAAGCAGCATTCCTGAAAGTCTGATAGAAGCGGCAAGAATTGACGGGGCGGGGGAATTCACCATATTCTGGAAGATAGTTTTTCCGCTCAGCCGGCCGATTGTCGCTACCATTGGACTTATGACAGCTCTGTCCTATTGGAATGACTGGCAAAATGGTTTTTATTATTTGAGTGAGCGTGGTGGTAAGAGATATTATACAATACAGGTTCTCTTGAATACGATTAATGAAAATATTCAGGTATTAGTGCAGAATGCTTCAAAAGCGGCATCTATCGGTGCGAAGGTTTCTGACCTGCCATCAACAACAATTCGCATGGCGATTGCCGTGATTGGAATTTTGCCGGTTATTGCGGTATATCCATTTTTTCAGAAATATTTTGTAAAGGGAATTACCCTTGGCGGTGTAAAGGAGTAAATATATGTTGACTGTAAAACAGTATGAGATGGCTGAACTTTCATTTTGCGGGCCGGTGCCGGGGAAAAACGAGGCACAGGTTGATTTTGGGGCAGTGTTTACACAGGAAAATAGCAGTATAAAAGTGAATGGATTTTATGCCGGAGAAGGAGTGTATAAGGTGCGCTATTTTCCAGAAAGAGCAGGTATATGCAACTATGAAATATGGGGCTTGACAGAAGATAAGGGACAAATAGAGATATTGCCGCATGGAAAAGAAAGTAGAGGAATTATACGTGCGGTAGGGACGCATTTCGAGGATGAAACAGGGAAGTTATTTCATCCTTTTGGAACGACCGTATACGCGATGATTCATCAGGACAGGGAACTGATTCAAAAGACATATCAGACGCTTGAAAAAACAAAATTTAATAAAATCAGAATCTGCATATTTCCTAAACATTTTATATACAACGAATGTGAACCGGCACTTTTTCCTTTTGAAAAGGATGAAAATGAATGGGAAACACAACGGCCCTGTTTTCTATTTTGGGATGCTTTGGATGAACATATCGTACGGTTGGGGAAAATGGGGATTGAAGTGGATTTGATTTTGTTTCATCCTTATGACAAATGGGGATTTGCAAGGATGCTACAGGAAAAAAATCTGATTTATCTGGATTATGCAATCAGAAGGCTTGCCGCCTATCCGAATATCTGGTGGAGTCTGGCGAATGAATATGAAGTTTCAGGGGCAAAATCTTTAGAAGACTGGCATGAAATTGAAAATTTTGTAGCTGAGCATGACCCATGGAAACATTTGCTTTCCTGCCACAACATCGGGAATTTATATGAACCGTCCAGGAAAAATATCACTCATATTTCCGCACAGACAAAGCTGTTTACGAGAGTGGATACATGGAGAAAAAGATATCGAAAGCCGGTAATTATTGATGAATGTCTCTATGAAGGAAACCTGAAAGAACTGTGGGGGTCTATATCTGGCAGGGAATTAACCAGAAGGTTCTGGCGGACAGTATTAAGCGGTGGTTACTGTACCCATGGCGAGACATTTTATGACCTGGAGGATATTATCTGGTGGTCAAAAGGCGGTATTTTAAAAGGGGAAAGCCCTGAAAGGATAGGATTCTGCAAAGGAATTATCGAGAGCTTGCCCGGACATATTCACAGGGAGTGTGGTACAGAAGACAAAATGTTGGAGTTAGTCGGAAAAAGTGCTGAGGAGATAGATGCGATTGCCCGAAATTATAAGAATAAAAATGCTGTGGAAGCAGAAGGAGAAAGCCATATCCTGCGCTCATTCGCATCACTTGGAGAAGAAGCAATTCTTCTTGCGGCGGAGGATTACGACTATAAGGGACATATTGCTGATAAATGTTTTTTACATTATCATAATTTCAGAACGCCGGCAATAGATGAATTTGATTTGCCAAAAGACAGACAGTATCGCATCCGGGTGATTGATACATGGGAGATGACTGATACAGTGGTGGAGGAAAATGCTTCAGGAAAGATTGTAGTGGCTCTACCGGGACGGGAGGATATACTTGTGTTGGCGGAGCAGATATAGAAGAGTATAATCAGAAACCAGAGAATAAACGGGCAGGAAATCAAAGACATGATTCCTGCCCGCCAAAGGTAAAGCCGAACAAAGTAAATTTACAAATACTTATCCAGCTCCCTCTCGCACACCGCATTTTTCTTCACCCGCGGCCTTTCTATCACCTTTCCCTTAGCAACCACATACCTCAAATTCCGAAGCGTTTTGAGATTTTGCAAAGGATTTTCGTCCGTCACAATAAAATCAGCCGTTTTTCCTTTCTCAATCGTCCCCGTTTTATCCGATATTCCGAGAATTTCAGCATTTTTGCGGGTAGCGGTATAAATCGCAAAATCCGGCGATACCTCGCAGTATTTGGTAAAATAAACCAGTTCCCGCCACATATCGTAATGAGTAATGAAAGGGCATCCCGAATCGGTTCCAAGACCGACGGGAATGTGGTTTTCAAGGCAGGCCCTGGCACAGTCAATAATCCCCTGAAAAACAATATTTCCATTCTTTTTTCCGATTTCCCCACAGTGGCTGACTGACAAATCAAATATGGCGTAAGGCAGGGCAGGCGAAAGGGTGCAGATGAGCGCGGCGTTTTTTTCTTTGAAAAGCTGTATCATCTCATCGTCAGGCCTGGCGCCGTGTTCAATGGTGTCCACTCCGTTTTTCAGGGCTTCCCGCACGCCCTCAGGACTCTCCACATGTGCGGCAACCGGATAACCAAGCTCATGGGCCCGATTACATGCGGCGTTTATGATGTCCGGTTTCATCCGAAGAACGCCGGGTTCGCCTTCGGCGGATGCGTCCATGACCCCGCCGGTAATCATCAGTTTGATAAGGTCAGGATGCGTTCCGGCAATTTTGTCCACATCATGGGCCGCTTCGTCAGGGCTTTTGGCCTCGGTGGCAAGGGAGCCGGCAAAATGACCTCCGGGAACGGAGATGGCAGTATTGGCCACGAAAAGGTCAGGCCCTTCGAGTTTCCCGGCGCGGATTTTGTCACGGATTTGGCTGTCCAAATCCATGATTCCGCCCACAGTGCGAAGGGTGGTCACGCCGCTGTAAAGCTGTGTTCTGGCAAGATTCGCCTGCATTTTGGTCAGTATCTTTAAGACAAATTTATACTTGCTTAAGGTTTCAAATAATTTCTTATAGTCCACCGGTTTTGCGTTTTCCTTTGGGGGCTTGCCGGAGGAGGCAAGATGGGCATGCAGGTTGATAAGGCCCGGAAGAAGGAACTTTCCGTTCAAATCAATTATCCGGCAGTCTGACGGTATTTCTGAACTCTCCGGCTGAACGGACAGGATTCTGTCGTCCCCTGTTATCAGGGTATAATTTGTCAGGACAGTCATATGGCTGTTCTCATCGAGATTTCCGGTTAAAATATTTCCGTGTGTAAATGCGTATTTCATTGTATGCTCCCGTCTGTGTGTTTTCATTTTATTTTTCAGGTGTTGACAAATTCCGTTCTGCAAGCGGAAAAAGTATGATATCATTATAGAAAATTTAAACGGATAATTCAATCATTTGCTGCGAAAGTGTCAGAGCACAGAAAGGAAAAAGAAAACTATGGATAAAAAAACATACTCCATGATAGAAGATTATATGCTTTCCTGCATGAAGGACAGCGCCCATGACAAGGAGCATATTTACAGGGTTTTGTATAATGCGCTGGAAATTGCCCGCGCGGTTACCGAAGCCGGAAGCGGGCAGCCGGAGCAGTCACAAGAGCAGAGGAATCAAAGCAGAGAGCAGTCACAAGAGCAGAGGAATCAAAACAGAGAGCAGGCGCAAGGGCAGAAGACAAGAGAGGAAGAACAGACGTCGGATATGCCAGTAAATTACGATATCCTGATTGCCGCGTGTCTTTTGCATGATATCGGACGGGGAGAGCAGTATAAAAATCCTTCTGTGTGCCATGCCAAGGCGGGCGGGGAGATGGCGTACCGCTTTCTGACAGAGAGGGGATTTGATGAGACTTTTGCGGAGCAGGTGAAGCAGTGTATTTGGACTCACAGGTTCAGGAAGGGAAATCCGCCGCAAAGTATTGAAGCAAAAATCCTGTTCGACGCGGACAAGCTGGACGTAGCGGGAGCCCTTGGAATTGCAAGGACTCTGATGTATAAGGGGATTGTAGGCGAGCCTCTCTATACAGTGACGTCGGACGGAAGCGTTTCAGGGGGCGAAGAAGATTTGGCTCCGTCTTTTTTTCAGGAATATAAGTATAAGCTGGAAAATATTTACGCCAATTTTTATACGGAAAAGGGCGGCGGGCTTGCCCGGGAGCGGCAGCAGGCGGCGGTCAGATTTTATGAGGGATTGTTTGATGAGGTGAGCAGGTCTTATGAAAGGGGAAGAGAGGAGCTTGCCCGTGTGATGGGGAAATAGTGTCCTTTCGTTCCCGGATTTTGGGACGGGGCTAAAATAAGAAAGTAAGGATGCCGCCGGTAAGGCGGTATCTTTTTTTGAAAAATCGTAAAAATTTCCTAATTTCTTATTATTCATTTCAAAATCTCTACAGTATCTTTTAACAATCTCCCCGAATCCTCCGTAAAATGATAGATTCGTCCATTGAGAAGGCTTTTTTTCCCCATATAATATACTTATACGATAAATCATACGAATCCGGAACGTATACTTGTCAGGGAAGGAGGAATGAAATTGGAAAAACGAAGGGCTGGAAATATCAAACCGAAATACAGATTGTTTCTGATGGCCCTGCCTTTTATGATATTTATTTTTGCTTTTGCTTATGTGCCGATTTTCGGCTGGCTTTACGGACTTTTTGACTATAAACCGGGGTTTAAGCTTGGCGAGATGGAATTTGTGGGAATGAAAAATTTTATGAAAATTGTCACCGACTGGCGGGATTTATCCAGAGTACTGCGCAACACGCTGGTGATGAGCGGCCTGGGACTTTTGTCGGCGCCGATTCCCATGTTTTTTGCCATATTCTTAAACGAGATACGCCGGCCGGTTTTCAAAAAATTCGTGCAGACCACGACCACATTGCCCTACTTTATCAGTTGGATTATTGTGTTTTCCCTAAGCTTCGCTATCTTTTCCAATGACGGTCTGATAGCAAATATCTTAAAGCTTCTGGGAGCGTCGGACTCCTATGTCAATGTCCTTGGAGAGAACAAGGCTACGTGGTGGCTGCAGTGGTTTCTTGGCATATGGAAGTCCATGGGATGGAACGGAATCATTTATATTGCCGCGATAGCGGGAATTGACGCGGAGCTTTATGAGGCGGCAAAGGTGGATGGAGCCAGCCGTTTCCAGTTGATTAAGAATATCACGATACCCGGCTTATATCCCACGTTTTTTGTACTGCTTCTGCTTAGTATCAGTAATCTGCTGAACAACGGCTTCGACCAGTATTTCGTGTTTTTTAATCCGCTGGTTGCGGACCGTATTGAAGTCCTTGATTATTACGTGTATAAAGTGGGTATTTTGATTAACGATTATTCCTATTCCACGGTGCTTGGAATGTTAAAGACGGTTTTTAGTGTGGCGATGCTGTTCGGCGCGAACCGGCTGTCGAAAAAGCTGAGGGGTGAATCTATCGTGTAGGAGAGGAGCATGGTTATAAACATGAAACAGAAATTTACATTCTTTGATATCGTGAATTATTTTGTGTATATACTGATTACCATTATCAGCATTTATCCTTTCTACTATGTGGTAATCTATTCTATCAGCAATCCGGAACTGGCTTCCAGGGCGATTCTTTTGCCGAAAGGGTTTTCGCTGCAGACCTATAAGACGATTTTTTCGCTGAACAATATTGTGGGGGCTTTTGGAATATCGGTTCTGCGTACCTTTTTGGGGGCGGCAGTCACGGTAATCTGTACTTCGTTTCTGGCTTATCTGATGACCAAACAGGAAATGTTTGCAAGGCAGTTGGTTTACCGCTTTTTCGTCATCACAATGTATATTAACGCAGGACTGATTCCCTGGTATCTGACGATGCGCGCTTATGGACTGAAGGATAATTTCCTGCTCTATATCGTTCCCGGAGCGGTTTCGGCATACTATATGATTCTGATTAAAACCTATATGGAATCCCTTCCTGCTTCCATGGAGGAATCGGCCAGAATTGACGGGGCAGGGTATTTTCGGATTTTCTTTTCCATCATATTTCCGCTGTGCAAACCGATTGTGGCGACCATTGCAATCTATGCGGCCGTTGCGCAGTGGAACAACTGGACGGACAACTATTTTCTTGTCAATGACGAGAACCTGCAGACAATGCAGATGATTTTGTACAATTATATCAATCAGGCACAGAGTGTGGCAAACGTGACTTCCCAGACAATGGCGGACACGGCCAATGCGGTAAAGGTTACGCCTATGGCTATCAAGATGTGTATCACGGTAATTGCAACGGTTCCTATCATGTGTGTGTATCCCTTTTTACAGAAGCATTTTGTGAAGGGAATTATGATGGGAGCGGTGAAAGGATAAAAAGGAGGAAAAAATATGAAACGTAGAATGAAAAAAATCACGGCTTTACTTTTAAGTTCCGTAATGCTGGCATCCGTGTTAAGCGGCTGCGGCGGCCAGGAAAAGGAAACCGCCAAAACAGAAAGCAATGCGGAAAGCGCGTCCGCGTCGTCGGAGGGCCAGAGTACGCAGCCGACAAACGAGGACGGCGGTGACGGCGCAGAGACAGAAATCACTTTCTGGTGTAAGGATTCCCTTGAAACCGGTCCCCAGAGCACCACGATTGCAAACGCGATTGCCGAGAGGACAGGCGTGCGTCTGAACGTAGTCAACGGCGACGCGCAGAAATTCAAAGTGCTTTTAGCGGGCGGAGACCTTCCCGGTATTGTGAACAGCAACTACGGCGATTTGGGTGTGGACGCCAACGCGCTTTTAGAGAGCGGGCAGCTTATTCCCTTAGACGAACTGATTGAAGAACATGCTCCCAATCTGAAAGAAAGGTTTGCGGATGCAATCGAGTATTCCAAAGAGTTTTTAAGCAACGACGGCCAGCTTTACTACCTTCCGGTACAAATCAACAAGGTTACCGACAAAAAGGTGGTGGACCGCTCCGGCGCGAACCTTGCGCTTTATACCCGTTACGATTTGTATAAGCAGATAGGAGCCCCCGAAATTGTGTCCATTGACGATTACCTGAATACCTTAAAGGCAATGCAGGACGCGGAACCGGAGACGGAGGACGGCAAGAAAACCTATGCGATTTCCGGGTGGAGCGACTGGGGCTTGTGGATGTGGACCATTCCTTATCAGGCGATGGACGGCGTGACCAACTGGTCTTACGGCATGTGCTACGACATGGTGAACAAACAGCCTCTGGCAACCTATTATTCAGAGCCTTTCTGGGACTGCATGAAGTACTACAATAAGGCCTATAATATGGGGATTCTGGACCCGGAAATTTTCACACAGAAATACGACAACTATATGGACAAGCTGAAAAACGGCCAGACCTTTGTGACATATGCAAACTGGCTTTACAACACGGCAAACGATACCTATGCGGCAGCAGGCCATCCTGAAAAAGGATTTGAGATTATCCCTACCGGACTGACATATATGTACGGCGCTTTTGAAGGCGAGAAGCCTTTCGGATGGGCGCAGGATTATCCTCTGGCGCTTACGAAAAACTGTGAGGACCCTGTAAAGGCAATCAAGATGATTGATTATCTGTTCAGCGAAGAAGGCGCCAGACTGCTCAACAGCGGAGTGGAGGGCGTTCACTGGGAAGTGGTGGACGGCGTTCCGCAGATGACCCAGGCGTACAGAGACAATGTGGCGGCAAACCCGACTTATGCCCAGAGCGAAGGCTTTGCCTATACGAAACTCTCAGGCTTAAGCTCCAGCCAGATTCTCTCTGACGGCTATCCTTCCAGCCTGTTAAAAGCGGCCGACGAAGTAAAGAAGTCCGTAACGGAGATTGACAGGATTTTTATCGCGGACAGCGACACGCCTGACGCGGAATACGCAGGTCAGGTAATCGAAGCAAAAATTGCTTCCGGAGAATACCAGTTAATGACGGAAATGGATTTAACGTTCAATCTTATCAAGGAGCCTTCCGATGAAACCAAGAATCTGTCCGCTCAGGTAGACGAATATGTCAAAGTAGGCGTTGCGGATGTGATTATGGCGTCCGAGGCGGAGTTTGAGGCAAAGAAGGCAGCCTTTATCGAGGCGATTGAAGGAAAAGGCTATGCGGAGGTTGTGGCGGAAATGGAAGTAATCTGGGGAGAAGCTCAGAAGACTGCGCAGGAATTTGCAACAAAATAATTGACATACCATTTTTTCCAAAACCCATGTACTTAGAAAGGCACTGTCCGGTATGGGCAGTGCCTTTTTACCGCCGGAAGCGGAAAAGAGGGTTATGACGTCTCTTTTAACGTGATGGTTATGGTAGTCCCGATACCTTCAGAGGAGTCGATGGTAAGTCCGCTTGAATTGCCGTACTGCAGCTTGATTCTACGGTTGGTGTTCAAAATACCGATACCGATGCCTTCGGGAAGGGAGGCCCTGTCAAGAGGAGCGGAACAGTCCTCGTTGGAGGCCAGAAGGTTTTGAAGCAGCGCCAGCTTTGCGGCCGGAATCCCAAGGCCGTTATCCTGAAGCCGGAGCAGAATTTCGTTTTCCCGGCGGCTTCCGGTCAGGGAAATGGAGTTTTTAATCTCCGACGAGGGATTAAAGTTGGAAACGGCGTTTTCAAGGAGAGGCTGCAGAATAAATTTGGGAACCGTGCATCCCAAAACGGACGAGTCGATATCGGGGGTAAAGACGACGGGCTCTCCGGTCCGGTAGTTCATAATGCAGAGATAATTTTTGAGATAATTCAGTTCCTCCGAAAGCGGCCAGGTGGTTTTGGTATTGCGGAACAGGGGCTGCAGCAGATTGCCCAGCGCGGTTACGCAGGAGGCGATATTATCCGCCTTGCTCACGATAGCCATCCACTTGATGGTGTTTAAGGTATTGTAGAGGAAATGCGGGTTTAGCTGTGTCTGCAGGTTTTGCAGCGCCAGTTCGTGCCGCTGCTCCGAAATAGCCTGATTTTCCTGAATCAGCGACTGGATGTTCTGGGACATCTGGTTGAACTGGTCGGTGAGAAATTTGAAATCGGAGGTTTCCCGGCCATCCAGTTTAATGCCAAGATGCCCGCTTCCCATGGTCTTCATGGCTTCGATGAGGCGGTTGAGCGGCCGGGTAAGGGTATAAATCCAGAAGGTGCTGACAAGCAGCGCCAGAATAATAAAAACAATCAACAGAATAACCAGCAGGATTTTCAACTGTTTAATATTGGCAAACAGGGTGATGTACGGAATTTCGTACACAATGGAAAGCCCGTAGCGGCTGTACGGATAGTAAATAATCTGGTGGGTGCTGTTTAGCTTTTCGTTGTCGCCCCGCGCCAGGGTAAGACGGACGGTGTGGCTG
>CAJTMZ010000018.1:0-4817 GCA_910577445.1 uncultured Lachnospiraceae bacterium | reverse complement strand
CGTCGAGGGGCTCCACCTTTGCAAAAGTGCCAATCAGCGATTTGTCCTCGCAGGAAATAATCGTATTGTGGGAGTCAAGGAGCATACTTTCATTTGACGAACTGCGGGAATCTCCGTGGTAAAAGGAACGTATATAGGACTCGGGGATATTCACCACCACATATCCGCCTAAGTTGTGCATGGTGCGCAGCCGCCTGCCAAGGGAAATATAGCGCACATCCCGCATATTGGCGGAAAGGCCGGGAAAAAAGTCGCTGTAGCAAAGGCCGCCGCAGATAACGGAATTTTTCCCTTCGTCCAGTTCCTTACGCAGGGTGGATTCGTAAAAAAAGTTACCTTTATCCGGGGAGGGCTGAAAGAAATTTTTCTGGCTGCTTGCCCCCATGATGATTCCGTTGTCGCCGTAATAGACGATGGAATGGATATAGTCGTAGCTTCCCATCAGTTCCGAAAAGAAATTATAAATATCATTGATAAACTGGACGTCGCCTGACGAGCGGATTTCCTCCAGCTTCATTTCCTCGGAAAGATAGGAGGATACCAGAATATTGTTGCTTATCATGTTGACCGTATCGAGCACAGTGGTAAGGTTGGATTCCAACTGGCTTAAGGAGTTTAAAGTTGCCTGTTCCGACTGCTCTAAAAGAGCGTTGGAGGTATAGCGGTAGAAAATCAGCGCAAAAAACAGGAGAATGAGGGTGCTGCTTAACATAAAGGACAGCAGCAGCTTGGATTTGAGCTTCAGGCTGATGGCTTTATCTTTCGGAAATCTGAACATGGCGGCGGGCTCCTTTTATTGGGACAGGGTGGCAAAGGAACAGGATTTCTTGTATTCGTTGGGGGTTTTTCCGGTATATTTTTTGAAGGTTTTTCCGTAATAGCCTTCGTCGGAAAAGCCGCACCGGAAAGCAATCTCATAGGTTTTTAGGGCGGTATTCTGCAAAAGCTCCATGGATTTTTCAATGCGGTAGCGGTTCAAATACTCCAGAAAGGAAGTGCCCAGTTCCTTTTTGAAGATGCTGCTGAAATAGTTAGGGCTCAGTCCCACAAGGCCGGCCACTTCGTTTAAAGTGATTTGCCTGCCGTAGTTGCTTTGCAGGAAAGAGAGGGCCTGAATAATTTCACGGCTGCAGGGAATGCGTTCCTTTGCCAGCTTTTCCAGCGTTTTTGCAAAGGTAAGGAACTGCTGCAGCATTTCGTAGTAGTTCTGGCAGGAGGACAGGCTCTGGAGAAAATCCCGTACCCGCCGGAAGGCTTCCTTTTCGTCGGGCTGATATTTATGAAGAATAGCGATATAAACGTCATAAAAAATGTTGAGGACGGATTTCATGCTCAGCTCCCTTTGCAGTTCGTCCTCCAGCGGCTTTAAGAGAAGGCCCGAAAAGGTGTCGTCCGACAGAGCGGAAAGGGCCTGTCTGGTGCGGGACAAAAGGGACGAAATCAGAGTGGTTTTAAAGGAGCTGCCGTAGTAATTCATGGAGCCGGAGGGAATGAAAAAACGGTAATCGGACAACGCGGCACACTGCTGGTATAACTGGCGAAGCCGCGCGGTGCTCTGGGCCATTTCACTGATATAAAAAATCGGAGACACGTTGAAGTAATTGCTTAAAACAGTATGTATTTCGTCAAGAACACCGGAAATCAGGCGGTAAGAATGCTGCTGTGTCCGGCTGTGGAAAAGCATAAGGTAGCGCGCGCCGGATTCGTGTATCACAAAGCCGGAGTGATTTTTTCCCAGTATCTCATTTACGATATTTAGTATAGAAAAATGAATAAGCTGGCCCCGGCTGTCCTGATAGATATCCTGCAGGTGCTCGTACTGGTCGATTTCCATCAAAGCCACTACGATATCGTGGGGATGGATGGTAACCTGATAGCTTTTTAAGGTTTCAAGGCAGTCGGTAAGGGGCGGGAAATTGTAGACAAAGCAGCCCAGCAGATTGTTTTCCAGAATTTCGGACAGCTTTACCGGCGTTACGGAAGGCGTTTTGGACTGGGAAACTTCATCGAGAGCAGCCTTGACACAAGCAAGGACATCTTCCATTTCTTCGGTGGTCATAGTCAGCTTGAGAATGTAGCCGGCAACGCCAAGCCGTATGGCTTCCTTTGCCAGAGAAAAATCTTCCAGGCAGGAGAGAATGATTACCTGAGTGGACTGTCCCTCTTCCCGGATTTTGCGGATGAACTCAATTCCGTCCATCAGAGGCATTTTGATATCGGTGAGCACCAAATCGGGCCGGTGCTGCTGATAAAGCTCCCAGGCCATCTGGCCGTTGGAAGCCTCGCAGACAACAAACATATTGAATTTTTCCCAGTCGATGGAAGCACGGATTCCGGTGCGAACCAGCATTTCGTCTTCCGCAATTAATACCTTGTACATGTGCAAGCCTCCTGTAAACGTTACTTTAAATGTATAACAGGAAAATAAAAAATTGCAAGACAAATATTATTTTAGAGATAAAAACAGAGAGGAGAAATGGGTGAATGAAAAACGGAAAAGTTGGAATCGGCCTGATTGGAGCGGGCAGAGCGGGAATGATACACGCCGGGAATTTTTCTCAGTCGGTGCCCCGCGCTTATCTTGCGGCGGTGGCGGATTCGTGTAAAGAAAACGTGGAGAACGCATGCCGCAAGTTGGGTATCGAAAAGGGATATACGGACTATCGGGAGCTTTTGGAAAATCCCGGGGTTGACGGAGTTGTTATCGTAACGCCCACCAGATACCACTGTGAAATAGCCGTGGCAGCCGCCCGGAGAGGCAAACATATCCTGTGCGAAAAGCCGATGGCAATGACGGTGGAAGAATGCGGCAGGATGGAGGAGGCCGCGAAAAGAGGCGGGGTAAAACTCCAACTGGCATTTATGAGGCGGTTTGACAGTGCTTTTATGGAGGCCAAAAGCGTTGTGGAGGCCGGGGAAATCGGCGATGTGGTGATGGTAAAATCCAATACCAGAGGCCCCAGCACCCCGAAGCCCTGGATGTATGATATCAAAAAGAGCAACGGTCCTTTAGCCGAGGTAAACAGCCACGATATCGATACCCTCCGATGGTTTACGGGAAGCGAATTTGCTACGGTCTATGCAATCGGCGGCAACTACCGCTGTCCTGAGGCAAAGGAGGAATTTCCCGACTTTTATGACAATGTGATTCTTGCGGCAGGCTTTGCAAACGGAATGCAGGGAATGATTGACGGAGCCCAGGGCGTGAAATACGGATACGACGCGCGGGTGGAGATTCTGGGAACAAAGGGATGCATTTTTCTGGGAAAAACCAGCGAGCGGAGCATTACCGTGTGCCGCGACGATATGAAAAAGTACAGTGGTTTTACGAATAGCTGGCGGTATTTGTTCAGGGATGCGTACCTGGAGGAGGATATCGATTTTGTGGACTGCATCTTAAGTGACAGAGAGCCGAAGGTGACGGCCCATGACGGAAAGATGGCGGTGAAAGTAGTCAACGCGGGAAATGAGTCTATTGTAACGGGACAGATTGTCCGTTTGCAGAAGGAAAAGATGGAAAAGGAGCATGGTTATAAAAATGAATAAGACGGGAATATATTTTGCGTTTTGGGAGAGGGAATGGGAAGCGGATTACTGCTATTACATCAAAAAGGCCGCCCGCCTGGGATTTGATGTGCTGGAGCTGGCGGCGGGATGCCTGCCGGAGATGACGAAGGATAAGAGAAAGGAAATTGCGGACTGCGCGCGCACGGAGGGGATAGAGCTGACTTACTGTATCGGACTGCCGCCCTGTTATGATTTGGCCCACGAGGACGCGGAGGTGAGAGCGCAGGGGAAAGATTATGTGAAGCGTCTTCTTTCCTGTATTTACGAAATGGGCGGAAAGACTTTCGGAGGAATTTTGTATTCCGCCTGGCCGGGAAGAACGGTAACTTATGATTACAAAATGCAGGCGAGAGAAAGAAGCCTGGCCTCCCTTAAGGAAATTGCGAAGGTGACGGAGGACTATGATATTGATTACTGCCTGGAAGTTGTAAACCGGTTCGAGCAGTATCTGCTTAATACGGCGCAGGAAGGCGTGGATTTTGTGAAAGAGCTTGGTGCTCCCAAAGTAAAGCTCCTTCTGGACAGCTTTCACATGAATATCGAGGAGGATTCCCTTTACGAGGCAATCCGGACGGCAGGGGATTATCTGGGCCATTTCCATATCGGGGAATGCAACAGGAAAACGCCCGGTCTTGGGAGGATAGACTGGGACAGCATCTGCCGGGGGCTTTTAAGCATTGGCTATCAGGGAAAAATCGTGATGGAGCCTTTTATAAAACCCGGAGGACAGGTGGGAAAAGACATTAAGATTTACCGCGACCAGAGTGACGGCGCCACGGAGGAGGAAATGGACATGCTGGCCCAAAACGCGCTGGCGTTTATCAGAAGCAGGCAGAAGGCATGGGAGCAGTGAGCGAAAGAGAAGTAACGGACAGGAAAAGGAGCAATCTGGTGATATGTCAAGATGATTTTTGAAAAGATTTTGATATGTTTTTCAGAAAAAAGGGTAACTTTAATAGACCTATGAGAAAACACAGGTTAAAAACAGTTATTCATTTGATGTATCCAGCGATACGCCGGAGTACAGTTGGTTTCTGGCCAGCAATCCATAAACCAAGCGGACGAATTTACGTGAAGTCAGCGCGAGTGCTCTTTTGTGTTGATGTTTCGGAACTTCGTTGTACTTCCTACGATAGTACGCTCCGTACTCAACATTATGTTTTCTCATACTGTTGGCGGCTTCGCCAAGATAGTATCTGAGATAACGATTACCGGCTTTGCTCATAGGAGTATCTTCACCATTGAAATCA
>CAJTMZ010000017.1:9741-47123 GCA_910577445.1 uncultured Lachnospiraceae bacterium | reverse complement strand
TTTGAACCCTCGCGCCGGTCACCCGACCTACACCCTTAGCAGGGGCGCCTCTTCAGCCTCTTGAGTATTTCTCCATGCTCTGAATTACACCGCTACCAATATTTACTTTACATTTTCAACGCAAAAGTTATTATACATAAGCCGATTTTGTTTGTCAATCCTTTTTATTGGGTATTTTTTAAATATTCTTTAATTGTGCTCTCAATTCTCCTTTTTACCTCGTTTGCAATTTCACTTGTCTTCATATTCTTGTATTCTTCATAATACATTGGCGGCATATAAATTAATTTTACGGTTACCGGCCGAATCGAATTTTCATCGAAAGGTTTGAAGGAATCAATCAGCGCGCAGGGTACAATCGGGCATTTTGCTCTTGTGGCGCTCTTAAAACTTCCTCCCTTAAATTCCACCAACTGATTTCCGGCCCGGCTTCTTGTTCCTTCCGGAAAGATTAGAAAATTCTTACCCCCTTTTACATCTTCCGTCATGGCATTGATAATCTTCATAGACTGCCTGATATCATCCCTGTCCATAGCATAGGCTCCTAACGCTCTTATAACCTGCTTTAAAAGAATGATATCCTTGACCTCCTTTTTGGCTACAAAGGAAAACGGCCTCGGACAGGAATCCAGGAATACAAGCACATCAAACATTCCCTGATGATTAGGGAAAAAAATAAATCCGTCTTCTTCCGGTATATTTTCTATGCCGTGTGTTTCAATCGTTACTCTTCCCGCACGATTCGCCTTTCTGGTTATTTTCTGAATGGCCCAGAAAGATTTATCATATGAAATTTTATCGTTAATTCCGCACCACCAGATTTTCAAAAAATAATAAGGGACTTTCCAAAAAAGCTTAACTACCATCAGCGCAATTCTCATGTCCGCAGCTCCTAATCTTCCCGATAGTCTTCTATCGCAGTCTCATAAAGGTCGCTTCCCTCCGAATCAATTACGACAATCACCGGGAAATCCTTTACCTTTAGCTTGCGAATCGCCTCTGTTCCCAGGTCGTCATATGCAATTGTCTCGGAACTTAGAATTGACTTTGAAAGCAGTTATTGACTACTTGTATATTATTTTACGAGATCACTGTGTGACTGGAGTTCAGACGTGTGCTCTTCCGATCTCCGCTCCCCCTATCGCCGCGAAATATACAGCATTGTTACGAATAACCGCTTCCCTTACCTCGGCCTTTCTTTTCCCTTTTCCTATCATTCCGTTTAAACCAAGGTCTAAAAGAGCCGGTGCGTATTTATCCATACGGCTGGCTGTTGTCGGACCGGCAGACCCAATCGGGCGGCCTTCCCTGGCCGGAGACGGTCCCATATAATAGATAACGTTATTTTTCAAATCAAATGGAAGAGCCTGTCCTTTTTCCATCGCCTCGTACATTCTTTTATGCGCCGCGTCTCTGGCCGTATAAATAGTTCCCGTCAGGTATACCAAATCGCCGCTTTTCAGCTCCCGGGCGGTCTTCTCGTCATAGGGAACCGCTATATGTCTGTCCATTACTGTTTTCTCCCGTCCATTTCGTATATCAAAGCACTCTTACGCAGTGTCTGTTCACATGGCAACAAATATTGACCGCAACCGGAAGCCCGGCAATATGTGTAGGGTAAGTATTAATGTTCACGGCCAGCGCCGTTGTACTGCCGCCAAGTCCGCCGGGTCCTATTCCGGATTTATTGATTTTTTGGAGCAATTCCTCCTCCAGTTCCCGCACATAGGGAATTTTAGAGCGCTCGTCCACCGGCCTTGTCAGCGCTTTTTTTGCCAGTAACGCGCATTTTTCAAAAGTTCCTCCCATTCCAACGCCTACCACCATAGGAGGGCATGCATTTGGACCCGCCTCCGTTACAGCCGTGATGACCGCGTTTTTCACGCCTTCTATACCATCCGCCGGTTTGAGCATGAATATACGGCTCATATTCTCGCTTCCGAAGCCCTTCGGCGCAACGGTAATTTTAATTTCATCACCGCAAACCATATCATAATGAATTACAGCCGGCGTATTATCCTTTGTGTTTTCTCTGATAACAGGGTCGCCAACTACCGATTTACGCAGATACCCTTCCCGGTATCCCTCCCTTACGCCTTCATTGACCGCTTCCGTGAGACTTCCGCCCTCCACATGAACATCCTGCCCTATTTCCATAAATATGACCGCCATTCCCGTATCCTGACAAATCGGAATCATATCCTGCGCGGCAATCTGAAGATTCTCTTCAAGCTGGCCCAAAATCTGTTTTCCAAGAGGGGAGCGCTCCTTTTTAGCGGCCTGCATCAGAGCGGTTTTCATATCATTGGTAAGATAATGATTTGCCTCAATGCACATCTCTTTGATATTTCTGGTAATTTCCTCAACATTAATTATCTTCATTACAAGAAGTCCTGTCCGTATCTTAATCTGTGATGGTTTTTCTAATCTGCTCAAGCTCTTTCGGGTCGGGATTCCGGGGAATGTATTTCAGAATTTCTCCGTCGTCTTTGTATCTGGGCAGCAAATGCATATGAAAATGAAATACGCTCTGCCCCGCAATCTCCCCGTTATTCTGCAGAATATTAAATCCGTCGCAGCTTAGCCTGTCCGTCATAACCCTCATCATTTTCTTTGCCAGTTTAACGGTATCCGCCGCCATATCCTCGGGCAGCTCATAAAGATTCGCGTAGTGGCTTTTGGGCAGTATCAACGCATGTCCCTTAGTTGCCGGCGCCACGTCAAGAATTACTTTGAACTTATCATCTTCATAAATCGTCTGAGACGGTATTTCCCCTGCTATAATTTTGCAAAAAATACAATTATCCTGCTTCATCTTTTCCCCATTTCTGCGCCATATTTAAAGCGCATGTTAATATTCAGTCTTTCTTCTGCTTCCAATCTTATTTTCCCATAAAGACAAATATCTGGTCCAATGAGCGGAGAATCCTGAAGTCCCCTTTCATTTTCATCGCGCCGCCCATAAAAGCCCGCTGGAAAGTCATTCTCGCAAATATGATGTCTTCCATGGTTTCCTTGTTCATCTGAATCTCCACATCCGAATAGTCAACATTCCCGTAGTATATATTATGTTCCGGTCCGTCAACCTCAATGATGAACGGCTTTCTTTTTCCCTCTATTAAAATCCTGTAAACCGCCTTAAGTCCGGGCTGAGGCGCAAAATGCTCTTTAAATTCTTTAATAAATTCCTCTTCTCCGCCCTCTGCCTCGCTGCCTCCCATCAAATCCCGGAACATGCTTGTAAGCTCCTGTATATCCTGTTTCTGCCTTTTCACATAGCTGTCGTCGGCAACGTATCTGGACAACTGCTCGGATTCCTGCGGTGTCAAATCAATATTCTTGGTAATAAAAACTTTCTGTTTGACAGCCTGATTGCTGGCGGGAAGACTTACCATTTTCTGGCTGATGGTGCGATACATGTTTTCCGCCTTTTTTTCAATGATTTTGCCGTATTCCTCATTCTCCTCAAAAACAGAAGGGTCGGCAATGTAACCGCAAACACCGCTGCAGGGAAGCCCCCCTAAAATCTCCCAAGCTGCCGAAAGCGTAAGTTTCCCGTCCCGTTCTCCGAATGCCGTGGACATGACAATCGGGCACATATACGTTGCGGCAATTTTCTCTTTGTCGCCGTAAAGCCAGCAGGCATCCAGAAACTGATGCATGTAGCCGCCTATTCCATACCATTCCACCGTTGACGCAAGTATAATCCCATCTGCGGATTTTATCGTTTGAGGCAATGTAATTATCTGGCTCTTCAGTTCATAAAGGTTAAATCGTTCAACCGTAACATGCAGCTCTTCCAGTACGGCCTGCATTCTGTTGATTACATACAGCGTCGGGTCATCCATCAGCCCTCTGCCGCCATAATAAATGTTAATCTTCATTTTGCCTCTACCTTCCATGTCATATAATTATTACACTTAGTATAAAGCCCTTTCTACTATCTGTAAATAAATTTTAACTTTCCAAGGCGAATTTCATCTCCCGGCTCAATCATTTCCGACGTATTCGGCATAAGACGCACTCCGTTTTTAAAGGTGCCGTTCGTCGAATTAAGGTCTGTTATATAAATATTGTTTCCGTCTCTCGAAAATTTAGCATGCATACGGCTTATGCTTTGTTCCCCGACAATCATATCCACTGCGCCGGCCATCTTGCCCACCGTAAGAGGCAGTTTCCCAAGGTCTATGTGGCATTTGTTTTTTCTGTCCATACTGTATAGTTTATTTTCACAGTTTTCTGTCCAGGGAATAAAAACCGTATTTCCTGCCTCCGTCGAAGGCGGCGGCGTCTCATACTCCGAAGTATCCACAAAACGGTACGCCTCCTCCGGGAGGGTCTGATTTCTTTCTCTTTTATTGCTTTTAATCCTTTCGTTATAGAATAATATCGCGGAAAAAACCAATCCCAAAACAGTCATAGCAATCCATCCCGCCAGAAAATAAATATTTTCCCCGCCGGAAAATTCGTAAATACTTCTTAAATAAACCAATACGCCGCTTCCTAAAATCCACGTTCCCCATACAGCGCATATAGCAGCTATCCCTTTTCTCCTGTCCTCTCCGCGGTTTTCCGACGCCAAATCAACCGGCATACCAGCCTCACCGTCCTCACCTTCGATTGAAACCCCTTCCTTTGGCAGAATAAAATCCCTTCCCGGCATGTCCTTAATTTTCTGCTCTTTTTTATGCCCCTTTCCGGCGTCGATAATATCCTCCTGAAACCATCCCAGGATTTCGTCCAGTACAAACTGTTCTTTCCCCGTTAAATCCGCTATTTTATACACAATCTCAACGGCTTCCATATCTTCACTGCTTACTCTGGCCATCAAAAAATCAAGCAGCTCGGAAAATTTTCCTTCCTCCGGGTCGGGATAATAGAGAAAATAGTATTCTCCTCTTTTCATATCCAGAAAAATATATTCCGGCTTCAGAACCAGGCAACTGCTGTCCAGTAAATATTTCTGCAGGCGCTCGTTTACTCTTTTCATCTGCATAAAAAAATCGCACAACTGCTCTGTACCGATATTTTTTCCGTCGTAAATACTGGCGAGGCTTTGTTTGGAAGTGATTTCATAATACAGCAGCGTATCTCCGTTAATATGCCGCTCCCGGCTTTCCAAAAGACCTTTGATTTTGTTTTCCGTTACCATTTTTCTCTGATAAACATTTTCTGCCAGACATCCATTATCCTTTAATATGAGATAATTATGCCTGTAATCCTTATAATATTTGATATCCAGCATCAGCCCCTTCTCCCTTCTCTGATGATTTCTATTGGGTTTGTCTTATAAAGTTCCTTTTCCATCATTTTTCCGGAGCCTTTTTGAATGGCCCGAACTGCAACTTTCGCTCTGTTTTCCTCATATATTTCCTCTGTTGTAGGAAAACAGGGATAGAACCGCCTTAAACGCAGCATTCTCTCCTCCACATAACTTTGGGCCTGCCAGCCGGCCGCTTCCTCCATTCCGTAGATAACTTCCCCGCACCCGCCGCTCTCCTCTGAAAAACGTTCCGCACGCATTCCCAGCAGAAAGCTGTTCTGGGAAATCACACAGCGGCAATATAAAAAGAGCGCCGAGAGGATAATCAGTAAATATAAAAACAGCACCAACGGTAAAATAAAGCTCGCTTCTACCGTAAAATATCCATTCCATTTTTTATGCATAAAACAACAATACCTCCATTCCCAAAAGTAAAAAAGGCACAAACGGAATCGGGTCGTTCTTCCTTTTCAGCAGGCAAAACGTTCCGTAAATCCCTGACAGCATAATTCCGATAACCGTAACCGCAAACGCAAACCATCCGCCCGTCCACAATCCCAATGTCAGCACCAGTATTCCGTCCCCGTATCCGATGCTTTCCCCGGTCAGCGCGGAAAGCATAAGGAGCAGGCATCCCGGAAACAAGCCAAAAGCCATCTCTCCAAAGGAATTATTTCCCGAAAGCATGTGATACAGCACCGCTCCGCACGCAAACACGCACACAACACGGACAGATATTTTCTTTTCCCTGATATCCTCCGCCGCCGTTATGCCAAGCAGCAAAAGGCCGGCAAGGTACTCCGCCATCTCCGCCTCCTTATCCGGCGCATTTACTGCAGGCGCCGTAGCCGCCCGCCTCGCCGAGCGGTATCATATACACGGTTCTTTTAAGAGCGGAACAGTCCGACCGGCCATGATAAGCCTGGCCGTCCTTCGTAAGATATACAATTCCTCCCTTTGCCGGTTTGCATCTCTGGCAGGCGTAATATTTTCCTCCCGACAGATTTCTAAGCCCGCCGACTTCGTCATAGCCAACCGCCGAGGGGCGGATTCCCAGATAAGTGCATTGGACAGATAAATGGTATCGGCTTCCTGTTTTTGTAACGTACACATAGACCTCTTTCGTCCCGCCGCTTTCCCCGCCATTGCCGTGATATCCAATCCATAAATGACTCAAAAATCTGTCCTTTACCCTTATTTCTCCAATCGGCAGACATGGTATAAAAGGCTTCAGGCCGTATTCCACTAAAATCTCTATCCGACCGTTTCCTTCCGTTTGCGAAAGCTCCTCCACCTGCACGCCCTCCGCGCCGCCGGCCACACACAGATAAGGATACGCCTGGCCGTCCAGATATTCTCTGATTTGCCCTTTCGCTCCCGCTCTTTCTTTACCGGCGTATTTTGTCAGATATCCTTCAAACGCCGCTTTATTTCCGGACTGATGAAGCGCCTCCAGCACATTGGACTGAAACCGCACCGCTTCCAGTCCAAGAAGCACCGTCATCATAAAAAACAAAAACAGAGGGAGCGCCAGACTGCCTTCCAGCGCCATGCTCCCCTTTGCCTTCCCGAAAGGAAGAAAAAGTACTCTCTTACGCAACCTGAGAGAAGGGATTTTCATCTTAATCATTTATATTTACCGCTCAAAGAGAGCACTTCTCCTTCCTTTCGGTATTAAAAATACCCATATTTTCGTTTCAGTGAATAATGATTCCCGTTGCCGCCTGTGCCCGTAATCTCCGCTTCAAATCTCTCTATGCACCAATCCATGAAAAACATTTTACTGCCGGCAGCCCGGATATCCATTTCCATGATATCCATCGTCCGCAGATTCGTTTCCTTTCCATCGGTCAACAAAATCATACCTGCCAGATACTGTCCGTAAGTCAGCCCTTCTCCGCCTTCCGCCCCATAAAGGCTGCCTGCCATAACGCGCTCAACGGACATGCCATGCCCGGATTTTCTTAGGGGAACGCCGCCGCCCGCCAAAAGAGTCCTTACATCGCAGATACTTTCCAGAAAAGCGCAGGCATATAAAATGCTTTCCACAACCGGGGCCCTTAATTCCTCCTTGAGCGTCACCGCCTTCAGCCGCCCCGCCGCCTGCGACGCTTCCGCTCTCAGCCCCGCGTCCGACAGAGCCAGTGAAGCATTGTCCGCAAACCGCCACCGGAGCAGTTTTTCCGCCACGGCTCTCATGTTGTCCAAATCCGATTCCTTCCCCATGACAACATATTCTAACTGACAGACAAGAAGCGACGCCTCCCGTGCTCTTCCAAAATACCCCATTTTATCAAAAAGGTAGGATAAAAACAGTTCCTCCTCTTCTCTGTATTGCCGCCCGGCGCTTTTACCGTTCCGGATTTGTCTGTGGGAAATGTAATCCCAAACATCTACCCGGGCAGGACTGATATTTTGTGCCTCTATTTGGGACAAATAAAGAATATCGCTTCCTGCCAGGGCATAAACCCAGTCCGCGGGGTTAGACACCGGCACTTCCTCCCATATTCCCTCCTCGTTCTGAACGCGCGGAAGCTCCGTTCCTGCAATCTGTTCCATAATCCCCGTCCACTCTTCCATCGGGGCGGCATATTCCAGGGCTCTGACCTCCTCCATCAAACCTGGCATTTCCCTCTCTTTTCCCGAAATACCGGTATCCTCTATGTAAAGAACCGCCTGATTTCTCATGGACTTGCCATAATCCGCCGCAGCCGTCTCAAAGAACGATATTACCGTATTGTCAACAGACAATCTTCCCCAGGGCTTATGGCTTCCTGCAAGAACCTGCGAGGTGTTTTCTTCCATATAGTACCGCAGCCTTTCTTCCATATTTGTAATGGAAGGTTCTTTTCCCAGATAAGACGCGTCCACATAAATCAGGTCGTATCTCTCCAAAAGCCCCGCATGAAATTCCGAAAGAACCGCATTCATCCCGGTATCCGCCGCACATTCAAATCTTACCTTTTCCGAATTTCTTATGGCATTTCCCGTAAGCATCAGAATAAACCCTGTTATTATGGACAGCGAAAGCGACAGAAATACCGTCAGATATCCTTTCATCAGGCAAGAATGGCGGAACTGTCAACCGAAATTTTTTCAAAAATTGTTCCGGCAAGCTCCTGAATCTGGGTTTTAAATATCAGCACCAACCCGATTAAAACCACAATAATCAGTATCATTTCCACCGTCCCCATTCCTCTGTTGTCATGTTTGATTATGTCCAGTATCCTTTTTACCATTTTTTCCTCCGTTCCAAAGCGTTACAGCTTTCCTTATCCCGGCATCATACTGACGCCTCTTTGCAATTCCATTTCCAGTTACTTATTTTAAATACTTCCAAAATCCATGTAGGCGGGCGCAAGAACCAAAAACATAATAACTAACAGCATCAGCATCATAGGAAGCAAAAGCTTTGTACCCGCCTCCTCCCCGGCCTTTCTTGCCATGTTGCGCTCATCCTCCTGCGCCCCGTCCGCTTCCTGTGAAAGAATCGCAAGCAGATGCCCGTTTCCCTGTTTTAAATGTACGGAAAGCAGAAATCCAAGCCGCCGGTACTGTGTTTTTCCACAGCGCCTTCCAAAATCCTGATATACTTTTTCCTCTGTTATCCCGTTTTCAAGCTGATAGCAGGAAGTTTTCATTTCCTCATACAGGTAGCGAATCCCGCCTCTTTCGCCCTGCTCCCCATAATCCGTTGTAATTCTGGTAAACGCACTCTTTACGGTAAGCCCGGCCGATAAGTAAAGACGCAGCTTACTGACAAAATCCGGATAATCTATCCGTAGCTGTCTGTCTCTTTTCCGACAGCTTTTCATCAGGTCGTTTTCCATCCCCCTCCCCGTCAGCACACATCCGGCTAACGAAAGAAGAAGTAACAGCATTGCATAATTTGTCCCTTTTTCTTTCCAGACAATATTCCTGCCGTCCAGCCGGGACGGCAGCGACAATTGTTTTCTGCTGACGCCGTCGGTATCCATTTCATCCAATGCCTCATCCAGCTTTCTGAAAAAGCGTTCCTGGCCGTTTAGTATTTCCGGCATTAAGTATATTTCATAGTCAAAACATTCGCTTTCTTCCCCATATGAGATTTCGGCTGTCAGAACAATCCTTTCTCCGTTTTCTCCGATATCCGTCCGGTCTGTCTTTCCGTCCCTTCGCAGCCTTTTGCTGCCGCTTCTCCAGACAATCCTGAAAGGATATCCGTCTGCCGAAGAGATAAGATTCAAGTCGCCTGTCACATGTTCCAGGTCCTGATTTTCTTTTTTGATAATATCAGGCAGTTCCGACTGCAGCTTATGGAGCATTGCCTTTCTCTCGTCTTCCGAAAACCGTCTTTCTTTTACCAGAAAAGGAATTTCCCTGCCCCACTCTCCCGCATCCGCCCATAGTGTTATCAAATAATCCCCCGCTCCCCACTCATTTCTGAGCAGGCTGCTCCCTTCCGCCAGTCTCTGCTCCATCCGGCTGCACAGATGAAGCGAAGCGGCGGACACTATCCCAATTGCCAGAATCGTTAACACCAACGTTAATTTGCGTATTTCATATTCCTCATAAAGTTTTTCCTCATTATCCCGGGGGTTCAGCCGCACAAGCGCCCTGATTACTTTCTGATTTCTGTTTTTGTAAAGCACCGGCCTTAGCCCTCTGTAAAGTTTCCGGGCTGCTACAGCCAGCGGATTTTTCACCTTCAATTTTCCTCCCCCTTCTGATTTTTTAGTATGGAGTTAATAATAGAAACCGTCTCCCGATACGATGCGAACCGACAGCATATAAGCCAGAAGGTAAATCCCCAGCGCGGCGCTCATAAGCAAAACGCCTCCCAGACAGCGGTACAGGCCGCTGAAATAATCAGGGGAAGTCACGCTGATATACAGCATGATAAAAAAGGGCATGAGGTTCATTATTTTCTGCTCCAGACGCTTTTCGCTTAACAAAACGGCAATTTCCTTTTCCGTCTCTATCTTACGCACAATAATATCCGCCGTCTTTTCCATCACCGAAGCCGTATTTCCGCTGCTTTCCTGAGAAATTTCATACACCTGGGCAAATTCCTTTATTTCGGCAATGTCAATCCTCTCACCAATTTGTTTCCACAGTTTTGAAAAAGCAATATTATTTTCCCTGCCGGACCGTAAAATCTGCAGCATACGGCAGATACTGCTGTCTTTTCCGTACAGAGCCTGCATATCCCTATAGCTTGAAAGAAACGCGTTCTCCGCCGAAAAACCCGCCCTCTGGCCCGTTGACACAAGCAGCATCAGCTCCTTAAACTGCTCTCTCGCGGACTCCTTCTTTTTGCGGCGCAGCGTGCCTTCCTCCATTCGATAATAGAGAATGCCCACCGCAGAAAGGGGAATAAAAGCCCAGATTGACCGGTAAAAGAAATAGTTCAGAAGAAGAACCGCCAGAAAACTTTTTATGGCCATCATTCTTTTTTCGGCCGGGCAGAGGGGCAAAAGAGGAATCTCCTTAGCACTCTTTTTCCTGTATCGCTTCATGTCACATATGCCCCCTCAAATCTGTAAATGGTTTCCATTTCCACCTCTCCCTCCCGAAAGCCCAGGGGACGGGCAATTTCCAATACCCGCCTGCTGCCGTCCCGCAGCCGCCCCAGATGTACCAGAAGATGAAAGCCTGACGCAATCTGCCTGCGTATGGCGGAAATCGGCATCTCCATCCCCATCAACACCATCGTTTCCAGACGGCTTACCACATCGCGAACGCTGTTTGCGTGTACCGTGGTCATGGCGCTGTGGCCTACATTTACGCTCTGCAGCATATCAATGGTTTCCTTGCCGCGAACCTCCCCCACGATAATCCGGTCAGGGCGCATCCGCAGCGACGCTTTAATCAAATCGCGGATGGTAATCTCAGTACATCCCTCCACGTTGGCGTTTCTGGTTTCCAGTTTTACCAGATTGGGAATGTTCCTTATCTGCAGTTCCGCACTGTCCTCAATGGTAATCACCCTCTCGGCTTCAGGTATGAATCCGGCCAGAACGTTTAAAAATGTTGTTTTGCCGGAGCCGGTCCCCCCGCTTACCAGAATATTGCAGCCATCCTCAACGGACTTTTTCAGCATGTTCCTGCATTCTTCCGTCAGCGCTCCCATGTGCAGCAGTTGTTCCATGGTAATGGGTTTTGCCGGAAAGCGCCTGATTGTTAAAATAGGCCCGTTAATGGCCACCGGGTCGAGAACCACATTTACTCTGGCCCCGTCCGGCAGCCTCGCGTCCACAATAGGGGATGCTTCGTTTACCACCCGATTGCAGTCGGCTGTAATCTGCCAGATAACATGCCGAAGCTTTTCCGCCGAGTCAAATCTGACCGCCAGCTTATGAAGCTTTCCTTCCTTTTCCACAAAAATTCCGTTTGTTCCATTGACCATAATTTCCGTTATTTCAGGATTTTCAATCAGTTCCTGCAAGATTCCGAGCTGCCTTATGGAATGAAAGATATCTTTTCTGAGCCGTTCTCTCTCCGATATCTCCAGATGACGATTTTTACTTTCCTGCTTAATCTGCTCGTCAATCCGCTCTCTGACCTCGTCTTCATCCATTCGACGCGAAAGGTCAATCCGTCCCGTTATCAGCTCCTGCAGTTTTATCCTTTCTTCTTTGTTCAACCTCGTCCTCCTCAAAAAGCTCCGGATATATTTTTTCCCTGATAAAACCGGCCAGTTCTCCGTAAGTCAGTTCCTCAAAATGCATTGGCAACTGCCGGAATATCGGCAGTTTAAGCCGGGTTGACCTGGCCGTTATATCTCCGCAGTCCATATGCGCCAAAGCCTTTTCATACTGCTCTATTTTAGCCATGGCAAGTCCGTCTTCCCTGTAAATGGTGTAAATATTATCACAGCCTTTAAGTACCTCCCACAAATCCATGATGCCGTCCGTAAGGTCCAGTATCAGATATTCGTATTCGCTTGTTCGCTCAATTTCCTGGAACAAATCAATCCACTGACTTCCACGAATCCCCGCAAGATTCTGATAGATTTCCGCCGGCGGGATAAAATCCAGCCCGTTTACCGTCTCTACCATACTCTCCATGCGGCAAGCCAGCTTTTCCCTCGCACAGGAAAAATAATACATAAGGTCCGAGATATCGCTGTCAAAGCTTCTGCTGAGTATCCTTGCAAACCCCGAATAAATTTCAAAGTTCAAGTAAAGCGTTTTGTAATTTCTGGCCAGCATCTGACCAAGGGTCAGGGAAAAAGTAGTCTGCAGACACCTTCCCACAGGCGTATAAATTCCTATAATCCGCATTCTGCGCCGCCTGGTCCGCAGCGCCGCCGGCACATCATCCGCCTGGTCCGTATAATATTCCATTACTTCATGCAGAATGTTTTCACAGGACTGATATTTATTGATATGATGCAGAGCCTTGCTCAAGCTTTCACCGCTCTCGCTGAGAATAATGATATGTGGAATTTTCAGGGATTCCACTTCCTGTCTGTAGACGTTTTCCGAGATGAGAAGACATTCAATATCTTTGATTCTGGCACAGGAATAAAATTTATCTTCCTCGGTAAAAACATAAATTTCAAAAGGAAGATTCACCTTTTCACTGATAAATTCCATAAGCCGATACGCATAATTCTCCTCGCCGTCAAAAATCGCAAGGATTCTTTTGTCCAAAATTACCCCCTTTCCAATCAGAAAAACAGATTTTAATTACTTGTCCACTGTTTAAACATTGGTTTACGAAGAGAAACTCTTCATATGAATGTTAGATAGAACTCAGGCATGCCCTAAAGGCCGCCTTGTCAAAACTGATATAAAAGAATGTTTTGATTATGAATTGAATTATATAGAAAAATACCGGTGATGTCCATTGACAATTTTACTAATTTTGTCATTTGTACATTTTCTACAAAATCATGTAAAAATTTATCCCGTAAAGCATTGCAACCCCCGGAAATCCAAGGATTCCGGATGTCAAAAAAGTAATTGGATTATAGCCCACACGCATCCCCGGCGCCAGTTCTGCAAGAAAAAGATTTAAAAAATAAATCGACATCATCCCCAGAACGCCCCGCAATGCAAAATTAATTACCAGTTCCGCCTTGTTTTTCATCGCACCGATAAGCAGCACAAAACCCAGTATTCCGGCAATAAACCAAATTCCCGTCTGTGTATCCATGGCTTCGTCCCCCTTTCCTTTCTTCAATATATGTCCCTGTTTTCAGGCTTATTCCGGAATAAATAATGAAATTTGTGATTATACTCATAGCAAAAGGTAATTATTGGATATTTTCGGAATAATATGTAACAGGTACCTGCAATTACATACCTGCCGTGTTTCAAGGCAAAGCATATATGGCCGCAGTATAGAAATGAGGGATAGTATGAAAATGTATTTTAGTCAAAGCTCACGGGTAAACCGGACTCTTTCGGAAAAAGAAATCGCACGCAACGCGCTTTTGTCAGACCTGGAAAAAACGAAAAAAGCGCTGGAAATCGCATACGCCGGATTTGACAATGTAACGGAGCCGGATTTAATTGACTGCTACATCTATGAAATGAATTCTGTATTAAAGCGCTACAAGTTCTTAATGGAACAGGCAGCGGCTATCATTCCGCTGCCTGAAGAAAACACACATACCAATACGTTAAACACGGAAACCCCGGTCACCACCCTGACCGTCTAGATTTTCCGTAAGGCTGTTTCTTCCGTAGGTAAGACCTGCATACACGGTCTGCGTATTTGCCATTACCGGCCCGGAAGTGTCCAGCCCGCTGATTTCTTTATATGCCTCATGGAGCTTTGTCATAATCATTTCTACATGGGAAAGCTCCTCCGTGCTGTTTCGCACGTCCGCCATCGCAAGTTCTTTATTCGCATACAGATAAAGCTGCCACAGATTTCCGGCAAGTTCATATTCAAAATTCAGGGATGTCATCAGCTCTTTTAAACATCCTCTGGCCTTTCTTATCCCATCCCGGAATCCGGCTCTGTCATTCTTTTCATGTGCGCTTACCGCATCTTCCAGATAAGTCAAAAGCATTTCATAGAGAATCACTACCAACTGCGTCTTGTTCGCCTGGGTAATCTTAAGTGTGTATTCCTGTTTTAATTCCTTCGTCATTCCCTGTTACCTTTCCGCCGAGCAAACCCGGAACCGTCATTTTACAGACTGCCGCCGGTAATCTTTATCCCGTCCGGCAGTCTGCCTCATAGTGCCGAAAGCAATTACTGCAATAGCTGCAATACCTGAGAAGGTCTCTCGTTTGCCTGAGCCAGCACGGAAGTGCTTGCCTGGGTCAATACCTGCAGCGTGGTATAATTCGTCATTTCTTCCGCCATATCCGTGTCCATAATTCTGGAATATGCCTCCGTCATGTTTTCACTGGTAACATCCAGACTGGCGATGGTATGCTCTAAGCGGTTCTGATAAGCGCCGAGACGGCTGCGCACGCCTGATACGTACTTAATGGCTCCGTCCATTCTGCTTAAAGTATCCTCCGACTCTTCCTTGGTTCTCATACTGGCGTCGGACAACTCCATATTTTCCAGAGAAATATGCGGAATCCTGATGGGAAGCTGCTGCCCTTCGTTGGCTCCAATCTCCATATTCATTGCACCGAAGCCTACCAAATCTATGGTTGTAGCCACCGTTATCTGCGTTCCCGGCGGATTAGCAGTACTATCGAGATTTGTCACCCGAACCTTCATCTCAAATCCGGCATCATTTGCAAGGGTAACCACATTGCCGTCCCAGGTTTTTACACGAACGTCTGCCGGGAAATCCGGTCCCTTCTTTATCGGATTGATGGGCGTAGGCGGATTTGTGGTGGTATCTCCATGAAACTCGGCAATATCTTTTATCTTTCCTTCATCGTCAAAGGTAACGTTCAATTCCAGTTCATACAGTCCGCTTATCACATCATCGCTGTAATACGTTGATTTAACATTAATATCAGCCGGTGTTGTACTCTTCGTATACCCCTTCAAGTCAAACGACCCGTCTAACAGAGACTGCCCGTTGAACTCCGTCTCGTTGGCGATTCTGGTAATTTCCGATTTCAACTGCTGAACCTCATTGTCAATGGTCAGTCTGTCATTATCCATAATCGTCCCTGTGCTGGCTTTTACCGCAAGCTCATTGATTCTCTGGAGCATTTCGTGGATTTCCGACATCGCGCCGTCCGCAATCTTAATGACAGACACGCCGTCGCCTGCGTTTTGGGTAGCCTGATTCAGATTTTCAATCTGCGCGTTCATCCTTCTCGCCATGGCAAGGCCTGAGGGGTTATCCTTGGCGTTTACCACTTTAAGTCCGGAGGACAGCCTTGCCAGCGAATCCTTCAGCTTGTTATCCGATTTGTTTAAATAGTTGTTGGCTATTACTGCCGATGCATTATAATTGATTTTCATACGCTTTTTCCTTTCTCTGCTCCTGTTTCCTGTACAAATCCAATGAATATCTTTGCCGTTTTATAAAGCACACCGGAATCGTCGCCTGCCTGTCTGTTTCTGGCCGCTGTCATGGAAAACTCTGTTAAATCCAGCTTTCCTCCGGTGGTAAAATAAATATCGCCTGTCGCAATTCCGTTTTCTTTCAGGCATTTTGTCAGTAGTTCCCGGTTTTCCTTTAAAAATCCTGTTCCGGTTTCCTTACTGCAGATACAAAGCCCGGAAAGTCCCTTTTCCGTCAGACCAAAATCCGCCGCCACTTTTCCGAACAGTTCTGTCTCAAAGCTTATGGCAACCTTGCTCTCTTTCTGGCCGCTATGTATAATCTTCAGATTGATAGACGTAAATCCATCGCCAATCCTTGCGGGTATCTCATAATTCTCTTCTTTTGCCATGCCGCCCATAAAAGTCACCTGTTTATAGAGCATACTCATGGCCTTTATGTCAAGGGCCGCCGCAGAATCGGAATACGCCGTATTCTTTATCATATTCTGAATGGTTTCCTGAAGGCTTTCATATGCCTTCTGCGCGCCCTCCCGGCCGCTTAAGCCGCCTTCCGCTTCTTTGGACAAAGAATCCAGTACCTTTTCTCCGGCTTTTGCCAAAATATCCTCTGCCTTAGCGCCGCCGCCCTCTTCCCCGGATTCGGAAAGCTTTTCAAACTCACGCCAGATTTCTTTGGGATTTTTCAGATATCTTTCGGCCGCCAGCAGATTTTCCGCCGTTACCGGCTGTCCGTAATCCGTCAGATACCGGAGCACCTCTTCCTCGGACTTCATCGCCGTACGCATCTCGTCATATACCATACGGTCAAATTCTTTTCCGGCCTCCTGGTCCCCGGCGTTCTCTATCATCTCTTCCAGTTCCTGCCGAATGGACGCGTCTCCCGCCGCAAAACCCTTTTCTATCTGGCTGGTGATACTTTCCCGGCCTGTCTTTTTGGCTTCCACGCCGCCGAAATCATCGTCTACGGTATAATTCATGCCGCCGCGTTTCATACTTCTGTGGGCTTTCAGAAGATTTTCAAGCGTAAACTCCGCTCCCGCCTGCCACAATGCGCCCACCGCCGCGTCGTCCGCCTTTTCTATCTGGCGGACCAGCCTGTAAATTCCGATATACGCGCTCTTTTCTTCCTGGGAAATCCCTTTCTGCTTTTCCAGCTTATATAAAAATCTGCTGTAGGATTCCATTTCTCTGGAAGTGTCTTCACCGCTCTGCTGGTTAAAATAATTCCCCAGTTCTTCAAGGGACATGGAAAGAGGATTTATCCCCTCGCGTATCATATTTAAAACCCTGCCGGGCTTCATTTCCTTAAGAACTCTGCCTAACAGCTCATCCTTTTCCCTGACCTGGCCGATAGCCTCCTGTGTGATTTCCAGACTGTTGTAGCCGAGAATCCGGACGGCTCTTCTGTTGCTGTCCGAGGCTTCCAGATTCATGCTCTCCAGAATATCGTCCACATTCCGGAATGCTTTCTGGATAGAATCCCCCATATCCTTACGGGGTTCCGTCATCATGGTTTCGTAGCTTTGGCCTGCCTTCTCATATTCCCTGGCTCTTGTAACGCCGCAGGTATGCACCTCCGTTAAAGTGTATGATACCGACACGCTTGTCATAATAGCCGCCGGCGCAAAACGGATTCCCCGCAATGTTCCAAGGGTTTCCTCAAAAAGGGAAGCCTTTTCTCTTGCCGCCGATTCGTCTACCTGTCCTGTAAGTTCTTTGAACAGGCGCATTTCCGCATTCTTTAACTTTTCAACCAGCTTTTCCAGAGAAGCCGTTTCTATCTGGAAACCGCTTCGAAGGAGCTTCAGATTTACTTCCACCGTCATCGTCAGACGAACTTCCTCCAGGAGCCTGCGCCCATGGATATTTTCCGTCAAAGCGTCTTCTCCGCCTTTTCCCGGGCGGGTAAACATACCGTCCTGGGCTGCCAGCAGATTTTTCAGGGTAAGGGGCAAATCTCTTGCCATCACGATATCCGCCGCTTTGTCTTCGATAGCCGCCGTCTTTTCCATTATCTCGGCAGCCTTCTGAAGGTCGGTCTCCTTTTTTCCCAAATCCGCTTTTGCCGGTTCCGTGCCGTCCGCCAACGCGCAGGCCGCGGCGGCCATAAAATCTTCCACGGTTATGGGGAACTGATGCTCCCCTATATTGCCAAGCAGTGAAAAGGTTTCCCCGTTTAGCGGGATTCCCTTTTCCACCAGCCACTTTGCCTTTTCAAAATTCTCTTCGTTTACCTGATATCCGGCTTCCTCAATCACCTTTTCCATCTGAGGGCGAAGTTTTTCGAAATCAATCTCATCCGGCTTCTTTGCATAATAGCCCGCCACGCCGCCTGCCGCGTAGTATCCCTTTCCCTGACGGTTTCCGTCCCGAACGGAGGAGTATCTCGCAGTATAAAGATTCTCCGGAGTGGGCTCCAAATGATTTTCTACCATATATTTCACGCTGCCCTCGGGAAGTGAGTCCACCCGTGTCAAAATATCCCACGCCTCTTTCACGGCGGCAATATTTTCCTCCGTCAAAGGAATATCCTTTTCGGAAAACTGCTTTTTCAGCTCCTTTGCAAATGCCTCGCTGCCCGCAATTTCCTTCAGCACGTCATCGCTGAGAGTATCCGTGTATCCGGCAACCTGCGTTCCGCCTTTTGCAAGAGCTACCTTTATTTTGTCTATAATGGTAACCACCGTCTCGATATCCGTACTGCCGGGGTGAAAGCCTTCCTTTTGCAGTTTGGCAAAATCCTCATCCGACACGGAATTAGACATAATCGCCATATAATCCCGTTTGGCTTTTACGTCCTCCTGTTCCGCCGCCTGCATAACTTCGTCAATGCTTTTCCCGTGTTCCGCATAGGCGCTGTTGTCCATGATACTTCCTGAAATATCCAGTGAAAAACCGCTTTCCTGCGTTTTCTCCGTACCGTGGGAAGCATATGCCGACCTGCTGCCGCTATCCGCATATAATCCGGCTGTTTTGGTTTCTGCTTTGTCAAATGTAATATTCATTCTGTTACCTCAGAAAAATTTCTCTTATCCGCACATATAAAAGGGCAAATGCCCTGCGCATTCACCCTTTATTTCGGCACATATTTTCTTTTTCTTAATATCCTGTTAAAAAACAAATACCGCCGCCGCATAAGGAGGGAGGTCTAAGGTAATGCTGTAATTCCTGTAATCGCACTCTTCCTTCACCGCCGTAATCTCCTTCGGCATCACTCCGCCGGCCCCGCCGAACCGCTCTTCCGCGCTGTTAAGCAGCAATTTGTATTTCTTCTTTTTGGGAACGCCCAGCTTGTAATTCTCCCAGGCGATAGGAGTCATATTGATGATGAACAAAAGATTGTTTTTCCCGGTTGAAGATTTTCTGAAAAAGCTGTAAGTGCTTCTGTCCTTATCATCGCAGTTGAGCCACTCGAACCCGTCCCAGCAGTTGTCAAACTCATACATGCAGGGGTATTTCCTGTAAATTGACAAAAGCTCTTTCATATATTCGTGAAGCCCTTTGTTTAAGTCCTCTCCCAGTAAGAACCAGTCCAGTTCCCGCTCTTCGCTCCATTCTCTTTCCTGACCGAAATCCTGGCCCATGAAAAGAAGCTTTTTCCCGGCATGACCGAACATATATGTATAACCGCAGCGTAAGTTTGCGTACTTGTCTATCTGATATCCCGGCATCTTGTTTACCATGGAACATTTCAAATGTACCACTTCATCGTGAGAAAGAGGCAGGATATAATTTTCGCTTTCGTTATAGGACATGGCGAACGTAAGGGCATAATGGTTGTTCTTTCTGAAATAGGGGTCCAGTTTCATATACTCGCAGAAATCGTGCATCCATCCCATGTTCCACTTAAAGGAAAAGCCAAGGCCGTCGTCCTCCACCTTCCCCGTTATCTTAGGCCATGCCGTTGATTCCTCCGCGATTGTCAGAAAGCCCGGATAAGTGCCTCTCACCACGGAATTTAAATGCTTGAAGAACTCAATCGCCTCCAGATTTTCATTTCCGCCGTACTTGTTGGCCACCCACTGTCCGTCCTGCTTTCCGTAGTCAAGATAAAGCATGGAAGCCACCGCGTCCACCCGGATTCCGTCAACATGAAATTCCTTAATCCAGTACAGGACATTGGCTATCAGAAAATTCTTAACTTCCGTCTTTTCATAATTGAAAATTTTGGTTCCCCAGTCGGGGTGCTCGCCCTTTCTCGGGTCGGGATGCTCAAAAATACACTGTCCGTCAAACCGTCCAAGCCCATGGGCGTCCGTGGCAAAATGAGCCGGCACCCAGTCCAGTATCACGCCTATTTTATTCTTGTGCAGTTTATTAATCAGATACATAAAATCCTTCGGCTCGCCGTAACGGGACGTAGGCGCATAATATCCCGTCACCTGATATCCCCAGGAGCCGTCGTAAGGATACTCGGCGATTCCCATAAGCTCAATATGGGTATATTTCATTTCCTTCAGATATTCCACGATTCTGTCGGCAAATTCCCGATAATTGTAAAACCCCTTCTCCTCCGGGCGGGGATGACGCATCCATGAGCCGATATGGCATTCGTAGATTGCCAGCGGCTCCTTATTATAATCCTTCCCGGAACGTTCCTTCATCCATGCGTCGTCCGTCCATTTAAACCCTGAAATATCTGTGGTTTTAGACGCCGTTCCCGGACGAAGCTCGGCGCTGCCTGCAAACGGGTCAGCCTTATACAGCTTTTCTCCGAAAGGCGTCGTGATTAAATATTTATATAATTCTCCCTCGCCCACACCCGGAATAAAGGCCGTGTGGATTCCGCCTGGACCGATTCTTTTCATGGGATTTGCCCCCTCGTCCCAGCCGTTAAAGGTTCCAATCACGTGTACGCTTTCCGCGTTCGGAGCCCAGACGCCGAAAAACATTCCCTCCTTGCCCTCCTGTACCGTGGGATGCGCGCCAAGCTTTTTATAGATATCATAATGCGTCCCCTGGGCAAATAAGTACTGGTCTGCCTCCGAAATAAAAACATCTTCCTCTGTTCTTTTAACTGTCTCTCCCATCTTACATTAACCCCCATTTAATAGTGCATAAAATCTTTTTCCCGAAGAACAATCATATCCTCTTCATCATAGCGCTTACCCAGCAGCACATCTACGAAATGCTGAGGCGTCTTTCGGTCCGCATAATAAATCGCCTCGTCCACCAGCTCCTCAATTTCCCCTAAGGTTACCTCGTGGTCGCTGGTCTGCATATCCGCTATTCTGGTGTGCAGGGCCAGAATACCCAGCTCGTCGATGGTGTACTCCTGCTCCAGCGCATATTTTTTTGCATACTTGACAAGCGTCTGGTCGTCAAGAGCCTCCACATCCACCCTCAGGTTAAATACCGGCTGTAAGTCGGGATATCCATCCAGAAAATCGTTGATTTTCGGCTTCGTATCCTCCAACAGGACGATAAGTCCCTGGCTTTCCTGGTTCAGCGCCCCCAAAAGCTGCTCCACCGTCGCCTTTTTCATGGACGACGCGCCTTCGATAATCAGCGCGCCTCCTGACAATTTGGATAAGGTGGCCGCCACATCTTTTTTGTTCATGGTGCTTCCTGAAATCTTAGCCACTTTCCCTGAGAAATTACTGTCCGAAAGCTGAATTTCCTTTACCAGAAGTTTTGCAAGGGCAATGGTTCCGGTATCTTCTTCACCTGTTATAACCACATTTCCCGTATAAGAGGCCATGCTGATATTGTCAATTGCCTCCACGATTTGCCTTCTGGTTCGTTTATGATGGATAAACGGCGCGAATTGTTCTCTCTCGCTTCCCGTCATTTCCCGGCCGGCGTTTTTGCTGCCGCCGTCTTCGGTTTCTTCTTCAAGTTTTGGTTCTTCTTTGTTTTTGCGTTTCTCGGATTTTGACTTTTCGGATTTTTTCCCGGCCGCTGCTTTTGATTTTCCGGCCGGCTCATCCTCCGATGCTTCCCCGGACATCTCTTCCGTTTCCGTCTCTGCCTCTTCCGCTGTCTCATCCGAATCCAAAGCGTCTTCTTCCGATTCTTCTGTCTCTTCCGACAATTCTATGGGATTTTCCTTTATAAAAGCTTCCGCCCTCTTTAAATACTCTTCAAGCAGCCTTCTGTCCTGTTCTTTTTTGGCGTCGTCCGCCGCGCCGGCCTTCTCCGTCCCGGCCGCAGCTTCCTCTTCCCCTGCCTCGGTTTCTTTTGCTTTCTTCTCCTCAGCCATCGCCGCGGCCAGCTTTTCTTTCTGCGCCTTGTCGATATCAGCCACTTTCACTACCTTAGGACGTTCTTTTGCGGCTTTCAGCCTTTCTTCTTTCATAGCCGCTGAAACCATGGCTTTTTCCAGTTCTTCCAGCAAACCGCTTTTCGTGGATTCGTCGAAATCGGCAAAAAGAGTTTCCGTCTGCTGATGCACCCGTCTCCGGATTTCTTCCATCCGCTTACGTTCGCTCTCCTCCTTCATCTTTTCCCATTCCGTCATAATGTCTTCGATGCTGAGCTGCCCGGTAATCTGCTTCTCCACATTATCCTGTTCGGGAACTACCAGAGAAATCTGTCCGTCGTAATCCTGGGTCAAAATTTTGTCATAGCCGGAGGGCTTATGGAACGCCTTAATCACTCCGGTATTACTGATGGCAGAATTTGCGCTGGCGATGGGCTCTTTCTCTTCGGCGGCCTCCTTACGGCTTTCCTCCTGTTCGTCCAGAGGGGCAAACAGCCTGCGGCTGCTGTTCTGGGCCTCAAGTTCCGTAACAACATCCTGAATATTAACCTCCTCCGTGTTTCCAAAAAACACTTCCTCGGAGTTCTTTCCGCCGGAAACCGGCGCTGTTTCCTTTCTTATCTCCGGCTGGCTCACCGGTTTCGGCGGTATGGGCTCTTCCGCTTCCATACGCGGCTTCCGCTCTTCAAAATAGTGCGCCTTTTCCTCAAAGCCCGACGGAATATCCGCTCCGGTTACCGGCTCATAAATCTGTGTTTTGAGAAGCGCCTCCGAATAGTCCTCCAGCGGAATATATTCTTCCGTCTTTTGCGCGTTTTCGGTGCTTTCTTCCTCTTCCGGCGTTTCCTCTTTCCCTTCTCCCGGCAGTTCCAGGATTTCCTTCATGCTTTCCGCCAGTTCCTTCTGAAGGTTAATCGTATTATACTGACTGACATCCACTGTCTTTACCTGAATGTCCATTTCATCCTTTGACGGTATCTCCTGCGTGCTGTCCGTCAGAATGTTTTCCTGAAGGCTGAACTCGTCGTCGTCTTCATCCTCCGTTTCATTCTCCGCCGCCTTCTTGATTTCCTGCTGGTCTACGGCATAGTCGGAAGTAATAAAGCCCCCCGTCTCTTTCATCTGCTCGTATTTCATCTGCTGGTCTTCGCTTAAAGGTTCATGGAGCATCTTAAGCTCCATCGCTCTGAGCACATATCTCCCCTCGCCAAACCAGAGGAACATCTCATCGCATTCCTCCACGCACTTGGAAGCCAGCCCCACCCTGTGATAAAGATAAGCAAGCTCGTAGGCCCATTTTTCACGGTAATCCCGCTTCTTAAGTTCTTCCAGAACCTCTATACGTTCTTCAAGGCTCACTTCCTGAGCCTCATATATTTTATACTGCAGCACGTATCTTCCGCTGTCCTTGGGCGCAAGCTGGACAAATTCCTTGTAGTACTCAAGGGCCTGCACAAACTCTCCCAGTTTGATTGATAATTCGCATAAAGAATAGACAATCAGTCTCCCTCCCGCGTGCCGCTCATACGCAAGCAGAAGGATATCCCGGCTGTCCTCATATCTTCTGTTAATTTTATATAAATCGCTGATAGTGCACAGCATCATAACGCTCTTTACTCTGCGCCAGTCCACACTGTCCGCAATTTTTACGGCGTCTGCATATTTTCCTTCCGAAATCAGAGTCTTTATTTCGTCTGCACGTACCTTATATTCGTATTTGTCCAAGGGTACTCACCTCATGTATGCTTTCTTCCACAGGGCATAATCACCCGATTTTTATTTTTTAGTTTACCATATGCTTTTTCGTATGTCAAAAGGTTAAAGCAGATTACAAAACTCAGCAAACTGCGCAAGCGAAAGGGCTTCTCCTCTTATAGTCTGCGCAAGCCCCATCCTCTCAAGCGCATCGCAAACCTGCTGCCTTGTCACCTTCACCGCTCCTCCCCCGGCGCACTTAATCGCCGGCGCGTTGGCAAGGGCGTTGGCAAGGGTTTTCCGCCGCTGGTTAAAAGCCGCCCGGATAACGGAAAATAGCTTTTCTTCGTCGTCCGCCTTTACCGGCGGCTCCTCAAACCGGGTAAGCCGTATCACCGCGCTCCCCACGTTCGGCCTTGGCATAAAACAGGAAGCCGACACCTTCAGTACCGTTTCCGGCTTTGCATAATACTGCACGGCAAGGCTTAGAGCCCCGTAATCCTTGGTTCCGGGGCCGGTCTGCATCCGCTCCGCAACTTCCTCCTGCACCATAATTGTGATATCGGAAACCGGTGCATGGCTTTCAAAAAGCCCCATAATAATAGGCGTGGTAATGTAATATGGCAGATTCGCCACCACTTTGACGGGCCGTCCGCTGTTTTTTTCTTCCGCCAGTTTTTTTATATCCATTTTTAAAATATCTTCATTAATTATGGAAACGTTGTCATACTCCGAAAGCGTTTCTTTTAAAATCGGAATCAGGTTTTTGTCAATCTCCACCGCCGCGACTCCCCCGGCGCTCTCCGCCAGATACTGGGTCATAGTACCGATGCCCGGGCCGATTTCCACTATGTAATCTTCCTTTGTAATTTGCGCGGCATCAACAATTTTTTGTAAAATGTTCGCGTCTATCAGAAAATTCTGCCCGTACTTTTTCTGGAATCTGAAATTGTGCTTTTTGATAACCCCGGCCGTCGCCGCAGGCGTTCCAAGATATGCCATCTTATTCTCCTCACTAAATCTTCCGTTTCCGGCCGCCCTTTTCCGGGCGGTTATCCCCTAAGTCTCCGAAATCCTGTAAAAGTCCTTTGCATTGCGCATGGCGCTGGCCAGCACCTCTTCCCTGCTCAAATTTTTGATTTCTGCCAGCTTCTGCGCAACATAAAGAATATAAGAAGACTGGTTCCTCTTTCCCCGATAAGGTTCCGGCGCCAAATAGGGGCAGTCCGTCTCCAGTAAAATCCGGTTCATGGGAATGTATTCCACGGCTTCCACAAGCTTTTTTGCATTTTTAAAGGTAAGCACGCCGCCAATACCAAAATAATAGTCCATATTTAAATATTCCCTTGCCATTTCCTTTGTGTAGGAAAAACAGTGAATTACGCCTCCCGTTTTCTGCATCTGCCATGCCTTTAACATCTCAAGCGTGTCCTTCGCCGCATCCCGGGAATGTACGATAATCGGAAGACCTGTTTCGCCCGCAAGGGCAAGCTGTCTCTCAAACCATTTCTTCTGAACGGTTTTATCCGGCTCGGGCCAGTAATAATCCAGACCGATTTCCCCGATTGCCACCACCTTCGGGTTCTCCGCTTCCTTTTTAAGCCACTGTATGTCAGCTTCCGTAAGCTCTCCTGTTTCCGACGGGTGCACGCCAAGCGCCGCATAAATAAAGGGAAATTCCTCTGCCAGAGCCAGCGTTTTCCGGTTGGCCTCAAGGTCGGAGCCTACGTTTACAATAAACTCTACTCCGTCCTCCTTCATATTATGAAAAAGCTCTTTTCGGTCGCTGTCAAAAGCCTTGTCGTCATAATGCGCATGGGTATCAAATATCATTTTATGGTATCTCCTGAAAAAAAATTAATATTTTATGAAAAAATTTTAAAAAAATACTTGCAAACCAAAAAACATTATACTATAATACCCTATGTGCTGTAAATGAGACAGACAAAAAAGTTGTTTGCGTCTTTAGCTCAGTTGGTAGAGCACCTGACTCTTAATCAGGGTGTCCAGGGTTCGAGTCCCTGAAGACGCACGGAGTACCGTTTTTGAGGACATATGCGCCTTGGGGATGGTGCTTTTTTTATTCAAAAAAACCAAAAGCGCCCGATATCTTTCTTAACGAAGAAAATCAGCGCGCTTGCGGCGTTTAAAAAACAATTCCCGACATCTCAATCAAAATCCCCGACAATACCCCTGTCATATAAAGCATCACGGTAATTCTAATGTTTTCCTTTACATTATCATTCACCCGGTAAAGCACCAGCAGGCCGACTCCCGCTCCGGCAAGCAGTCCGGCAAGCATAGCGCCTGCTCCCAGAAGCCCTTCCAGATAAAGCTGCGTCAGCACCACGGAAGAGGCGCAGTTTGGTATCAGGCCCACAAGCCCCGCTATCACCGGCCCCAAAACGGAATTTCCGGAAACCAGCGCCGCCAGACGTTCCTCCCCCGCAAATTGTATAAGCAAGTTAAGGACAAAGGATACCGCCACAATAAATAAAAATATTTGAACCGTATGCTTTATGGCGGATTTAAAAATACTTTCTTCGCCACAGTTGCAATGCTCATGCTCGCATATATGATTTATCCGAAGCTCATCATCAACCGCCTTTTTCTTCCTGCGGTGAAATAAATCAATCAGAAGTCCTGCCGCGATGCCAATAAACACTTTCACCGCAAGAATCCTGATAATCGTGCCCGGGCCTGTTTTCTCCGATATCAGTATCGGAAGCATCTCATCCGATGTGGACAAAAACACTGCGGCCAGCGTCCCCAAAGTTATTACCCGCCCGGCGTAAAGATTCGATGCCGCCGCGGAAAATCCGCACTGGGGAAACATTCCCAGCGCTCCGCCTAAAACCGGGCCCCATTTCCCCGAATTTTTCATTATCCGGCGGGTTTTCTGGCTGGTTCTGTGTTCAATACTCTCCATAATCAGATAGGTAATAAACAAAAACGGAAGCAGTTTTACCGCGTCCAGCAATGTATCTAACAGAATATCAAAAATCATGTTCCGCACTCCTTAAGTTCATTGGGTAATCGCCTGATTTCATATTTCAGGTTTTCCTCTCAATGAAATGTTTCTTCCACTACCTGGAAAATATAAAACTTCAAGTAATAAGACTCATCCGCCGCCCACAAAATCGGATGGTCCGGCGCCTGTGTCTTAAACTCCACCTGCCGTAAGCGCTTATGGACATTTCTTGCCGCCTGGGCAATGGTCTCCGTAAACAGTTCATATGTCATAAAATGGGAGCAGGAACAGGTCGCCAGAAAGCCCCCGTCCTTTACAAGCTTCATGGCGCGGAGGTTGATTTCCCGGTAGCCTTTGACCGCGTTCTTAACGGAATTGCGGGATTTGGTAAATGCCGGCGGGTCCAATATTACCACATCGAACTTCTCTTTTCGCTCTTCCAGCTCCGGCAGCAGCTCAAAGACGTCCCGGCATTCAAAACGCACCCTTTCCTCCATCTGATTGAGCAGAGCGTTTTTGCGGGCCTGCTCCACGGCAAGGGCGGACGAGTCCACGCCGATAACCTCTCTGGCTCCAGCAGCAGCGGCGTTCAGGGCAAAGGAACCCGTGTGGGTGAAGCAGTCAAGCACTCTGGCGTCCCGGCACAGCTTGCGAATCGCCAGCCGGTTGTATTTCTGGTCCAGGAAAAAACCGGTTTTCTGCCCTTCCTTTATATCCACCAGAAACTTCACGCCGTTTTCCTCTATCTCAACACCGGTGTCAAAAGGCTCCCCTATAAAGCCCCGAAACTGCTCCATGCCCTCACTGCGTCTTACGCCGGCCTCGCTTCTCTCATAAACTCCCCTGACCGAAATTCCGTCCTCCTCAAGAAGTCCCTTTAAAATCTCCACAATTTCCTCTTTATACCTGTCTATCCCCAGAGCCAGCGATTCCACCACCAGAACGTCGGCAAACTTGTCCACTACAAGCCCCGGAAGAAAATCCGCCTCGCCGAATATCAGCCGGCAGCTTTCGGTATCCACCACCTTTTTCCGGTATTCCCAGGCGTCTTTTACCCTTTTTACCAGAAAGTCCCTGTCTATTTCCTGACGGACGTTTCTGGTCATCATTCTGATTCTGATTTTGGAATGGCGGTTGATAAACCCTTTTCCCAAAGGATACCCGTCAAAATCATACACCTCCAGAATATCACCGTCTGTAAAATCCCCGTCAACGCGCTCTATTTCATTGTCAAATATCCACATTCCGCCTGCCTTTAAAAGGCGTCCCTCTCCCTTTTTGAGGGTTGCAATTATTTTTTCCATAACAAATAATCCTTTCCTTATGACCTGCACACGCATCAGCGTGCTTCCCAGTATATCACAGAAAAGGATTATCTAGCAAAAAATTTACTGTTTTTAAGCGAAAAACTCTTCAAGAAGATTTTCAAGCTCGTCCTGATAGTGCTTTACAACCGGTTGGGCCTCCGCCCCGGAATAGCTTTCCGTCGTCTTTTCATCTCCTTCCTTATCCGTCATAAATTCAAGCGCATATTTTTCTCTTTTCTTAACGCCTTCTTTCATTGCGTTCTCCCGTTCGGATTCCAGTCTGGGAACGAAATAATTTTCCAGATAATCCGTCAGATTCGTTTTCAGAATTTTTCTCTTCTCCTGTATATCAACAATCCCTGAAACGGAAAAATACAGATACAGTCCCAGAATACTAACCAGATAATAGGGCATAATCTGAAATAAAGTATTTCCCGCCGCAAGCGAAAGACAGATTGCTATACCTGCCAGTAAAATGGAAAGCATCATCAGTTGGCCCGAGGCATGTACAAACCGGCTTAACTGTATTTTTGCAAAACAGATTTTCTGAATAAATCTGTCCACAAACACTTCCGTATTGACCATCTTTCCATTGAGCTTATAATAACTGGCATACTTTTGTTTGCACTGCTTTATTTGTTTATTTTCTGTTGCCGATATATTATCCGTTTCTGAGATTAATTTGTGGTAAACCAGTCCGGCTATTATCTGACATATGACACTTAACAGCAAAAAAGCAGAAATCAATCCCGTAAGTAATCTGTGCTCAAAAAATATTGTAAACATATTTCCTCCTTCCTTTACTATATTATAATAAATGGGGTTTTTTCTCTCAATAAGCCGGGGGCTGTAAGTTCTCGTCATTTTTCGTTAAAATATATCTGGCATATGCCAATATTTTCTGATATACTCCAAAGAGAAGAACTGATTTAAAACCGCTGGCAGGGCGGATGCAAAACTGGAACAGGAGGAAGACTATGAAATATCAGACAAAGGGTACCTGTTCCACCTCCATCGACGTGGAAGTGGAAAACGGCAAAATCAAATTCGTTGAATTTTTCGGAGGATGCAACGGCAATCTGAAAGGGATTGCAAATCTGGTAACCGGCATGGACGTGGACGACGCCATTTCCAAATTAAAGGGCGTACGCTGCGGTTTTAAACCGACTTCCTGTCCCGACCAGTTAGCGCATGCCTTAGAACAGATTAAAAACGGCAATTAGACATAAGGAGGCTTTTTTATGGGTGATTTGAAAGCAGCAAAAAAAATAGTTCTCACTGGCGGCGGAACAGCGGGGCATGTCACACCTAATATCGCCCTGATGCCTCATCTTGAGGAAGCCGGTTATGAGATTTCCTACATCGGCTCTTATGACGGTATCGAAAAAAAGCTGATTTCCGATTTTAATATACCCTACTACGGAATTGCCACAGGTAAATTCCGGCGTTATCTGGATATCAAGAATTTAACCGACCCTTTCCGGGTAATCAAAGGCTACGGCGAAGCCAGAAAAGCCTTAAAGCAGATAAAGCCCGACGTCGTCTTCTCAAAAGGCGGCTTTGTCAGCGTTCCTGTGGTGCGGGCTGCCGCCTCTTTGCATATCCCCTGTATTATCCATGAATCCGACATGACGCCGGGCCTTGCAAACAAACTCTGCATTCCCGTTGCCGAAAAAATATGCTGCAATTTCCCCGAAACAATCGCCATGCTTCCCGAAGAAAAGGCGGTTCTCACCGGCTCTCCTATCCGCGAAGAACTTACGAAAGGCGATAAAATTGCCGCTCTTGATATGTGCGGATTTACCGCAAATAAACCGGTAATCATGGTAATCGGCGGAAGTTTGGGGGCCGCGTCCATAAATGACGCCGTGCGTCAGGCTCTTCCAAAGCTCCTGACCGACTTTCAGGTCGTCCACATCTGCGGCAAGGACAAAATTGACGAAACGCTGCTAAACAGAAGCGGTTATGTGCAGTTTGAATATGTGAAAGCGGAGCTGAAAGATTTATTTGCCATGGCGGACGTGGTGATTTCCCGCGCGGGCGCCAACTCTATCTGCGAACTTCTGGCCTTGAAAAAGCCCAATCTTCTGATTCCTCTTTCCGCAAACAGCAGCAGGGGCGACCAGATTTTAAATGCCAAATCCTTTGAGTCCCAGGGATTTTCCATGGTAATTGACGACGATACCTTAAATGCCGACTTACTGGCGGAAAAGGTAATAGAACTTTATTTTACCAGACAGACTTACATTGATTCTATGGGAAAGAGCAACCAGTTCGGTTCTATCCGCACAATTATGAAGCTGATTGAGGCATGTGTAAACCATGAATGAAAACATTTCAACAGACTCCCTCTGGCAGTTATTAACGGAACACCAGAACGAAACCTTTTACACCATGAAAAAACTGCCCTTCACGTATGTCGTGAAAGGCGGTGAGCTTTTTGTGGACAGACGCTCCAAATCCATCACAAAAGCGACTTTTGGACAGGCTCTCAATAAGCTGAAAGAAAACCCTCAGATTACCGGTCCCAAATCCTTGAACGTGTTTGGAGCGCCCTACGTCTGGGCACTTTTAAAGGCATTTCAAGTCGTTTGATAAAATAATTCCGCTCTCCTTTATTCATCATAGATATCCACTTTAATTCTGTCTTCATAAGGCTTTACCAGTTTTTCCACGATTTCATAGGACAGTTCCCGCATTTCACCGATTATTTCCCGATAATTGTCTTTACTTACCTGATTGTTTCCGTTAATCAGGCATTCGCAGATATAGCGGTTAATCTCCGGCGAAAAGTGAATGATATCCATATAATTTTCCAGATTCGTAATTATCTCCCTGTCGTTCTGAAAATAGAACAGCTTTACGTTCTCAAAAGAAAGAAGCGCCCCCATCGCCTGCTCCATATTGTAAAGGTACGCCTCCATATCCCCTTCCCGGTAAATATTGTCCCACCAGAGCATAGAATAAGGCGGAATAAACACATAAAACTCCGTTTCCGGGTGTGCGCCAATCCTGTCAGTCAGCAAAGCAATGTTTTCCCTGAGTATCTCCTCATAATAGTCTGCCGGCTTCATTTCCGCAATCGAAGGCTTACGGATGTAAAGCCCTAAAATCATGTCGGAATTAAACTGCTTCCACTGGGCCCAGTTATAGGAGTCGTTTTCATCGTAACCGCCGATGGTGGAATTGGCAATCAGATAGGGAATCTTCTCCATAAGCACGCCCTTGTTCAGCCAGTATTCGACGTCGTTTATATAATTGTCGTCATACAGATACATGGGACAGCCCGTCAGCTCATAGGTTGTCTCCGGTTCGGCCACCAGCGCGGCGGAATCCAGATTATAGAAAACATATTTTAAGTCCTGTCTGGAAAAGGCAATGTCCAGAAGATAGCACAAATCCGCCGTCGCTCCGTAGGAGCGGATTGCCTTGATGGCATTACAGCCAAATCCCTGGTTGAACCAGTCGTTGTAATAGTTTTCCGACACGGAAGAACCCGCTATCACACTGTCGTAGTCAAAGGTTTTCAGAGAACCCACGCATTGATATTCTTTATCCGTCAGCACCGCCTTTAAGCCCTTTAACGGTTTATGGTACTGAAAAAAGGGGTCAAAAACCACCACCGTCAATATACACAGCAAAAGCAAAGCAATGCCTGCCGTAAAAAACTGTCTGATAAACTTCTTTGAAGCCCTGTTCTCCATCGCTCTCCCCTAAAAATTAAAGTATATGAATGTGCTGACCTGCGAAAAGGAAATCACCGACCAGACAAAAATCACCGTGACAAATGCGCAAAGCCTGCCGTTTAGCGGATGCTCCCGCACTATTTCAAGCGTGTTTTTCCGGGTAACAATAAACCCGCTGACAAAAAGAAGCAGGATAAACGCCAAAAGGTATGCGTACTTCAGCCTATCCGGAGCCATAAGATTGACCGCCTGCTTAACGAGATAAAACTCGGGTACGTCCAGCTTCGCGGCGATTTTATAAATATAGCCGGTATCCTTAAAGGCAAAAATATTCCGGAACATCAAAAAAGCCCCCGCCATGCTATCGCTGCGGAAGAAAAACAGGGACAGGTTGAAAAATCCGAAAGTAAAAATCCATCCAAGCCATTTGGGAATGGTAAATCGCACCGGTTTTTTCATGTCGCTGCCTTTCACCCCCACGATTCCCAGGTTGTCCCAGATAACCAGAAGCCCCTGCATGGTTCCCCAGGCAATGTACGTCCAGTTCGCCCCGTGCCAGAGTCCGCTTAAAAAGAATACCAGAAAGGTATTCACCACCGTGCGCACCTTGCCCTTCCTGCTGCCGCCCAGAGGAATATAGACATATTGTATGAAAAAACGGGAAAGGGTCATATGCCATCTCTGCCACAGCCCCTTAACGGAGCACGCCTTATAGGGCGAATTGAAGTTCACCGGCAGTTCGATATTGAACATTTTCCCAAGACCGATTGCCATGTCGCTGTAGCCGCTGAAATCAAAATATATCTCCAATGTATAGGCAAGTATCACCAGTAAGGTGGAGGTGGTGTCAAGAAAAGCCGTCTGCTCAAAGCCGAAATTCACGGGAAGCGCCAGCACATCCGCAAGCAGCACCTTTTTCCCGAGACCGATTGTGAAAATCACAATGCCTTTCGCAAAATTGTCCGGCTGAAAGCTGCGCCTGCCCTTATCCTCAAACTGCGGCATCATTTCCCTGTAAGTCACAATAGGCCCGGCAATCAACTGGGGAAAAAACGTCACAAAGGTCACGTAATTGATAAAAGAATAATGCTCCGCCCGTCCGGTGCACCTGTCAATAATAAAGGAAAGCTGCTGGAATGTAAAAAAGCTTATCCCAAGCGGAAGCAGAATATGCTTCAACGTAAAATTCGCGCGGAATATCAGGTTGATGTTTTCAAAAAAGAAATCATAGTACTTAAAGTAAAACAAAAATCCCAGATTCAGCAAAAGACCGCATAAAAGCCCCAGCCGCGCCGTAAATCTGGTGCGGGAGAACTTCATCAAACAGCTCAAAAGGTAATTGCCCAGTATGCTTGCCACAATAATGGCCAGATAATACACATTAAAATACCCGTAAAACCACAGTGACATTCCCGCCAGGAACACTTTCGCGCCTTCCCATGCCTTAAGGCGGTTTAACAGATACCACCCCGCAAGGGTCAGAGGCAGGAATAAAAAAATAAAAATATAAGAATTAAACAGCATAATCGTTCTCCATAACTTCCCAATCGGACGTCACAATTTTACCCGCCCGGTATCCCGCGGCGCACATGTGCTTATCTTAACATAACTTTACATATTTTGTCTAATATATGGAAATACTTAATAGCAGGTATTATATCCCCCCGGATAAAAATAAATCCGGATTCTACAGGCATTTCAGCAAAGGAGTAACTGCAAAATGAAAAAACATATTTTTTACGCGGCCGTTGCCGCCGCCTGCTTTTTCCTTACCGGCTGTACCGGAAGCGGCGACGGCTCTGAGAGTAATCAGGCTTACACCAACGATGAAGAGGAGGAAGCGGTCAATACCATCCAGGTTGGAGGACGGTATCGGATTACGGGTCCTATGGACGATTTAAAAGACGCCGTGTCCGGTCTTTTAGGAGAAAATTACTGGCCCGATACCCTCTTAAGCGCCGAAGAGCTTGCCGAACGCACCGGAATATCGGAAAACATGTACGAGGATTTTCTGGCGGAATATCAGCACACCGAGGCCGGCATCGACATGATGATACTAATCAAAGCCAGGGAAAACGAGGTTGCCCTTGTGGAAAACTATCTCAACGACTACCGGGAGACTCTTCTCAAAATCTATGAGCAGCAGCCCCAGAACAATTCCAAGGTATTTGCCTCCCGGATAGAAACCATCGGAAATTATGTATGCTACGTGCAGTTAGGCGCTAACATTTCCAATCTGGAGGCCCGGGGCAGCGATGAAATGATTTCCCACTGCCTGCATGAAAACGAGCGGGCGCTGGATATTATTGAAAAGGAGATTCTGGAGGCAAAATGATGCAACGCAGGCAGCACGCAAAATTTATCCGCGCGGGCAGTATGAAGCGCATAAATTTTATCTGTTATTCGGGACCGGATTCTAGTATAATGTAATTCTACAGAATTTATGTAAATTACATTTATTGGCGAAAGGATAAAATCTATGAAGAAATTGGTATCATGGAATGTAAACGGACTGCGGGCCTGTGTGGAAAAAGGGTTTTCCGGTTTTTTTGAGGATGTGGACGCGGACGTTTTCTGCCTGCAGGAGACGAAGCTGCAAGAAGGACAGATTTCCCTGGATTTGCCGGGGTTCCACCAATACTGGAACTACGCGGAGAAAAAAGGGTATTCGGGCACCGCTGTTTTTACGAAGCAGGAGCCTTTGTCCGTTTCCCGCGGAATCGGAATAGAGGAACACGACCATGAAGGACGCGTTATCACTCTGGAATTTGATAATTTTTATCTGATAACGGTCTATACCCCCAATTCTCAGGAGGAATTAAAACGGCTGGATTACCGGATGAAGTGGGAGGACGATTTTCTCCGGTATCTGAAAAACCTTGAAAATAAAAAACCCGTCGTTGTGTGTGGAGATATGAATGTGGCGCATAAGGAAATTGATTTGAAAAATCCGAAAACCAACCGCAAAAACGCCGGATTCACTGACCAGGAACGGGAAAAATTCACCGCCCTGTTAAACGCCGGTTTTACGGATACTTTCCGCCACTTTTATCCCGATACGGAAGGGGCTTATTCCTGGTGGTCCTACCGCTTTAAGGCAAGGGAGAAAAACGCCGGGTGGCGTATCGATTACTTTGTCGTCTCAGACTCCCTGAAAGATTCTTTAAAAGACGCGTGTATCTACAAAGATATTATGGGCTCCGACCACTGCCCCGTGGGGCTTACGCTTGCCCTCTAATCTGCATTTGCGGCATACAAACATCCCGGTCTGGCTGCTTTCGGCCATCCGGGATTTTTTGCAGTAAATTTAAAGATTAACGCGTTCTGACACATATGTCAGTCTTCTATCAGCCTAAGTCCCGCCGTATCCGCAACCGGAAGCGAAAACACAATGGATTTTGCCTTGCTGTCCGCTCCCGCCTTTTCCATGATTGCTTTCATAATACCGTTTTTCTGCTCCGTCTTTGCCACGATAAAAATCATTTCCTTCTCAGCGGCTATGGATACTCCCATAAATTTTTCGGCAATCTCCATTCCGGTTCCCCTAGCATGGATTACCGTGCCGCCGTACGCGCCGGCCCCTCTTGCCGCGTCCATCACCAGCTCTATATTTCCCTGATTCGCAATCACAATAATAAGCTCATGTACCGTATCTTTCAAGGTCGATTCCTCCTCCTTTTGATAGTCCTCTTTTTCCAGAAGAAACTGCAGAACTTTTTTCCCGCCGATACTGCTTAAGGGAATAATAAAAGCAATTCCGCCTCCGGGCGCGTCAATACGCAGCTTTTTCTGTAGCTGCTTTTTCACCGTCTGCCAGTGTTCTTCCTCCTGAACCGAAAAGAGCACCGCCTTTTCCGTGGCCTCAAGCCCCAGATAATTCAATACCTCGCTGGCCGCCGTGCCGAATCCCAGGCTGGAAAACATCACATTCTGCCCGCTTTCCCTGTAAAGCTCCTGGTACTTTCTGGCCGTTTTTCTATCCACAATTGTCGTCATTAAATATAATTTACCCATAAGCCGTCTCATTCCTATAATTCAATAATTTCCATATCTCCAAAGTCTTCAAGCGGCACATAAACTTTCCGGCCCACTGCCTTTTTGTGAAGATGGCTTTCTTTTACCTTCACCGCCATACCCATGACCTGAATGGTAATCAGCGGCGTCATGGCTACCATGGCAATAATGCCAAACGCATCCGTAATGATATTTCCTCCAAGAGTCTGACAGGCTCCCATAGCCAGTGGCAGCAAAAAGGTCGCCGTCATGGGGCCGGAGGCAACGCCGCCGGAGTCAAACGCAATCGCCGTAAATATCTTCGGCACGAAAAATGTCAGTATAAGCGCCACCGCGTAGCCGGGCACCAGAAACCACATAACGGATATCCCGGTAAGCACCCTGAGCATGGCGATTCCCACGGAAAGGGATACGCCCACGGAAAGGCTGGTTCCCATTGCCTTTGCCGATATTGCGCCCGACGTCATCTCCTCTACCTGCTTTGTAAGCACAAACACCGCCGGCTCCGCAAGAACGATAAAATAACCGATAATCATGCCGATGGGAACGATAATCCAGGCATAGGGAAGTCCCGCAAGGGTCTGCCCCAGATAATTTCCCGCCGGCATAAAGCCTACGTTCACGCCTGTAAGGAAAAGCACAAGCCCCACGTAAGTATACACCAGGCCGATTCCTATTTTAATCAGCGTCTTTTTGTTGATGTCCCTGGCAATCGCCTGGAAGAGACCGAAGAAAAATACAATCGGGAACAGAGATAACGCCATTTCTTTTATGTAAGTGGGAATGCTGTGGGTAAACATTCTCCACAAATCCACCGTGTTGTCGATTACAGGTATCGTCTCCGAAACCGTCTCCGCCTGTCCCGGATGATAAATCATTCCTAAAATAATGACGGCAAGAATCGGGCCGATAGAACACAGCGATACAAGACCGAAGCTGTCGTCCGACGCGTGGGTATCGCTTCGGATTGCCGCAATACCAATACCAAACGCCATGATAAAGGGCACCGTCATGGGGCCCGTGGTCACGCCGCCGGAGTCGAAAGCCACCGCAAGAAAATCCTTCGGTATAAAGAATGTAAGAATAAACGCTATCGCATAAAACACTACCAGAAGATGGGAAAGCGCAACCTTAAATAACATTCTCATCAGCGCAATAACCAGAAACGCGCCAACGCCTGCCGCTACTGCCAGTATCAGCGTCAAATTCGGTATGGAAGGCACCTGGCTGGCAAGCACCTGTAAATCCGGCTCCGATATGGTTATGACAAATCCCATAATAAAGCTGATGAGAATAATAACCCACAGCTTTTTGGATTTCGTCATAATCGTACCTACCCGCTCGCCCATAGGCGTCATGGACAGTTCCACTCCAACATTAAAAAGCAGCATTCCCACAATCAATAATACCGCGCCAATAAGAAACGCCATCAGAATGCTGGGCGGTATCGGCACAATCGTAAAGCATAAAATCAGAACGATTGCCAGTATGGGAAGAACTGCTTTTAAGGTTTCATTAAACTTTTCTTTTAATTTTGAACGACTGAAATGCAATGATATCGAACGCCTTTCCGTTTTAAGACTTGCAGACTTTCTGCATAAAATCAATTTATAAATTAATTATAGCACAGATTTTTTTATGTTTTCTAAAAAATTTTATAAAATTTCCATCTTAACAAAATCTTAATAAATATCGATTCGCAATAATAATTTATTGAATTACAATAAATTATTATTGACATTCATTTTTTAAAGTGTTATATTGCATTTACACCAGATGTTTTTATACCGATTCTATACCGTAACGGCATCTGTACCGGCGG
>CAJTMZ010000017.1:0-9731 GCA_910577445.1 uncultured Lachnospiraceae bacterium | reverse complement strand
CCGCCACAGGAAAAGGAGGATTTCTTATGACTGACAAACTGACCGTATTTACCAAGGGACTTTTGGATTTTCTGTATTTTGCCGGAATCATCGTTACCGTTTTTGTTCCGCTGATTATTACCGGCTATGGGAAATACAACTCTTACTTCGCCAATAACGTGGTCTCTCTGAGCATTATCTTTATTCTTTCAGGCATCTTCGCCGTTCTGATTATCAGGGAGCTGCGGAAGATTTTTAAATCCGTGCTTGCAAACGACTGCTTTATCCACCGGAACGTAACCAGCCTCGACAAGATGGGTACTTACAGCTTCCTCATTGCGCTGATTACCTGCTGCCGCCTGATACTCTACGTGACGCCGGCGGTTCTCATCGTCATTTTGGTTTTTGTGATTGCGGGACTTTTCAGCAAGGTATTATCCCGGGTCTTTGACATCGCCGTAACCTACAAGCTGGAAAACGATTTGACAATATAAGCAGAACTTTAATTGGGAGGTACTTATGGCAATCAAAATAAATCTCGATGTGGAGATGGCCAAACAGAAAAAAGGGCTCACCGAGCTTGCGGGCGAAGTGGATATCACCCTGGCCAATCTCTCCATCCTAAAGAACAACAAAGCAAAGGCCGTCCGGCTCTCAACCTTAAACGCTATCTGTAAAGCGCTCCACTGTCAGCCGGGCGATTTGATGGAATATGTGGAAGATGAAAAGGAGGAATTATAATGGAACCTGTAACCATAAAAAACGAAACTTATGAAACTCCGCAGCCCGCAGCCGCGCCGGAACCAGAACAGGAAGCGGCAGTCGAAGCCCCCAGAAACATCAATCCCTATTTTTCTTTTATGGGATTCGGAAGCCTGATTTATGCTTTCTTTTACACCTTCTTTCTATATAAGAACACATCGGGTATTACCTACCCTTTTTTCGTAGGCGGAACCTGCTTGTTTTTCTTCTTATATTTGAAAAAGTCAGGGATTACCGCCAAAAGACTCTCCGTTTTTCTGACAGTCTGCCTGATGGCGCTGGGAATCGGCACCTGCACCACAACTTCCTACGTACTCATATTTTTAAATAAGCTGGGGATTTTTTTCCTGTTTTTTTACCTGATGCTCCATAACCTGTATAATGACAAAAGCTGGGATTTGCCCAAATACCTGTTTTCGGCCCTCAACGTTTCCGTTATGAGCATTGCCTTTATTTTTCATCCCTTTATCGACCTTTCCGATTTTCTGAAGGAAAAAAGAAAGGCTGCCAATAAGCCGGAGGGAAAGGGAAAATATGTATTTTTTGGCATTTTAATCGCGCTTCCCCTGCTATTTGTCATCGTACTGCTCCTTTACTCGGCGGACGCTGTGTTCTCGGATATTTTTGACCGGCTGTTTACTCTGGACTTTGATTTCACACATTTGTTTGGAATCTTTACAATGTTTTCATTTGCCTTTTTCGCCTCTTACAGCATCATGTGCCGGCTTTCCTTCCGCAATCTGAAAGAGGAAATGCCGGATAAAAGAACCGGCGAGCCTGTCATGGGGATTACTTTCACAGGGCTGATTGCTCTGGTTTATCTGGTATTTTGTTATATCCAGATTGTATACCTTTTCGGGGGGCTTGGCACACTGCCTTCCGATTATACCTATGCGTCTTATGCCAGAGAGGGATTTTTTCAGCTTGTGTTTGTGTGCCTCATCAATCTGATGCTGGTGCTCATATGCATGAAACGTTTTCGTGAAAATAAGATACTGAAAGGCATACTCACCTTTATCTGCGCCTGCACCTATGTAATGATTGCTTCCAGCACCTACCGGATGCTGCTTTATATTCAGGCTTATCAGCTAACCTTCCTTAGGGTATTTGTCCTTTGGGCGCTGTTTGTGATTTTCCTGCTTATATCCGGCGCTCTGGTTACGGTTTACCGGGAACGCTTTCCTTTTACAGGCTTCTGCCTTATAAGCGTAACCGTGCTTTACATCATGTTTTCCTTTGCCCACCCGGATTACTGGATTGCAAAATACAATCTGGACCATTACCGGCCCGGCTCCTCCGGGGAAGAAAACGGCAGCCAGAGGGATTTGCCCGCAAGCTATGTCGATGGCAACACGGACTTTTATTACCTTAGAAATCTCTCCCTGGACGCCGCTCCGGTTATTTTCGGAAAAGCCGACGAATTTGGGTTTGGAGATAATCCTAAATGGTGGTTCACAAGTTATGGCGCAAGTATTGTCAAGGCAAGCTATGATTTTCAGACAGAGGAGTTGAACAAACTTTGGGTGGAGGAGGGGCTCTGCCTCCCGAAAAAAATGTCCCCAAGGAAATGGAATCTGTCGAGATGGCGGGCACAGAATATATACGGGGAATATTATAAGTCCCATGATGTGTACGCCGGGGAGATTGAATATAATATTATGAATTATGCGTCCGATTTTTAGCCTTTACGGTTTCAGCATTGCGCGGCCGTTTGTGTGATAACAAACGGGACTGCCGCATTAAGAAAACGAAGCCCGGGATAGGGAAAAGCAAAAGCTGCATTATACCATATCCTGTATACTCTGCTCTTAACGCGGCAGTCCCATGTTTTGGGGTATTACCTGTCAAATTGACTCACCCAATCTCAACCACCCGAGTAGCCACATTCTCCATAAAAGCCCTGTCATGCTCCACCAGTATCATGGTCGGTTTAAATTTCAAAATCAATTCCTCAATCTGCATCCTTGAAAATACATCAATGAAATTGAGCGGTTCGTCCCAAATATAAAGGTGGGCCTGTTTGCATAAGCTCCCGGCAATCAGCACTTTTTTCTTCTGACCTCCGCTGTAGTCCTCGATTCTCTTTTCAAACTGGATTCTTGAAAAGTCCAGCTTTCGCAGAACCGCCATAAACAGGGTTTCATCAATTTCATTTTCAGCCGCATATTCCCGGATAGTTCCATGGAGTAAAGAAGTATCCTGTGAGCAGTACGAGATTATCATCTGATTCGGCAGCTCTATTTTTCCCGCCGTAATCACGGGATTATCCTGCTGCAGAATCGCCTTGATAACGCTGGACTTTCCGCAGCCGTTCCTCCCTTTCAGAAAAATTCTCTCTCCCTGCTTTACCTCAAAATTAAAGTGACTGATGATTTCCTGACCGCTGCCGGCATAAGCTATGGTACAGTCCTCCATCACCACCAGCTTTTCCTTATAGTGCTTTAAGGGCATGATTTTCAGCGCTTCCAACGTTTCAATGTTTTTTAAAAGACCGGACTTTTCCTCAATTTCACGCTCCCGTCTGTGCTCAAGGTTTTTGCGGCGCATCTGCATTCTGCGGGATTTTTCCCCGATATAGGCTCTCATATCAAGGCTCTTTTCGTATTTTGACCCTCCGCCTATTTTGGTGGCTTCCACGTTATCCGCCCACTGTCCCGCCTTTCTGGCAGACTCCGTAAGCCTTTTGATATCTTTTTTGAGACGTTCGTTTTCCGCAAGCTCACAGGCGTCCTGCTTTCTTTTATTCTCCTGCCAGGAGCTGAAATTTCCCTGCTGCACCTCGATGCCTGCCTTATTAATCACAAGTACATGGTCCACACAGCCGTCCATGAAATTCCTGTCATGGGATACTAAAATAAATCCCTTTTTCGTATTCAGATATTCCCGCAGTACCTCCCTCGTCTCCATATCCAGATGATTGGTAGGCTCGTCAATCAACAGAAAATGATTTTCCCTTGTAAAGAGAAGCGAAAGAAGCACTCTTGTCTGTTCCCCGTTGCTGAGCGTGGAAAAAGGTCTGTAAAAAATTTCGGCATCCATTCCAAGATAGTTAAATTCCCTGCAAAGTTTCCAGAACTCATAATCAGGATAAATTTCTTCTATCACGTCGATGGTATTTCTCTCCCTGTCCCGAACCTCAAAGGGGAAATAATCAAAAACCACGGAAGACGCTATGCTTCCTCTGTATTCATACTGGCCGGTCAGAAGCTTTAAAAAGGTGGTCTTTCCCTTTCCGTTTCTGGCAATAAAGCCAAGCTTCCAGTCCGTATCAATCTGAAACGATACGTCCTCAAAAATGTTGTCGTAACTGCCCTCATAATAGAAAGTTAAATTGTTCACACTGATTTGCGACATACACATTCCTCCCTTCCCATACCGGATTTACGCCTGATTTTCAGGCGTCCTTTCGCCTGGCCTGGCCGTCCGCAGGCCGCCGTCCGGTACATTCACGATAAAAAGGTGCAGAAGTATAACTTCTGCACCCTGAAACGCTACAAAAAAACCCCCGGATAATAATATGGGATGAATATGAATTTACTGCATTACAAAAAGATTCAGATGTTTATCTTCTACACATAATTTATTAAGTTCATTATTTGGTAGAAAAATTAAACATCCCTGTCCTCCTGTTTATATTCCACAGGCACTCTTTTGCTGTTGTCTGCGGTTACTACAGCCAATGTATCAGACTATTTTTATTTTGTCAACCACTTTTTTAATTCTGCCCGTAATAGGCCCCGGCTCCGTGCTTTCTGAAATAATGCTTGTCCTGAAGCTCCGCCGGCGCGGGCCCCACCTTGGGATTGATGGTTTCCGTCCTGTATGCCATTTTTGCCACTTCCTCAAGCACCACCGCGTTATGAACGGCGTCCATCGCGTCCTTTCCCCATGCAAAAGGGCCATGGTTCCTGCAAAGGACCGCCGGCACCGCCATAGGGTCTTTTCCCATGCGTGCAAATTCGTTCACTATCAGATGGCCGGTATTTTCTTCGTAAGCCGCCTCGATTTCCTCTTTTGTCAGGCATCTTACGCAGGGAACTTCACCGTAAATGTAATCGGCGTGGGTCGTTCCATAGCAGGGAATTGACCTCCCCGCCTGCGCCCAGCTTGTGGCGTATGAGGAATGGGTATGGACTATGCCGCCCACTTCCGGGAATGCCTTATAAAGCTCCAGATGAGTCGGCGTGTCGGAGGACGGATTCAAGTCCCCTTCTATCTTATTTCCCTCCAAATCCATGACCACCATACACTCCGGCGTCAGTTTTTCATAATCAACGCCGCTGGGCTTTATCACAAACAGCCCCTTTTCCTTATCCAGCCCGCTCACGTTTCCCCATGTAAAGGTCACAAGACCGTAATAAGGCAGCTTCATATTCGCTTCATAAACCTGTTTTTTTAATTCTTCTAACATAAATCCCCCTCTATAAACTGTCCACAGCCGCATGTTCGATGGAAAGCCCGGCCATGTAACGCTTCATAAACTTCTCGAAGCCCGCCACGTCCTCCGCTTTCGGCTCTAACTTGCTTCCGGCCTGACCCGCAAAAATCTTATTATTCAGATATGCTTCCAGCGTTTCGTTCTCTTCCTTATTTTTCATGTAAGCGGCAAGCAGGGCAATCCCCCAGGCTCCGCCCTCCCCGGCGGTTTCCATAACGGAAACGGAAGAATTAATGGCCGCCGCCGCAATGCTCTGGCCCACGCCCCTGGTCTTGAACAGGCCGCCGTGTCCGAACATTTCATCCACTTTTACCGCCTCTTCCTTGAACAGCAAATCCAGCCCTGCTTTCAAAGCGGCAAGGGAGGAATACAGATGGGCGCGCATGAAATTGGCAAGATTAAAGGTATCCTCCGCCTTTCTCACAAACAAAGGCGCTCCCTCGTCAAAGCCTGTCACCGGCTCCCCGGAAACATAATTGTAGGAAATCAGGCCGCCGCAGTCCGCGTCTCCCTCAAGAGCCTTGTTAAACAGCATGGTAAACAGCGTATTCTTATCCACGGGCGTCCCGATGGCTTTGGCAAACTCGTCAAACAGTCCCACCCAGGCGTTTAAATCCGAAGTGCAGTTGTTGCAGTGCACCATGGCCACAAGGGCTCCGTCCGGCGTGGTAACCAAATCAATCTCCGGGTATACCTTTGACAATTCTTTTTCCAGTACAATCATGGCAAATACGGAGGTTCCCGCGGAAATATTTCCTGTCCTCACCCCTACGCTGTTGGTAGCCGCCATTCCGGTTCCCGCATCTCCCTCCGGAGGGCATACCGGGATTCCCGCCTGCAGGCTGCCGCTGATATCCAAAAGCGCCGCCCCTTCCGGCGTAAGCGCTCCCGCGTCTTCTCCCGCTGACATGACCTTTGGCAAAATATCCCGCAGCTTCCAGGAAAATCCTTCGCCGCTTACAAGGGCGTCAAATTTGTCAACCATTGTCTGGTCAAAATCGCCCGTTTTAACATCAATGGGGAACATTCCGGAAGCATCGCCCACACCCAGAACCTTTTTCCCTGTAAGCCTGTATTGGACATATCCTGACAGCGTTGTCAGAAAATCAATGTCCTTTACGTGAACCTCTTTATTTAATATCGCCTGGTACAAATGGGCAATGCTCCATCGCTGGGGGATATTATAGTTAAATTCTTTTGTGAGCTTCCCGGCAGCCTCTTCCGTAATTGTGTTCCGCCAGGTTCTGAAGGGAACAAGCAGCTCTTCCTTCTTATCAAACACCAGATATCCGTGCATCATCGCGGAAAACCCGATTGCGCCGATTCGGGAAATCGCCGCGCCGTACTGCTTTTTCACATCTTCAAGCAAATCCTGATAGCAGCCCTGCAATCCTTTCCATACTTCCTCAAGGTCATATGTCCAGATACCGTCAACATACTGATTTTCCCACTCATAGCCGCCTGATGCCAGAGGCTTTCCCGACTCGTCAGTCAAAACCGCTTTGATTCTCGTTGAGCCAAGCTCAATACCGAGAATTGTTTTTCCCTCCTCAATCAACAATTTATTGTCCATATTTTTGCCGCTCCTTTCTTCTATCCCGCTTTGCAGGCAAATAAGAGAGCCGGCAGGCACTTATGCGCCTTTTCACGCCGGGCTCTCTTTTTATTATCTCTTATAAATCGTAATACATCTTAAACTCTGCCGGATTCGGGATCTGCTCCAGCTTCTTTAACTCCGCGCGCTTGCGGGAAACCCATACGTCAATTAAACGCTCCGGGAACACGCCGCCCTTCGTCAGATAATCGTGGTCATTTTCAAGCGCGTCAAGCGCTTCGCCTAAAGATTTCGGCAGTCCCTTAATCTTTTTCTGCTCCTCCTCGGAAAGCGTGTAAAGATTAAAGTCGTAAGGCCCCCAGCCGTTTGCCTCCGGGTCGATTTTATTTTCTATTCCATCAAGTCCCGCCATCAGAATTGCGGCATAAGCATAGTAAGGATTGGCTGTGGCGTCAGGATTACGCAGCTCAAAACGTTTTGTCTCCGGGCTCTTGGCATAGGCCGGAATCCTGATAACCGCGCTGCGGTTAGAGGTCGCGTACCCGATAGTAACCGGCGCTTCATACCCCGGAACCAGACGCTTAAAGGAGTTGGTTGAAGGGTTGGTAAACGCGCAAAGAGAAGCGATATGTTTCAGCAGTCCGCCCATAAAATAATGCGCCGTGCGGCTTAAGCCTGAATAACCGTCCTCGTCGTAGAACAAAGGCTTGCCGTTTTTCATCAGCAGCATATGCACATGCATACCGCTTCCGGCTTCCTGATAAATAGGCTTGGGCAGAAACGTCGCCGTCTTGCCTTCCTGCGCCGCCATATTTTTGATAATGTATTTAATAATCATGGTGTTGTCTGCCATTGCGGGCATATCCGCAAGCTCCACCTCAATTTCCATCTGGCCCGGGCCGCCCACTTCGTGATGATGATATTTTACCTTGATACCCCAGTCCTCCATCATCATGCACATGCGGCTTCGCAAATCATATCCCACATCCTGGGGAGCCGCCACATGATAGCCGCCTTTATAAGCCACCTCATAGCCGTTGTTGCCCGGCACATCCAGACTGTGGTTCCAGTCCGCCTGTCTGGTGTCAATCCGGTATCCGCACTGATGGGGCGTCACCTCAAAACGGGCGGTGTCAAATAAATAAAACTCAAATTCCGGCCCGATAATCATTTCATCCGCAATTCCGCTTTCCTTCATATAATCCATGGCCCGCAGGCTCACATTTTTCGGATACTGGTCAAAAGGCTTATTCTCACCTTTTCCAATCGTACACACATTTCCGCACATGGTTAGCGTGGGTACCGTGGCAAAAGGGTCAACATAAGCGGTATCCGGGTCCGGCAAAAACACCATGTCGCTCTTTTCAACAGGCGCATAACCGTAGTTGGAGCCGTCAAAACCAATCCCATAGGTAAAAATACTCTCCCCGAATCTCTCAACCGGAATCGTAATATGACGCCAGCGTCCGTCGATATCCGTCATCTTAAAATCAATCATGCGGATATGTTTTTCTTCGCACAATTTAATAATTTCCTTACTCCTGCTCATTCCTTTTGTCCCTTTCTTTTTTAGTCTGATTATTTGCAGCCCTTGTGCCGGTGCGCACCGGCGCACTCGTTTTCTGAGATTCATTATAGCATACACTCCCCGGGTTCTGCACTATCCTTTTGGGAAAAAGAAATAAGCTTTATTTATGATTTTTCACGAAGATATCCCATAATCCCACGAGCATAAAAATTATTGCCAAAACCTGGACTGCAATCTTCACATTTCCCGAAACGCTTTCCTGAATCGCAATCGCCAGTCCGTTCAGAAGCATCCCCGCCGCCAGTATGGGAGGCACATTTCTCCTTTTCTCCACCGGTATTCCTGTCTGCCGTTCTTTCAGATTATTTATGATATTTGTCGTATGTATGATTATCCTTATAAAACCTATCATAATCGCGCCTATAAAAAATGCCGCCGGCACTGCATAAGATACCTTTCCGATAGTGGCCGCCATGATTTCCATCCACAGACAGATAATTTCTATAACCGTCGCTATTTTAAACATTCTGCGTATTTTGGAATAATGCTCAATGCTTGATTCCACATCAGTATATAATTCAAATTCCCCCTCCGAAGCTGGCTTTCGCAGTATCACCCACCAGCCCCAAGTCTGAACGATTTCAATACCGGCCTCCTTCATAAACTCCCTGTATTCGTCGCTCACCTTAAAAAGCTTCTCTCCGAAGTCAATCTGATAGACATATCTGCCCTCTTCACATTTCTCAAATGTATAAAAACCTGCAAAAAAAGATTTAAATGCCCAGCCTTTTTCCGACATTTCGTTTAACCAGTTTGTTTCCGCATCTTTATCCAGATATAGCTTAAATCTAATCATTTTATACTTCCCCCATCATTTTCGCGTTATTTAAAAGTTCCTCTAAGCGGTCTCTCTCCCGTTCAAAAGCCTGCCGCCCCAAATCTGTCAGAACATATTCCTTCTTCTTTCTTGATTCCGTGTCCAGACTGTAGACCTGAATCCACTTTCTTTTTTGCAGAGTCTGCAATGCTCCATACAAAGTTCCGGCTCCTAAAACCACCCTTCCACCGGTTATCTCGCTGACCTCCTGGGTAATGCCATAACCGTGGTTGGGCTTTCGGAGCGCCAAAAGTATGTAAAAAAATGCTTCTGTAAGCGGGCTGTCCATTTCGTTCATGTTTATGCTCCTTTCTTTCCTGTCTCTTTGATTCAGATGTGTTTGCGCTTTTATCAAGAATCCTGCAGTAATCTGACAAAGCTTCAAACTTGTAGCACTGCCGGGTATAGACCCTTACAGCAGTTTTCTTATCTCTCCCGATATATCGTCGTTCGATATATCTTGCATTTAATATATCACCTGACGATATATTTGTCAATCATAAATTATAAAAAAATAAAATAATCTGCTCACCAGGCCGAAAATGTATACCAGAAAGGGGCAAAGCTGCATAAACACTATGTTTATGCAGCT
>CAJTMZ010000016.1:31389-47585 GCA_910577445.1 uncultured Lachnospiraceae bacterium | reverse complement strand
CATCTCGTGAAGGGAGTCAATCATCGCCTTGATTTCTTCCACGGTTTTGCCCTTTGTATCCGCCAGCTTCTTAATGTCTGACTCGTCGGTGGGAACGAACTCGTGAAGAGGGGGGGCAAGGAAACGGATGGTTACAGGGTTCCCTTCCATGGCCTCGTACAGTTCCACAAAGTCGCCTTCCTGAAGAGGAAGAATCTTTGCAAGGGCTTCTTCTCTTTCTTCTTTTGTATCGGAACAAATCATTTCACGGAAGCTGTCGATTCTGTCGCCTTCAAAGAACATATGCTCTGTACGGCAAAGTCCGATTCCCTCTGCGCCAAGCTCTCTTGCTTTTCTCGCGTCGGCGGGCGTGTCGGCGTTGGTTCTGACCTCCAGTGTCCTGTATTTATCGGCCCATGCCATAATTCTTCCAAATTCGCCGGCAATGGTTGCGTCCACGGTCTTGATTGCGCCGTCGTACACATTGCCTGTGGAACCGTCAAAGGAAATCACATCTCCTTCATGGTATTCTTTTCCGGCAAGGGTAAATTTCTTGTTCTTTTCGTCCATGGTGATTGCGGAGCATCCTGATACGCAGCATGCGCCCATTCCTCTTGCAACCACGGCAGCATGGCTTGTCATTCCGCCTCTTACGGTTAAAATGCCCTGCGCCACTTTCATGCCTTCAATATCCTCGGGCGAGGTTTCCAGTCTTACCAGAACCACCTTTTCGCCTCTTGCTGCCCAGGCTTTTGCATCCTCGGCTGTGAATACGATTTTACCGCAGGCTGCGCCGGGCGCTGCCGCAAGCGCTTTTGCAACGGGAGCCGTAGCTGCCAGTGCGTCGGCGTCAAACTGGGGATGAAGCAGGGAATCCAGATTTCTGGGCTCAATCATGGAAACGGCCTTTTCCTCAGTAATCATTCCCTCGTCTACCAAATCACAGGCGATTTTGAGGGCTGCTTTTGCGGTTCTCTTTCCGTTTCTGGTCTGGAGCATATAAAGATGCTTATCCTCGATGGTGAACTCCATATCCTGCATGTCTCTGTAATGGTCTTCCAGTTTGTTGCAGATATCCACAAACTGTCCGAACACTTCGGGCATGGTATCCTCAAGCTGTGCAATGGGCTGAGGCGTACGCACGCCTGCCACCACGTCTTCGCCCTGGGCGTTAATCAGAAATTCACCCATCAGCTTCTTTTCTCCGGTTGCCGGGTTACGGGTGAAGGCAACGCCTGTCCCGGAGGTTTCGCCCATGTTTCCGAAGGCCATCATTTGAACGTTTACCGCGGTTCCCCAGGAATAAGGGATGTCGTTGTCGCGGCGGTACACGTTGGCGCGGGGATTATCCCAGGAACGGAACACGGCTTTGATTGCGCCAAGGAGCTGTGCTTTCGGGTCAGCCGGGAAGTCCTCTCCGATTTTTTCCTTATATTCAGCCTTAAACTGGTTCGCCAGTTCTTTCAAATCCTCTGCGGTCAGCTCTACGTCCTGTGTCACGCCTTTATCGGATTTCATTTTGTCAATCAGTTCTTCAAAGTATTTCTTTCCCACTTCCATAACAACATCCGAATACATCTGGATAAATCTGCGGTAGCAGTCCCAGGCCCAGCGAGGATTGCCGGATTTTGCGGCAAGGACTTCAACCACGTCCTCGTTAAGTCCCAGGTTCAGAATGGTATCCATCATACCCGGCATGGAAGCTCTCGCTCCTGAACGCACGGAAACAAGCAGAGGATTTTCCTTATCACCGAATTTCTTTCCGGTAATCTCCTCCATCTTGCTGATGTGTTCCATAATCTGTCCCATGATTTCATCGTTAATCTGTCTTCCGTCCTCATAGTACTGAGTACAGGCCTCCGTGGTGATGGTAAAGCCCTGCGGCACCGGCAGACCCAAATTGGTCATCTCAGCCAGGTTTGCTCCCTTTCCTCCCAAAAGGTTGCGCATGTCGGCATTACCCTCCGTAAATAAGTACACCCATTTCTTCATGAATTGTCCCCTCCATTTTCATTTTCTTTTTTTATGGTGTCACCCGCCAATTTGGCAGGACAGTGCTGTCTTTTCCTCAACCAAGGCTTTGAGCCTTTCCATTTTTCCTTCCGGAAGCATAGGAACCTCCTTCAGCAGATAGGGACGTCCCAGGCTCTCATATTTTCCTTCGCCGTATCTGTGGTAAGGAAGAATATGTATCTGTGTAACGCCCGGCAGGGTATCCGCGTAAGCGGCTATCGCAAGTAGTTCTTCCTCCGAATCGTTGAATCCCGGAATCACCGGCACCCGGATAATCAGCTCGCACATGCGGCTTTCCGCAATTTTCCTTGCGTTTTCCACCATCATGGTGTTTTCCTTCCCGGTAAATTCTTTATGTTTGGCCGGATTCATATGCTTGATGTCCATCAAATAGGTATCAAGATAGGGTAAAAGGCTCTTAATCACGTCAAATCTCGCAAATCCCATACTCTCTATGGCGGTTGTAATTCCCAAATCCTTTGCCGCGTGCAGAAGCGCCGCTGCAAATTCCGGCTGCAGAAGGCATTCGCCGCCGGATAAAGTGATTCCTCCGCCGGAGCGCCCGTAATAGGGCATATCCCTCTTTACCGTTTCCATCACTTCTCGCACCGTCACGTCCCGGCCTATGGTTTTGGGCTTTCCGTTTACCATCATGGTCTCTATGGCAAACTCCTGGGACTCGGGATTGCAGCACCACTGGCACCGAAGGGCGCAGCCTTTCAGAAATACAATGGTACGGATGCCTACTCCGTCATGGATGGAATATCTCTGTATGTCAAATATTCTTCCCGAAACATTTAAATAGTCTTTCATTTTCTCCCGTCTGCTGCTTTCTGCTATCGGTCAGATTCTGACCTGTCAAACTGTTACCTGTTGGTTGCCTGCTCCGTCCTGCGGATGATATCATCCTGCAGGGATTTGGATAAGGTGGTAAAAAGCGCCGAATAACCAGCCACACGAACCACCAGCCCGCTATATTTCTCAGGATGCTTCTGGGCGTCTAACAGCGTGGCTCTGTCAACCACGTTAAACTGCATATGCATTCCCTTCTGGTCAAAATAGCCGCAAACCAACGATACGAAGCTCTCAAGTCCCTTTTCTCCCGCCATTGCAGTAGGATGCATCTTCATGTTAAAAAGGGTTCCGTTGCTGGCGATGCCGTGGTCAAGCTTTGCCACGGAGTTGCACGCCGCGGTAGGGCCGTTTACATCCTTTCCCGAGGACGGTGACACGCCGTCCGCCACAGGCATATGGGCCAGTCTGCCGTCCGGTGTGGCGCCAGTCTGCGCGCCTAAGGGCACGTTTGCGGATACGGGATAGAGCCCGGCCTGGAAAATCCCTCCTCTTGGATTTTTGAAGGTTTCCAGAGGTTTCGTGTAGGTGTATGCCGCGTCTCTCGCCAGCATATCCACCTCGTCAATATCGTTTCCAAACTTGGGAAGCTCGTCAATCATATCCCGGATTTCTTCATAGCGCGCTTTCTCTTTCGCCGGAAGCTCCATGGTAAGCACGTTTTTAATGGTCATGGCAATGATGTCGGGCGTTACTTCTTTGCCCTGCTCTTTTAAACTCTCCGCCACCTGCAGTGCCACTTCTTTTGCCGTGATGGCGTCAAATCCCTGTCCGAAATTCATCTCAAGGGCTTTTTTCAGTTCGCCCATGGTTACTTTCTTATCCTCGTACACCAACTTTTTCACGGTATAGAGGGAATCCGCCACATTTGCGATGCCAAAGCCCTGGGGACCGGTGAAGTTATAAACCGCGCCGCCCTCCTGAATGCTCTTTCCCCGCTTCATGCAGTCGTCCACCATACAGGATTCAAACGGCAGGGGACAAAGGGTCATATGCGCCATATCAATGGCATTATCTGCGTTCACAAGCAGGGAAATATTGTATTCCATCTGCTTTTTGTAAGCGTCATAAAATTCGTCAAAGGTTTTGAAATCTTCCACATTGCCTGTCTGGATGCTGGCGGGAACGCCCCTGTCATAGCCGTTGGAAAATACCATTTCCAGCGGGCGGCACATGTTGAAGAACGCCGCATCATGCCAGCCTTCGGTTTTTCCCGACGTCTGAGGCTCCACACAGCCGATGATATTGTAATTTCTGGCGTCCTCAAGGGTAAGTCCCCTGTTAATCAGCGCCGGAATGATAATCTCGTCATTATAATAAGCCGGAAGCCCGATACCTGTCCTTGTAAGCTCCGCCGCATACAGCAGAAGGTCTTTGGGCGAGCGGTTCCACACTCTTATGGATAAAGAGGGCTGAGGCAGAAATACATGCCTTGACGCGGAAATACACATGAAGGATAAATCGTTGGTGGCGTCTTTTCCCTCTATTGTCTGGCCGCCTACAATCAGGTTCTGGAAAAGGGAGTAGCCCGCAAAGCCTTCCGCGCTGACTTCATCCCTGCATTTATTCAAATCGTTTAATTTTACCCAGATACAGTCAATCAGCTCCTGGGCAAATTCCCGGGTCAGCTTGCCGCTGTTTAAATCCTTTTCATAGTAAGGATACATATACTGGTCAAAGCGTCCGGGAGAGATGGAATGTCCGCTGGATTCAAGCTGCAAAAGCTGCTGCACGAACCAGAAAGACTGACACGCCTCATAAAAACTCTCCGCGCCGGCCTTCGGCACTTTCCGGCAAATTTCGGAAATGGCAAGAAGCTCTTTTCTCCTTGCGGCATTCGTTTCCTTTTCAGCCATTTCCGCCGCGAGGGCCGAATATCTTTCCGCATAGTGAATGACAGCGTCGCAGGAGATAATCACCGCTTTTAAGAAAGTATTCTTGGCGGCATAATTCTCGTCGCCGAAATGACACCTGGAAAGTTCTTCCTCCGCTTCCTTTCTGATTCCGCCAAATCCAATCGCCAGAACCTTGTAATACTGTACCGTTATGTGCCCCACGCCGTTATAAAAATAATTCCCGGGTGTGAAAAAATTATGCTCCATAGCGCGAAGAGTTTCCGGCGCCATATAACTGGAGGCCAGCTCGCTGGTGGTTTTTCCCTTCCAGTAGCCGTTAGCCGCCTTTAATCTTTTCTTTGTATCGTCTGAAATATAGAAAGGGTCGGCCGCTCTGTGCTCCACCGTTTCAAATTCCGCTTCCAGCCATTCATAGGAAAATTCCGGGTAGGTCTGGCAGCCTCTGGGCGCAATCGTGGAACTTCCCACAATCAGCTCGTCGGGCCTTATAATAATGGGAATATTTTCCAGTATATGGGCAAACGCAAGCGCACGCCTCGTTACGATAGGCTGTCCTTCCGTCTGTTTGTAGGACTCCGTAATAAGCTCCGCTCTCGCTGCTTCGATTTCCGGCAGCTTTGCGTACAAATGCGCTACCAGTTTTCCGATTCGCTCTGTCTTTTCCACAGGTGTAGCATCATATGTGTTCATAAATATCCTCCATTATAGTTCCGCTTCACCCCAACGGCGCACATTGAGCTGGAACGATTTCCCGCTGCTTCGCATCTGGAAATTGTTCCGTGCACCTTTAGGGTTCCACTGAATTTATTATTCTGCGTAAATGCACTCGATTCCCATTTTTTCAAAGGCTTCCAGCCAGGCAACGTCCGGCTTTTTGTCCGTGACTACCACGTGAACCTTTGATAAACTACATATTTTCGAAAATGCCACTTTTCCGAATTTGGTGGAATCCACCGCCAGATAGATTTTCCCGGCGGAGGAGAGAATGCTCTGCTTTACCACCACACTGTCGTCGTTTCTGTCTGTGGCTCCTTTATCCAAATCAATTCCCTTGCAGGAAAAGAAGGCTTTATCCGCATTGTAGGAACTGATGCTGTCCGCCGCTTTCTTCCCGAAAAGGGACATGGTGCCTGATTTCAGGAGGCCGCCTGTTGCAATGATATCCCACCCTGACACATCGGATAATTCCAGCAGGATTTCTATAGAATTGGTAATCACTGTCAGGTGCCTTTTTTGCTTGATGTTCTTTGCAATGAATACCGCCGTTGTGGAGGCATCCAGAATAATGTGGTCGCCGTCCGCGATTTCATCACTGATTAAATCCGCAATCTTCTGTTTGCCCGAAGGATTGGACTTCCACCGGATATTAAAAGGCAAATCAATGCTGCTCTTTTCATTTAATACCGCGCCGCCATAGCTCTTAATCACATGGCCGTCCTCCTCAAGCTTATCCAAATCCCGCCTGATAGTTTCCTCGGAGACGTCGAACTCTTTGCTGAGCTCGTTCACGATTACTTTTTTATTCTCATGGACCTTTTCCAAAATACGATTTCTTCTCTCAGCCGCTAACATATTCTGCCTCCGTAATATTTTTCAATAATAGTTGGTACAAACAGCTCCCATAAACGGTGTAAATTTGCGGCTGCCTTGAAAAGTTATTTAAAATATGTACTTCTTAATTTTATCTGAGGGCCTTGCGATTACCGTGCTGTCAAGGAACATTCCCCTGTCGCCGGCCTCGGCCTTCGCCTTGTCGATTGCCGCCTGAACCGCGGAAACGCTTCCCGTGAGCGTCATGTAACTCTTGCCGCACATGCCCTTTGCAAGCCGCAGCTCAATCAGTTCCACGATTGCGGTCTTGGCCGCAATATCCGCCGCCACAATAAGCGCCGCCACGTCGTAGGTTTCCAGAACCCCCAGCGCGTTTACATCCTCCGGCTGCGCCGTCCCGTAAATTGCCGGGAAAATGGATTCGTGGGGATTGCCCAGAACAAAGGTGTCGATTACCTTTTCTCCAAACCGTCCTTCCGCCCGGTCAACCGAAGCCTTTACCGCGCTTAATTCTCCCGTTACCAGAATGACAAACTTGCCGGGGCAGGTCACTTCCGCCTGCAAAACCTCCACGTCCGCGGCTTTGGCCATCTCGTCCGCTGCCGCAAATCCTGTCGATACCGTTGTAACTTCCACCATACCAATTGCTTTGGCCATATTTTTATCCTCTCATGCTGATACAATTACTGCCCTGTTCTCTGCCTGAAGCTGCCCGGGCGCCACTTTCCTTTTATGCGCCGCAAACCTTTCCCGCGCATATGCCGGTTGCTGCAAAATTTTAATTTTCCCGGACGATAACTTCCCTCTCATCCGCTTTCTCCACCACGCCGTCTATGGAGCAATGGATTGCCACGCTAAGGCCCTCTGCGGCGTTTGCGATTTTCTGTCCCTTTTTCACCTGCTCACCGGCTTTTACAAAAGGCTTTGCCGGCGCGCCGATGTGCTGGCTCATCTGAATCCTCACATATTTCGTGGTGGGCGTCGTGTCGATGAACGGAGCCGGAACGTCGTAGGAATATAATCCCAGCTTTGCTTTCAGTCTCTTGACCGGCACCTTTTTTAACTCCCTGTCGTCAGCCACTTCGCTTACCTTTGGATTTTCGCTCCGAATCCCGGCCGCTCTCAAGCCGTTTTTAAATTCCGCAATCACGCTTCTGGGTGAAAGCCCCTGAGGGCAGGCATAGTTTTCGCAAAGCCCGCAGCTGCTGCAGTACGCCGTGTTCATATAAACCGACAAATCGCCGGTGTCCTGATTAGCTAAGGCTCTCATCACCCGGTGGGGCTCAATGGGATGCCCCAACGCATGTCTCGGACACATTTCCGTGCAGGTCCTGCACTGACAGCAGGAGGAAGCCGCACGTTTTCTTTCTATATTTAAATTCTTATTCATACGCCTTACCACCTGATGTTCTTTCGGCAGAATGATAATGGCATTTGTTGTCTTCGTTATAATTGTATTTTCCGTTCCCAGTTTTCCCATCATGGGGCCGCCCATCACATAGGCCGGGTCCTCTATCGTCACCTTTCCCGCCAGTGAAACGGCTTCTCTCACCGTGGTCCCCAAAGGGATACGGACAGTTAACGGATGGTCGATTTCTCCTACAATGGATACCAGCTTGTTTGTAACCGGTATCTGCATATGTACCGCTCTGTATAAATTGTACATGGTTTCCGTGTTATACACAACCACATTTTCATCAATGGGAATCCCGCCCGGTTTGATAACGCGCCCCGTTGCCTCGTAAATAAGGATAACCTCATCCCCCATGGGATAGGTGGCACGCACCGCGCAGACTCTCACATTGGGATAATTTTTAATTACATCAGTGATTATCTGGATGGTATGCACATGGGTATCCTTCACCCCGACGACCGCTTCCTTCGCGCCTAAGGTCTCCCTGACCTCGTCTAACATCTGGATAATCTCTTCCGCATGCATGGCAAGAAGCTGTCTGTGCAATTTTAAAAGCGGTTCACATTCCACACAGTTTAAGATTACCGTGTCCGCTTTCTCCGTCATTTTGGCGTAGGAGGGGAAACCGGCCCCGCCGGCTCCCACCACACCATATTCTCTTGCGATATCTTTCAGTTCATTAATCAGCATGACTACTTACTCCAATCCTGTCCTTCGTCAATGATTCCCACGATTGCCGCGTCCACAGGGGCGTCGGCCATGTCGCAGCCGATTCTTGCCGCGGAGCCCTGCGCTACCAGCACATACTCTCCGATACCGGCCCCTATAATGTCGATTGCGACAACCCGCTCTCCGGCGGCTTTCATCGTCTCCACCGGCTTCACAATCATAAACTTGTTGCCGACCAGTTTTTCACTTTTTCTGGTGGAAAATAAGCTTCCCACTACTTTTCCAATTATCATAATGCCAGCCTCTTTATATCGTCTGAATAATCGTCGCAAAATCTCCCTGTCTTACCTGACAGGCATTGGCCTCGTCCGTATCAATGTGCATTTCCAGTGAAAACGATTCATCCACACGTATTTTCACATTGTCAAGCACGGCTCCTCTTTCATTTCCCATGCGCACGGAAACATAATCTCCGTCCTTTAAGGAAACAGCGTTTGCCTGCTCCGGCGTCATATGTATATGTCTCGCCGCCACAATACAGCCCTCGTTTAAGTATAAAACGCCTTTCGGTCCCACGAGAGCAATGGGCGCGGAGCCGGCCGTATCACCGGACTGCCGGAGGGGAGCGCTTACGCCCAGCGTGCGGGCGTCCGTGGCGGATATCTCCACCTGGGATTTGCTCCTTACGGGTCCTAAAATACGCACGTTTTCAATGGCGCGTAATTTTAAGCCTACCAGCGTGCACTGTTCGTTTGCCGCAAACTGGCCGCCCATCAGCTCTTTCTTTTTCGTGAGCTCATAACCGGGGCCGAACAGCTTCTCCACGTCCTCCTTCGTCAGATGAATATGCCTTGCGGATACGCCAACCGGAACAGTCATCCGATTCTGATTTGCCTTTGCGCTTTCAATTGTCTGAAGCACCATTCTCGTTATTTGTTCTACGTTGCCGAATCCTTCCATACTATTCTGCCTCCGGCAGTACCTTCGGTAAAATCATTTCCACATCGCCGTGAGGTCTGGGGATTACATGGGTCGCTACCAGCTCGCCGAGTCTCTCCGCTCTGCTTGCGCCTGCTTCAACGGAAGACTTTACTGCTCCCACGTCGCCGCGTACCATTACGGTTACCAGACCGGAACCAATCTTCTCCGTTCCAATCAGTGTTACGTTTGCTGCCTTGCACATTGCGTCGGCTGCCTCAATTGCCGCTACAAGACCTCTGGTCTCTACCATTCCCAAAGCTTCTAATGATGCCATAAATAGTTCCTCCATTCCAGTTCCGCAAAAGCCTTCCCGGCACGCCTGGCCTTAAACGGTTTCCGGCCTCTGTGAGGCCGTGCCGTTACACGTCCATAAATCGTTCCGTGCGCTGTACAGGCTTTCGCTGTTGTTTATTAGTTACTTTTTATTTCTTACTTCTGTTATTTTTGTGGGCGTGCTTTTCCTTCGGAACAAAGTCCGGCGGGTCCTCACCCAACATTTTGGATTCCGAAGACGGTTCCGCCTTGCCTTTAAAGCGGCTGGCCGAGAGTTCCACCATTCTGACAATTTCAGGATGGGGATTGGCAATCATACCGGTTGCCGCCGGCTTACGAAGCCCCCCTGTGCTTCCGGCTTCAACGGCCTGCTTTACCGCCGACACGTCGCCTTCCACCACCAGAGTAACCAGTCTGCCGCCCAGCTTGCGCTCCCATGTAGCCAGCGTTACGTTCGCCGCCTTGCACATAATGTCCAGCGCGTCCATGGCGGCCACCACTCCGGAAATCTCTATGAATCCATATGCATTACTCATATTGGTTCTCCTGATTCCAGTTCCGCTACAGCCCTCCCAATGCACCTTTGTCTGGAACGATTTCCGGCTGCTTACACATCCGTAAATCGTTCCGTGCATTGTTCGGGCTTTCGCTGATTCCAGTTCCGCCGATTATCCCTTAAATTTAGGCAGAATCTTCTCCACATCGTTGTGAGGTCTGGGGATTACGTGGGTTGCCACCAGCTCGCCCAGTTTGCTTGCCGCGTTTGTTCCGGCTTCTACTGCTGCGTTTACAGCGCCGACATCGCCGCGTACCATTACGGTTACCAGACCGGAACCAATCTTCTCCGTTCCAATCAGAACAACCTCTGCAGCCTTTGTCATTGCATCCGCCGCTTCAATTGCTGCGGTAAGTCCTCTTGTTTCTACCATTCCTAAAGCTTCCTGTGACATTTTTAGTCCTCCTTTTTGACTTCCTAATTTTTATCAAGTGCGCTGATTTTCAGCATTTTTTCTGTATCTTCCGTAGGTCTTGGAATAATGTGCCTGCACACAATCCCTGTATTTGCAATGGCAACTTCCTCAGCGGCCCGCATGGCTTCCTCCACATCCGCAACGCTGCCTCTGAACTTGACAGTGACCAGAAGCGGTACCGGAAGAGAATCCGCATTAGCCGGCTTGTTCTTGTCAAACACCTCCAGACGGACATTGGCCGCTTTACAGCCCGCGTCCGCGGCAAGGAACGCACATACAAGACCATATACCTCTAAAAGTCCTACCGCCTCATGTTTTGTCTGCTCTCCCATGGATTATTCCTTTCCGGCAACTACTTGTTTACAATTGCAATTTTAAGTCCTGTCATTGCAAGGTTTGTCTTTAACGCCTCGTTAATCTCCTCAAGCGGATATCTGTGGGTAATGAGCTCGGAAAGGGGAAGCCCGATTCCTTTTGCCCTCTTTAAGAAATCAAAGGTTGTCGCGTAATCTCTTAAAGTGTATACCCAGGAGCCCACCAGCGTGATTTCCTTGGAGCATAAATCAAAGTGGGGATTGATGGTTGCGTCTCCGCCGTTTACGAAGAATCCCAGCTCGCAAAGCCCGCCGCCTCTGCGGATAAACTTGTAAATGTTAGCGTGAGCCGCAGGATTTCCGGTACACTGGAAAGCAAAGTCTGCCAGATGCCCGTCAAAGGAAGCTTCCACCGCACCTGTAAGCGCCTCGATTCCCTGGAAGTCCTTAAAACTTACCGTGTGGCTTGCGCCAAGCTTTTTGGCGAAGTTCAGTCTCATCTCGTTTCCGTCAACCGCCGTGATGTTTTCAATTCCCAGCGTGCGGAGCACTGCGATACAAATCAGTCCGATGGGGCCGCATCCCTGTACCACCACGCGGCTGTTGAAGCGGAGGATTCCCGTTGTTTTTGCTCTCTCAACCGCATGCACCAAAACGGCGCAGGGCTCAATCAGGATTCTGGAATCCAAATCCAAATCGCTTACGTTAAATACGGTGGAACCGCCGCGGATTAATATGTAATCGGAAAACCAGCCGTTCAGATGAATATCATCGTCGGGGAGAAGTCCGTATACGTCCGCCGCACCCACGTTCTGTTTGTTTAAGTCAAACATGGTGATATCCGCATTGTCCTGGAAAATCATACAGGTTACCACCTTGTCTCCCAAATGCAAATCTTTTCCGGCGCTGTCTTTTTTGACATTCTTACCCATCTTTACGATTTCGCCGGTTCCTTCATGGCCAAGAGCCACGGGAATCAGACTGAAAGGGTCTCTCTTAAATTCGTGCGCGTCCGTTCCGCAGACGCCGCATCCCTCTACCTTTACCAGAATGTCGTCATCGCCAACCTCGGGCATGGGAAATTCTTTCACTTCAAATTTCTCAAGAGCCGTCAGCATTGCCACATGAGCCGTTTTCGGGATACTTCCTCCCGTACTGCTCTGGCACTGTGCCGGAGCGGCTGCGCCGCTTCCCGACATCTGATTCAGAATCTGCTTGACAATCAGTTCAAGCTCTTTCTCATTTACTGCCATTATCATTCTCCTACTATAAGTTCCGCTGCAGCCCTCCCAATACACCTTTATCTGGAACAATTTCCGGCTGCCAGGGCGTCCATAAATTGTTCCGTGCATTGTCCGGGCTTTCGCTGTTTTTTAGTTATCTGATGCACAGACTGTCCGACATGGTGCAGCGTCTTCTCTTTGTGAAAGACTGCGCGCTTGTCAGTCCTTCGCCGGTTCTGGAAGCAATGGTAAAGGTACAGTAGCCTTCGCCTCCAAATCCAAGGGCCGCATAGCTGGGGCCGTTCTTTACGAGAATCGCCGTGTCTACCGCCTTTGCGTATGTAGTAATGTTATCCACGTTCTTGGAATGGATATGCGCGGAATGGCGGTTGCCGTGCTCAAGCCATACGGCGGTCTCCACGCCTTCCTCAAAGCTCTTTACCCTCACCACGCCGAGAATCGGCATCATCAGCTCCGTTGCAATCAGGGGATGCTCTTTGGGGCCTTCAAATACGATACATCTGATTTCCGGTCCCGCCTCAACACCGACCATGGAAAGAAGGGTTCTTGCGTCTCTTCCCACGCACTTTCTGTTGAGCGCGCCTTTCGGCGTAATCACCGTCGCCGTCAGCTTATCCTGAATTTCCCTGCTTGCAAGGTAGCATCCGTTTTCCGAAATCAGGTAATTCATCAGCTCATCCGCAATTCCGTCAAGGGCGATAATCTCCTTCTCCGCAATACAGGGAAGGTTGTTGTCGAAGGTACATCCGTTGACGATATCCCTTGCCGCCTTGCGCACGTCAGCCGTCTCGTCAACCAGTGCGGGCGGATTGCCTGCGCCTGCGCCGATGGCTCTTTTTCCTGAGGAGAGAACCGCCGTCACCACGCCGGGGCCGCCGGTGGCCACCAGAAGCGGGATTGCCGGGTGCTTCATCATAATAGAGCTGGTTTCCATGGTGGGGACCTCCACCGTCACCGCAATATTGTCCGGTCCTCCTGCTTCAAGGGAAGCTTCGTTTATCATATTAATGGTATAGATTGTGGTTTTCTTTGCATTGGGATGGGGATTAAATACCACCGTGTTCCCCCCCGCAATCATTCCGATGGAATTGCAGATAACCGTTTCCGAAGGGTTGGTTGCCGGCGTGATTGCGCCGATTACCCCGAAAGGTCCCATTTCCACCAGCGTAAGCCCTCTGTCGCCGGACCATGCAATGGTGTGCAAATCCTCTGTTCCGGGCGTCTTATCGGCTGTCAGCTTGTGCTTTAGGATTTTGTCTCCCACATTGCCCATTCCCGTCTCACTGACGCCCATATTGGCAATGATTTCAGCGTTTTCGTGTGTTTTTCTTCTGATGACAGAGATGATTTTTTCTCTCTGGTCCAGAGACATGCAGCGGACAACCTTCTGCGCCTCGATGGATGCCTTTATGGCTTCGTTCATATCCTGAAACACGCCGTGCATCCCGCTGGCCGGGCTGGCTATCTGCATATTTGCCATGACTTTCTGTACAATGTCATGTATCATGCTTTCGTCTACAGACACGCTATTACCTCCTTTAACATGGCCCTGCCATAAGCGGCCAATTCCGTATCCTGGGTCGCCGTTCCACCGGACACGCCCAAGGCTCCTATCATAGTGTCCCCCACCGTCAGCGGTTCGCCGCCGCCCAGAATCATCACTTTCCCGTCGTTTGAAAACTGGAGTCCGTACAAATCCTGACCGGGCTGGCATAAGCGGGACAACTCTTTTGTTGACATCTGAAAGGCGGTGGAAGTATACGTCTTATTAAGCGCCACGTCAAAGCTTCCGTGATAAGCGCCGTCCATGCAGTGGACCGCTACCGGCCTGCCGGAAGCGTCCGATACGGCGATTACCACCCGCATGTCCATCTCCCGCGCCTTTTCCTCCACCTTCTGAATCAGCGCCACCGCCAGCTTCAGCGACATCACTTCCTTTACAATGGCCTTTCCAACCAGACTGTTTACTATTTTTTCAAGATGCTGTTTTTCCATGGATTATTTTCCAAGCTGTTCCAGAACCTTCTTTGTGATTGCGGCTACCAGCTCCTGGCTGTCGCCTGCAGACTTTGAAGAAGAACAGGAACCGCAGTTATGGCAGTTTTCTTTTCCTTTGTTCAGGCACAGGTCGGCGGGATGACGTCCCGGCAGGCCCATCTGTCTTCTGATTTCATACAGTCTCTGAACGTTCTCAGGGCTGAATTCCTTCGGTCCGCCAAGCGCTCTTGCCTTGTAAAGCAATTCAGCGTAAAACTCAACGGATTCCATCTTCATATAAGCGGCGATAACATCCGTGGACCATGTAAGGGCGCCGTGGCTTTCAAGAAGCACTGCGTCGAAATGCTCCAGATAAGGCTCTACCGCGTCGGGAATCTCCATGGTTGAAGGGGTTCCGTAAGGTGCGATGGGCACGCATCCAAGAGCGATTACCGCTTCGGGCATAATGGGCTGTGTCAGGGGAATACCTGCGATTGCAAAGCTGGTCGCAAAAGTAGGATGGGCATGTACAACCGCTCCGACGTCGGGTCTCTTCTGGTAAACGCGCATATGCATTTTAATCTCGGAAGAGGGACGGAAGCCCTTGTTTGCCTGAATCACATTTCCCTTTGCGTCAACCTTACAGATAAATTCCGGGGTCATAAAGCCCTTGGACACGCCTGTAGGTGTGCAGAGAAATTCATTGTCGCTCAGCTTGACGGAGATATTTCCATCGTTTGCCGCAACCATGTTGCGGTCGTAGATTCTTTTGCCGATGTCGCAAATCTGTTTTTTGATTTCATACTCGTTCAGTGCCATTTTTTTCTCCTTTTCTTTTATGCTTTATATCATTTCTATGATTTACTTAATTCCCGGGATGGAAATCCTTTGGATTATTCCCGTGGATTACTCCCATAAATATTGCGCTTCAGGGACTTCCTAAAAATCATTCCGGCGATACCTCCCAGGGCAACACATCCCCCGGCTCTCTCAAATATTCCAGAATGTCCGACACCCCTTCATTTGCGGTTGAATTGACAAAAAAAATCTTTTTACAGCCGGTAAGGCGGAGCCACTTCTCGGCCCGGGCCGGATTGGCGTCCTTTCTGTCAATCTTGGTCACAATCCCTACCACGTCCCGGTTCACCATGCAGGTAATGTTGGGCGGATAAAGGGAATAGGGCTCGTTGGCCGCAAGCAAAAGCCCCACCACATCCGCTTCGTAGGAGTAAAGGGCAAGAGCCCGTCCCAGCTTTGCGGTCTGTGCGTATTCCCCCGGCGTGTCGATAATCACGTCGAAGTAATTCACATACTGGGTTTTTTTGTAGGTAATCGTCTCGCCTTTGAGGGCCTGGGTCAGGGTGGTTTTTCCCGCCTCGCTGCGCCCCATAAGAATCAGCCTTTTCATGTTCTGGTTATCCCGCACACCGTATAGCCAAGGGTCTGTTCCACATAAAGCAGTATCGCTCCTATGGCCGCGTCCACCTCGGATACCGTGCCTGTGACAATCACCGAACCGGAAAACCTGTCCACAAAGCCAAGCTCCACGCCGGACGCCTTGATGGCAATGTCCGCCATGATGATGGCTGTTTCCGCCGGGCTCACCGTCAATACGCCGATAGCCGATTTAGCGTGTTCCACAGCCGGGTTCAGCCCCAGTTTTTCATAAAGAATTTCGTCGGGATTTGCAATGATGTGGGCAAGAGTGATTTGTTTTCCGGGTACCAGTTCCTGTATGATTCTTTGCTTTGCTTCCATTCTTATACCCCATGTGCTAAATGCTGTAAAAAGTGATTGTCGGAACGTTTTTATTGTCTACTTTTCCGATGATTCAATTATATCCTATTGCGCCTGCAAAGTCAACACAAAACAACAACTTTTTTGTTCCGTTTTTGCCTGCTTTTGGGTTTGTTTTCCAATTATTTTTCTGTTTTTACGTGGTTTTTGTTGTTTTTTCCTTGTTTTTATGAGATAATAAGACAAATTGGTATTTGTGCAAAAAAACTGACACGATAAAAGAACGCTATTGCGGAGGCTCATATGCGGAATTACCCTGTTTTACTGGACATTCATACCCACTGCATTTCCAGCGGCCACGGCAG
>CAJTMZ010000016.1:30972-31248 GCA_910577445.1 uncultured Lachnospiraceae bacterium | reverse complement strand
CGGCGCAGCCGATTCGGCGTTTCCTTATTATATGGAGCAGAATTGAATATCTTAAACGAAAAAGGCGACGTGGATTTGGAGGATTCGATTATCGCTTCTTTGGATTATGCCTTTATCAGCCTGCACCACCCTGTTTTTCAGGGCGGGGACGCCAGCCGTTTTAATTCGCATGGCGGCACCGGCGTATCTTCCTCCCGTTTGGGCCGGGAATCTTTTCGGGATATCTGCACAAACGCATATATCAACGCCATGAAACACCCCGGCGTCCGTTTTATC
>CAJTMZ010000016.1:30697-30920 GCA_910577445.1 uncultured Lachnospiraceae bacterium | reverse complement strand
CCCCCTGCCAAAAATATCAGGTTTACCCGGAAATCAATAACGCTTCCCTTATGCCCGGCGCTTACCGGACGGACGGCTATGAAAATTCCATGGAAATTCTTTCTCTCTGTAAAAAAATGCGCCTGCCGGTTCTGCTTTCCAGCGACAGCCACGGCAAAGAACATATAGGGGATATGGAATCTGTTTTTCCCCTGCTTTGGGAATGTGATTTTCCGGCGGAGCT
>CAJTMZ010000016.1:28549-30633 GCA_910577445.1 uncultured Lachnospiraceae bacterium | reverse complement strand
TAACTGCAAAAATATATCGAAATAAAGAAAAATTCCGTCAATGAACCGGAATAGCGAATTTAAAATTTAACCGTCAATGAACGCTTTGAAGGAATATATGAGAAAGAAAAACTACCTGTGTATAAAAATAATAATGGGAGTCTGTTTGTTATTCCTGGCCGGGTGCAGCAGCCGGGGGTCTGAAACAGAGCAGATTTCCGAAGATTTGACGGCACCCGCTTCCGGGACCGCCAGCCAGGAGCCTACACCAACTGATTCCACAGGCAGTATGGCTGAGAAAGAACCTGCAGAAATTACGGTGCCTGAAGACGGGCTAAGTGATATGGAAAATACAACGGAAGAAGCGTTTCATGTTCCCACGCTGCCGGATACCGGCGGCGGGCTCATGGATTTTGTACCGGAAGGCTGGGAACTTTGGGACAGCGCGGAACTGGATTTCAATGAAGACAGGATTCCGGATTATGTGGGCGTGCTGGATATCGTTTTGCCATATTCAGGGGCCGGAACGGATATAAATCTTACGCCGCCCCGCATTCTCTTTGCCATTGCCAGCGAAGGGCCGGGGCAATACCGTTTGGATTTTCAGGACATTAATCTGGTACGCACACGAGACGAGGGAGGCGTTTTCGGAGACCCATACTTACCTTTAACAGCGGAAAAAAACTCCTTCACCCTTTATGCCTATGGCGGAAGCGCATGGAAATGGTCGGAAAAAAATACCTATACCTTCCAGAACGGTATATGGCGCAAAACCATGTCTGAGAGTACTTACGGCTATGGCGAATTCGTTACATCCTATGAAAAGAACGACTGGGAAATCGGCATAGGAATCCGGAAAGAGAGAGCTGACGACTTTTCTTACATGGAAAAATACTGGGATTCGGAAAATCCACAGGATAAGGACAGATTTGATGTGGAATATGAGGTTGCCCTGGATGAGCCTCCTACCCTTTATCAGTCGGGAATGCGCTGGTATCTTGCGCCGGAACGTGTGACGGACTGGAGCGTGGATTCTATTGAATTCTCAGAAGACGTAAAACTTTCAGAAGACCGGGTAAAATCCCCGGATAAGTCGTACAAGACAAATTATTGTGACGAGGATTGTGTGCTTTACACTTTTCAGGATGAAGACAGTTCTTTATACTATCTTGCCATGTACCAGTTTCAGAATCGGAAGTTGTTCATTCTGACCGAATCGGATACTGCCATAGAAACTGCAAAAATTTATAAAAAGAAAATCTATTATTCCTCCGGAATCATGGAAGAGACTTCTTATAAGCGAAGCCAGGATAAACAGACACAGGCTGCGACGGAAACAAATACCATTGGACTTTCCCTCAACCGTATGAATCTGGACGGAACAGGTAAGGAAATAATCTTTGAATATCGGTATCCTGAGACGGAACAGGAAATTCCAGAGAACCGACTGCCCTATCTGACGCTGCTTTTTGAAATCAGCGGGGATGAGATTATCGCCAGAGTATATATAGGAAACGAACCGCATCCGGTTTATCGGATGCGCATTGATGGGAAGGAACTTAGACAAATAGGACAGATTCCGTCTGAAATTCTGCAATGACGCGGTTGTTTAATGATAACTCCGTTCACACCGCCGCCATCAGTCCCATGGAATACTCAACAGGGTCTATCCGACCCACAAAAGAATGCTAAGCTATAGGTTCTGCCCTATAGCTTAGCACTATTTTTTCCCTTTTTATCAATCTTTCTGCGCCATCCCGTTCAGCTTCCAATCCGTCGCCAACGGTAACCGGCAGATACTATACCCGTTCCCACTCTAGAAATAGTAAACCGGCATGGCGTCCCCAAGGCCGAATCTTTCATTAGGCTCCGCCGCCCTCTCAAGCATTCCGCTGCTTTTCTGGTAAACAATCTCCCCCTCCGCTTCCTTCTCCAAAACGGCGGGCGTCTTTCCGGCTGCCGGCGACGGTCTGGTCTCCGGCTCCTGCTTAGCAGCCTGCACCGGCTTTTCTGCCGCTGCCTTTTCTACCTCCGACGGTTTGACAACCGGCTCCGTTTTATTCACCGTTTTCGGGGCGGCTGCCGCTTCCGGCACATTCACCGGC
>CAJTMZ010000016.1:0-28435 GCA_910577445.1 uncultured Lachnospiraceae bacterium | reverse complement strand
CCTTATTTACCGGCGACGGCTTTTCCGCTTCCGGCGGCCTGACTGCCGGCTCTGCCTTATTTACCGGCGACGGCTTAACGCCTCCGCCGCCAGAAACCGGTTTGTTCACGGGTGGTCTGGCAGTTCTGGGCGGTTCCACATAGCTTGGCTCCCCCACGATTTCGCTTATTGTCAGCCGCCTGACAGGCGCCTGGGCCTTATCGCCGGCCTTTTTTGCCGTATCCCCTCCCGCTGCTTTTGCCGCTCTTTCCATACTTCCTCTGCCTACTGCCATTGCAATACCTCCTCTGCAAGCTTTCTGAACTCTGCCGCGCTTCTCGTTGATTTTTTGTATACCGCCACAGGCTTTGACGCGTCCTGCGCCCATTCCACCGCCGAATCCACGTGAATACAGGAATCAAAAACATGAATTTCCTCGTAGCTTTCCAGAATTTCCTTTGTCTGCCTGTAGTAGTTTTTGCGGCCGTCCACCTTGGTAATCAGCACTCCCATAATCCGCGCGTCCGCCACATCCGAAAGCTCGTTTAGAAAGTCAAACATATTTGCCAGTCCAAAAAGCCCCCAAGGGGACGCCTCCACCGGCACAATCACATAATCGGATGCACAGAGAATATTGATGACCCACGTTCCAAGGGTAGGGGGCGCGTCTATCAGAATATAATCGTATCTGTTTTCCTCTTTAATCGTTTGCAGGCATTTCTTTAAAATAAACTCCCGCTGCATCATGGTAAAAAGCTCATACTCCACCTGGCTCATAAGTGTAGAGGACGGAACCAAATCCAGATTTTCGTAATCGGTAGAGACAATGTAATCCTTTAAATCCCTTCTGCCACGGATGGCGTGATAGAGGTTTTTATCTCCCTCAGCCATGTCAAGCACCCTTTCCTCGTCGAAAAAGGACAAAGATAAATTAAGCTGCATATCCCCGTCTATCAGGAGGACCTTCCGCCCCGCCGCCGCAAGCTCGTAACCGAGATTGGCGCAGGAGGTGGACTTTCCGCTTCCCCCCTTATTATTCGTGAAACATATGGTAATGGTACTTTGACTTCCGCTCATCTGCATCTCTCCAAACACGATAGCGCTCTGCCTATCTGTAAATCTGAATCTCAAAGGATTTCGCCACACACTCTCTCGCCTGCGTCAGATTTTCAAATTCCCCGGCCTCTAACATTTGTGTTAAAATATTACCGATAGCGGTCGCTTCTCCCGGTCCCGCATGAACCGGCACGCCTGTGTATCTTGCAGTCAGTTCATTTAAGTACACGGCATTGGAGCCGCCGCCGATTATATGAATCCTGTCATATTTTACGCCGGTTAATTTTTCAATCTCTTTCAGCTTTTCCCTGTAGCATACTGCAAGACTATTATAAACCACACAGGCCAGTTCAGGCAATGTTTCCGGAACGGTTTGTGAAGTTTTTTTACAATAATCCTGAATGGCGACCACCATATCGTCGGGAGACAAAAAGCTCTTATCCTGGCAGTCCACGATTGTCTTAATCGTTTCTTTTGACGCCTTATCGCATAGTTCGCCGTAGGACATATCCGGCGCCAGCTTTCCCCGCACCGACTGAATCATCCAAAGCCCCATAATATCGGTGAGATAATTGATTCGTCCCTGATAACCGCCTTCATTGGTGAAGTTGGCGCGCTTGCTTTCCGCGGAACAGTCCGCTTCCGCTCTCTCCACTCCCATAAGCGACCAGGTACCCGAACTGATAAAGCACACGTTCTCGTCATTGGAAGGAATTGCCGTAACCGCCGACTCCGTGTCGTGGGTGGACGGCAGTACCACCTGACAGTCATATCCGACAAGCCCCTTTACCTCCTCTGTCAGCGAACCGATAACGCTGCCCGGCATATGGATTTCCCGGAACATTTCCTTATTGTAACCTAACATTTCAATCAGCTCATAGTCCCAGTTTCTTGTGGCCGGGTTGATTAACTGGCTGGTAGTCGCCTCGGAGTACTCCTGCACCTTTTTCCCGCAGAGCCTGTAATGAAAATAATCCGGAATCATCAGCATTGCAGCCGCCTTTTCCATGTACTCAGGATTATTCTTTTTAACGGCCATCAACTGGTAAATGGTATTATAAATCGCTTTCTGAATCCCTGTTCTGGCATACAAATCGTCCTCGCTTATGATTTTGTATACCTCCTCGTCCATTCCATCCGTCCGGTGGTCCCGGTAACCCACCGCTTTTCCGAGAATCTCATCCTCCTTATCAAGCAGCACAAAGTCTACGCCCCAGGTGTCAATCCCCACGCTTTCCGGAATTTTTCCGATTTCATGGCATTTTTTCATTCCGGCTATAATCTCGTCAAAAAGCCTCTCCACATTCCAGTAAAGAACGCCGTTTTCCTCGTCCATACCGTTCCAGAAGCGGTACACTTCCTCCAGCTTAATTTTTCCGTCCTCAAGACTTCCCAATATATGCCGCCCACTGGACGCGCCGATATCAATTGCAAGAAAATATTTTTCCATTGCCCTCACCTTCCCTTTCCATGCCGCTGGCGGCGCACAAATTTATTTTAAAGCAGCCTCCGCCATTTCCTTTTCAAAATTCACCGTCAGATATTCTTCTCAGAATATGCCAAATATCTTCTGACGGAATCCCCCGTAAATTTTGTCATAATCCGCATAGGCAATATTGCTGTCCTTAAATTTCGCCGCCCATTCATCACGGATATTTTTTGCAATCAAATCCTTATCTTCGCTTTCCGTCAGCAGGACAGCCGGAAATACATAATAAATCATAAAAAAATTTAAATCCGCCTGAGTGCGGGGCCTGATTTTCCCCTTTACGGAAAATTTCTCATTCACAGCCTCCGTAAAGACAACGGCAACTTCCTTTGCCGCCGCCTCTTTATCCTCCGCCGCTTCCACATGCTGCGCCATTTCCGTAAAAAAATGGCCGTTTTTATCCAGAAAATCCTTCATATATTTTTCATATGTGGCTTTTTTCAATTTTTTCATCATGTCCAGCATGTTGTCGAACATTGTTTCTACCTGATTTAACATATTCTTCCTCACTTCTGTCATGCTGCTTTTCGCAGCAAACGCCAGTTGTCCGGCGCGCTTAGCCAACCCCTGCAAAGGCGCCTTATAGCAGCCGTTTTACGCGCTGCCTGCGGGAATCTGTCACTCCGTAACCACGCCCTTTTGGAGCATTACGTTTGCGTAAAGCGCCGATTCGCCCGTTGCAATAATCGCGTAAGAGGTTTTTGCCTCCTCATAGAAAGCAAAACGTTCGATATTGCCTACCGCCGCTTCTCCCCGCCCGTCATACTTTTTGACAATTTCCTTGTAGATGTCCCAGATTGGCGTCTCCACATTATCTCCCGGCATAACCTCCATCAGGTTCACGGGATGCTCCACATAGGTATCAAGCGGAAATACCTGTAAAATCGCGTCTAAAAGCTCGGGAACGCCATGTCCGTCGCAGCGGATTACGATTGCATTTTTTCCCATAGACTCCGCCGGGAAATTGCCGTCTGAAATCACAAGCCTGTCGCTGTGCCCCATTTCCGCCAATACCTTTAACAGTTCGGGTGATAGTATTTGGGGTATACCTTTTAACATTTTTCTGTCCTCCTTTTATTTTGAACTGACAAAATCAATTCCCTGCCGCAGAATGCGTCTGTAAATTGATTTATGCACCGATTAAGCCTTCGCTGCCTGCTTATGAAAAGGGACAGGGATATCTCCCTGTCCCCTACTCAACAATTCGGCTTACAATAATGAAAATACTAATTAGTCATAAAGGTTAGGAGCGATGGATTCATCGTCCATGTTTGTGGAATCATACCAGTAACCCTGTGTGGGAACGTCTGATACGGATTCGCCGTTCGCAATCTTTGTAAGAACTTCTACAGTTGTCTGACCCATTGCCAGAGGAGACTGTGTAACAGCGCCAAACATCTTGCCGCTTGTGATAGCGCCCTTGATTACGGAACCGGCGTCGAAGCCTGCTGCAAGAATAGAAGTTGCAGGGTCTGTGCCAAGTACGTCAAGGTTTTCGTTAGCTGTAAGGATACCTTCTGCAGCAACCTGGTTGGAACCGAACATACCGATTGTGTCAGCCTTGTTCAGGATAACGGATGCCTCTGTTGCACACATCTCAACTGTTGTCTGTGCGGGAACCGCAACTTCGATGATGATGTCGGCGCTTGCTTCGTCGCCCTTATCGCTGCAGTTGTTTACATAATACTCGTTACCGATAACAGCAACTGTTTTTCCGTCTGCCTTTGCAAGCTCGATAATCTTTTCAATGAAACCAAGACCACGGCTTGTGATGGATTCGGAAGTAGCTTCCTGGTTTACCTCACCTATTCTTACAGGAGCGGTAGCGCTTGCAATCTTGTCCTTAAGCGCGGGATAAAGATTTTCTGCAGCGGTTGCGCCTGCCGCATAGTTGTCTGTAGCGATGGTTGCAAGTACGGAGCCTTCGGGAGCGTTCGGGATACCGGAGTCAAAACATACTACCGGGATTCCGTTGTCCATTGCTGTCTGCAGAGAGTCAAGGCATGCTTCCTGGTCGCAGGCTGCAAGGCCGATTCCGTCAGGAGCATTGTTGATTGCATTGTTCAGCATATTTACCTGGTCTGCAATATCGCTCTCATTGTTAGGACCTGTACAGTTTACGGTTACGCCCAGTTCTCCGGCTTTCTGGTTTACGCCTGTTACGGCTGCCTGCCAGTAGGATGACTGATAACTCTTAACAATGATTTCAAATTTGTAATCGCCGCCTGTTGTTGCTTCTGCCGTGTCGTTAGATGCCGCATCATCTGTTGCAGGTTCTGCATCGTCCGTTGCGGGAGCCGCATCATCTGTTGCAGGCGCCGGGTCTGCATTTGCAGATTTGTCCTCACCGCCGCCGCATCCTGCAAGCAGGGTAGCTGCCAAACTTACACACAGCAGAGTTGTTAATACTTTCTTTTTCATTTTTTTCCTCCTTTTAATATGGATAGTAAATAATTTATATGTAACTGCAAAAGCAGTTTCATATCAGCCTTTTTCTTTCTTCTTTTTCATAATATCAATCAGAACCGCTCCGATAAGTACAAGTCCGGTGATAATCTGCTGCCAGTTCGCCTGAAGTCCGATGTAGGGGAGCCCGGTCTTTAACAGACAGATAACAAATACGCCAATCAGAGAACCCACAACGCTTCCCACGCCGCCGCTTGCGGATACGCCGCCGATTATCGCACCGCCGATGGCTTCCAGCTCGAATCCGGCTCCCGTTCCCGGCTGTACCGTGGAAAATACCGCAGAATAGGCAATGGCCGCCAGCCCGGCGAAAAATCCGGAAATCACATATGCCATAATGTGGTAAAACTTCACATTAATACCGGAAAGAATGGTCGCTTCCTTGTTGCTTCCAATGGCGATGGTATAACGACCGATTTTCGTGTGGTTTAGCACAAAGGCCATAACCGCCACCAACAGCAGCACCCACAAAAACCCAAGAGGAATCTTGGTGCCGTTCACCGTAATCTTAAAAATATTACGGAACCAGCTTCCCGGCGCTCCCGTGGTAGGCCACGAAATACCGAATCCTTTTGAAAAGATAGAGCCAAGCCCTCTGGTAATCATGCAGGTACACAGTGTGGCCAGAAACGGCGGCAGATTCATAATGGAAACAAGCACACCATTCAAAAAGCCAATCGCAATACCAAGCAGAACCGCCACCAGCATTCCGGCCCATACCGGCCACCCTTTCTGGACAATCAAAAAACCGCCCGTTAAGGAATAACAGATAAGCCCAGTGCCTATGGAAAGGTCAACTCCTCCCGTAATCAGCGGGAAAGTAACGCCGATTGCCATAAGCGTAATATAATAAGAGTAGTCCAAAATACTCATTGCCGTTGAATATTTTCTGAAATCGGGGCTGACGGCGCTGAAGAATATGATTAAGCCTATAACCACCAGAAGCACAATAAATTTCTGTCCCCCCAGCCTTGAAATCACCGATTTGTTTTGCATGTTCGGTACACTGTTTTTACTCATGTTCTCCTCCTCCTAACTTATCTCCCGCGTAGCCATGTTCATAATTGCTTCCTGTGAAGCGTCCTCGATGGCGATTTCACCGGTCTTTTTCCCTTCACACATAACTACAATACGGTCGCTCATTCTAAGTATCTCAGTCATCTCGGAAGAAATCATGATAATTGATTTCCCGTCCTCCGCCAGTTTGTTCATCAGCTTGTAGATTTCGTTCTTGGCGCCTACGTCAATACCTCTCGTAGGCTCGTCGAATATCAGGATATCACAGTTTCTGACCAGCCATTTTGCAATAACAACTTTCTGTTGATTACCGCCGGAGAGGTTCACCACAAGCTGGTTCACGCTGGGAGTTTTGGTCGCAAGGGAATCCACGTACTCCTGGCTGACCTGCTTCTCCGCTTTCTTGTCAATAAACAGACCCTTCATATATTTCTCAAGCGTCGCCATGGTGGAGTTCTCGGCAACCGTCTTCTGCACTACGATACCGTAACGCTTTCTGTCCTCCGACAGATAACCGATGCCGCACTTAACCGCGTCCTCAGGAGAATTGATGTTTACTTTCCTGCCGTTAATATAAATATCCCCGCTCTCCTTGGGGTCGGCCCCGAATATCGCTCTTGCGGTTTCGGTACGCCCGGCGCCCATCAGACCTGAAAATCCGAGGATTTCTCCCTTGCGGAGCTCAAAGCTCACATCCTGAACCATTCTTCCCGCATTCAGGTGTTCCACCTTAAGAACCACCGGCGCATCCTTTGCAACCATGCTGTGCTGCTTCGGGTCCTCATAAATCACACGCCCCACCATCATATTGATGATGTCGTCCTTGGTGGACTCCTCCGTAATCAGGGTTCCCACATATGTGCCGTCCCGCATAACCGTTACGCGGTCCGTAATCACCTTGATTTCATCCATACGGTGGGATATGTATACAATACCAAGCTGCTGTTTCCTCAAATCCCTGATAATCTTAAACAGCTCTTCTATTTCCGTTTCCGTAAGCGCCGCTGACGGCTCGTCAAAAATAATCACCTTCGCGTCGTGGGAAATCGCCTTGGCAATCTCGCACATCTGCTGCTTGCCCACCGTTAAACTGCTCATGGTTTCCGTAGGGTCTATGTCTATGTGAAGCCTGTCGAAGAGCTTTTTCGCCTCCTCGTTCATCTTCTTATCGTCGATGGCGATGCCTTTCTTAAATTCCCGTCCTATAAAAATATTCTGCGCAACCGTCAGATGCCCCAGCATATTCAATTCCTGGTGAACAATCACGATTCCGGCGTTCTGCGCTTCTCTCGTATTATGAAACTCAACTTCCTTCCCTTCGTAAGTAATCGTTCCGGAATCCTTTTTGTAAATACCTGTAAGCACCTTCATCAGAGTGGATTTTCCCGCTCCGTTCTCTCCCATCAGGGCGTGCACCTCGCCTTTTCTTACCTCGAAACTAACATGGTCCAAAGCGTGTACGCCGGGAAAAGATTTATCAATTTCTTTCATTGTCAAGATTACTTCGCCCATACTTTTACCTCACCTTTCCAACCGTCTGGCCTTATCCGTTTCCTAATTCTTTCTGCGTCTCGCAACAACGTCCGCATAAACCGCCACGATAACAATGATGCCCGTAATAATAAGCTGATAATCCTTTGTAAAATGAAGAGCCAGGATTCCTTCCTGTAAAAGCGCAATGATAAACACGCCGATTACCGTACCGCCAATGGACGCCAGTCCGCCTGCCATGGAAGTTCCTCCCATCACACATCCGGCAATCGCCTCATTGTTGTACTGGTCGCCGTAACCGGGCTGAACCGTCGTATAGGCCGCCACAAAGAAAATAGCCGCAATCCCCACAAGAATGCCGCAAATCACATACGCAAGCATTTCCCACTTCTTAATATTGACACCGGAGAGCCTTACCGCTTCCTTGTTGCTCCCAAGGCTTAATATGTAACGCCCCGCCCTGGTCTTGTTAAGGATAACGGAACAGATAACCGCGAATACAAGAAAAATCACAAGCCCTACCGGAAAATTTCCCACTTTAACCAGATTTCGGAACCATCCCTGCTCGCTGGTTCCCTGAGGCCAGCTCACAGACTGCGTTTTTGTAAACACGCTGGCCACGCCCTTTGCGATATTCATGCTGGCCATGGACACAATAAACGGAGGCACCGACCAGTATGCTACCAGATATCCGTTGAAAATGCCAAAGAGCGCACCCACAAGAATACTGATTACAAGACTGAGCGCTACCGGCACGCCGTAGGACGTGAGGCAGTACCCCGCCACCAGCGCCGAACAGAACATAACCGGACCGATGGAAAAATCAATCCCGCCCGTAGCGATTACAAATGTTACGCCCAATGACAAAAAGCCCAGGAAATAAGCATAATTCAGCGCGCTTAATATTCTTGGAAGTCCCGCAAAATTTTCACTTAACAGAGAAAAAAGCACATACATTAAAATCAGTACGCAGCCAAGTACAATCCTGTTAAACCCCAGTTTTTCAACAATTGGATTTCTTTTAATTTTTTCCAATTTCTTTCCTCCCAACTACAGACAAAACTTTCATTCAGTATATCAAAAAACACAAACAATTACAATGCAGCACAGATGCATAACGGCCAGCACAGTGATACCGGAGAAACGGCCGTTGCCGTTTCCCGATATCGCTGCCTGTAAAGTCATTATAAGAACTTATCTGATAGTCTTATACATGGGACCGTATGCGCCGCATGCCCTGTAATCCTGACCTTCTCTGTCCATACCGAAAGCATTCCATGCCGACGGGCGGAAAATCTTTTCTTCAGGAACGTTATGCATACATACCGGAATCCTTAAAATGGAAGCAAGGGTAATCACGTCTGCCCCGATATGTCCGTAGCTGATAGCGCCGTGATTTGCGCCCCAGTTATTCATCACGTCATAAGCGGTCTTAAAGAATTTGTCACCCGTGCATCTCGGCGCGAACCATGTGCAGGGCCATGTATAGTCGGTACGTTTCCAGAGGGTATCGGAAACCTTCTCGGGAAGATGTACCGTCCAGCCTTCCGCAATCTGAAGAACCGGACCTAAATTCTTAACAAGGTTTAAACGAATCATGGTAACAGGCATTTCCGCCTTTGTCTCAAATCTGGAGGAGAAGCCGCCCCCTCTGAAATATCCGTTGTCGGCCGCGCACCATTCGGTAGCCTTCAAGATTGCCTCCTGGTCTTCCTCCGTAACATCGTACCAGGGCTTAATCACGCCGTTGCCATTCTCGTCTTTCGCCTCGCCGTTGGCGTCCAGACAGGCGGCTCCGGAGTTAATCAGATGGATAAAGCCGTCGGCATCCTTTGCGTGTCCTTCAATCTCATATCCCGTCACTCTCTTGACCGCATCGCCGCTCCAGTAGGTACGCACGTCGGCGAATATCTGGGCGCGGTTGGTAAGCAGTTTCATAAACAGCATTCCCAGACCGTTTAATACGTCGTTTTCCGTTGCAAGGATATAAGGCTCTCTCGCTCCGTTCCAGTCAAAGGATGTGTTAAGCAGCGCTTCCGGGAAATCGCAGTTGGGATAAAAATCCGTCCACTGGCGCTGGCCCTGGAATCCCGCCGCAATGGCGTTATGCCCAACCATTTCTTCCTCGCAGCCTGCCGGAAGATTCTGGTTGCCGTTCATCAAATCCTTGATGATTACCATCATCTTAACCACAAATTCCCAGGATTTTTCTTTTTCTTCGTCGGAATCCTTTACAAAGTCGGGGTTTTTGTCATAGCCCTCTTTGCATTTTTCTTTCGTCCACTTTAACGCCTTTTCATATTCTTCTTTATCATAAATTTCTTCCGTCATGCGGCGGATTACTTCCACCTCGTCAACGGATTCCACACGCATGCCCAGATATTCCTCGATAAAAGCGGGGTCGATGATGGAGCCGCCGATTCCCATTGTCACGGAACCAATCTGTAAGTAGGATTTTCCTCTCATGGTCGCCGCAGCCACAGCCGCGCGTCCGAAACGCAGAAGCTTTTCTCTCACATCTTCCGGTATGGAGGTATCGTCAGCTTCCTGCACCTCATGTCCGTAAATACCGAAAGCGGGAAGGCCTTTCTGCGCGTGAGTCGCCAGAACGGAAGCAAGGTAAACCGCGCCGGGACGTTCCGTGCCGTTGAATCCCCATACAGCCTTGATGGTCATAGGGTCCATATCCATGGTCTCGGAACCGTAGCACCAGCAGGGAGTAACCGTCACCGTGATGTCCACGCCCTCTTTTTTAAACTTTGCAGCGCAGGCAGCCGCTTCGCCCACACGCCCGATAGTAGTGTCGGCAATCACGACCTTTACCGGTTCGCCGTTTGAATATTTTAAGTTTTCTTCAAATAATCTGGCGGCAGATTTTGCCATATTCATTGTCTGGTCTTCTAAGGACTCCCTGACCTTAAGCGCTCCTCTGCGCCCGTCAATCGTAGGCCTGATTCCGATAACCGGATAATCTCCCACCAATCTGTTTTTTGCCATTGTAAAACCTCCTTAAGCATAATGGTTATGTTGCTTTGTATCTCACGCAACTGCTTTGTGAATATGTAACAAAATGAATTGTTTACTTATTGTTTTAATTATAAAGAATGACAAATCGAAACAAAAGTGATATACTATAAAAAAGTAGTAATATATTCACCCGTTTATCGTCCTTCGGGACACAGGAGCACCATCAATGAAGTATCTTGACTACAGAGAGCATCGGGAGCAGGGGACTTTTAATTTTCCGATTGCTTTTTATCACGAAAATTCCCACAGCCCCAGATACCATATGCCCTATCATTGGCACCACCACTATGAAATCCTCCGTATTATGTCCGGCGCCTTTCATCTTACCCTCGACAGCAATACCAGAAGCTATTACGCGGGAGACGTTATCTTTATCACGGACGGAATGCTGCACGGCGGAAACCCGGATGATAATACCTGCGTTTACGACTGTATTGTATTTGACCTTCAGATACTTATGAAGGACAATCACATCTGTTCAAAGTCCATCTTCGACATTATGAACCACAAAATCACCATAAACACGCTGCTCTCCGAAGACAGTTCCACCATCCTGCCCATTGTGGACAGCCTTACCTCCGCGCTTTCCGGCCGGCACACAGGCTATGAATTTATGACCCAGGGGTATCTTTATCAGCTTCTCGGCATCATTTTGGAAGAGCATTTATATAAGGAAAACACCTGCAACCTTGCAGAAGCCGGACGTTTAAACTCCATCAAAAACGTGCTTTCCTACATATCAGAAAACTACAACAGTAATATCAGTCTGGACATGCTGGCGAAAATCGCGGGTATGAATCCGAAGTATTTCTGCCGCTATTTCCGCAGCATGACGGAGCGGACGCCCATCGATTACCTGAATTACTACCGAATCGAGTGCGCCTGTGAAATGCTCACCACCAAAAATATTTCCGTCAAGGAGGCGGCCATTTCCTGCGGGTTTAATGACGAAAGTTACTTTATAAAAATTTTTCATAAATATAAGGGCATTACCCCCAAACAGTTTTCCAAAATGGAATTTTAAGACTTAACAAAAAAGACAGCAAGGGAGAATCATATGAGACAGAAAATTTTCATTGTTATAACAGGTATTTTACTTCTTTTTACGACAGCCGCCTGCGGCGGGAAGGACACCGCTCAAAAGACCGTGGTCTGCCCCTTTACCGAAATGGCCTGGGACGCTTCCGCGGACGACGTAATTTCCGCAGAGACGGGCGGCGAATCCGGCGCCGGCCCATCCACCTACGATTCCGTCTACGGTGGAACCTGCTATACCTTTCCCAAAGAATATAACGGCCTTTTGGGGACCATCAAATACATGTTTGACGCGGAGGAAAAGCTGATGTGCGTTGCCTGGGCCTACGGATGCAGCGACGCCGATGAGCTGCTTTCCCTTTACGAATCCATAAACGACTCCGTAAACGAAAAGTACGGGGAAAGCGGATACGCCGCCGACCATCCCGGCAATTACGGAAACGTCTGGTATCTGGAAACCGGCGATATCGTCCTGACCACAATGATTACCACGGAAAACAAAGCCCTGCAGTACGCCTATCTCCATCCGGCGGTGTCAAACAAAAAACAGTAGGATAAAAGCCAGTAAAATGCCGGAAACAGGACTCCTGCCGCATCTGTTGGCAGCTCCTCCCGTTTCCGGCATGTTTTTGCTCTTTATTTTGCTTTTCCCGCTTCCGGCGCGCTTACGCCGTCTTACAGGGCCGTGATTTCACCGTTTAAATCCCACAAATCTTCCCAGCCCTTCGCGCCTTCCCATAAGAACACCTGTCCCTTAATCAGACGGCAGTTTTTGTCCTCACGGGCAATTGCCGCCATCTCTTCCTTGGTGAGAGGGTCTTCGGTGACGCATTTCAGATTGGAAATATACTGCGGCTCTTTTACGGAAAAAGGAATCGGAACCTGTCCTCTCTGGGCAGCCCATTTCAGACAGATTACCGCCGGATGCACCTGATGGGCAGCCGCCGCAGCCGCAACAGCCGGTAGCTCCGTATCCGCCACGTCCTCCGCCGTCCTGTCACGCTCCGGTCTTGAAGGGGAACCGATTGGACAGTAGCCAATGGGCAGAATGCCCTGTTCCTTTGCGTAGGCAAACAGCTCCGGCTGCTGGAAAGAAGGATGAAGCTCCATTTCCAGAGCGGCGGGCTTTATCCTGCAAAGGGGCAGCACCGCCTTAAGCTTCGGAATCGTCATATTGCTCATACCGATATAGCGCACGAGTCCCTTATCCACCAGTTCCTCGCACTGCCTCCAGGTGTTCATAAACTCCTCCAGGGAAAAAGGCCTGGAATCCGGGTTACGGGAATCCCCGTCGCACCCCGGCGCATGGTAATTGGGAAAAGGCCAGTGGACAAAATACAAGTCCAGGCTGGAAAGCCCCAAATCCGCCAGACTCTTCCGGCAGGACTCCAGCACCTTTCCTTCCCCATGCATGTCGTTCCATACCTTGGAGGTGATAAACAGCTCTTTCCTCTCCACCACCTTTTCCGAGAAAAGCCGCTGCAGAACCCGGCCGATACTTTCTTCATTCTGATAAACCGCCGCGCAGTCAATCAGACGATAACCGTATTTCACCGCCCCGTAAACCGCTTCCGAAACCGCTTCCGCACCGTACTTATCCGAGCCGAAGGTTCCAAGTCCCACACAGGGGATTTCTTCCCCGCTGTAAAGCGTTCTTTTGGGAATCACATTCTGGTCAATTTTATTTTCCATACTTCCCTCATTTCTGCGCTGCTTTTAAGCGCATGACAGAGTTTGCGGATGCTGCGCAGACACAAACTCTTTAGGTTGAAAATGTTAATTTTCAATCTTCCCTCATCAATTAATCGTTAAAGACAACCGCAACCTTGCCGCACTCTCCGCCTGCCATGAGACGATACGCTTCGTCGGCCTTTTCAATCGGAAATTCATGGGTAATCAAATCTTCGGGATGAATGTTCCAGCGCACCAGACGTTCCACCAGTTCTTCCATTCTCCACAGCGACGTCACCCAGGAGCCGTAAATAGTTTTCTGTCCGTGGATAATATCGGGGCTGGGATTAAAGGTACAGGTTCCGCCCTCTCCCACAAAAGCGATTTTGCCCCATTCTCTGGTAGCGCGAATCGCAAGCTGTCTTCCTCCGTCGTTGGCGGAAGCATCGATGGCTCTCTCCACGCCTTTGCCTCCCGTTACGGCCAGAATCTGTTCAAGAGTATCGTCGCCGGGTTTAAACACATGGTCAACAAGGCCCAGCTTCTTTGCCAGTTCAATCCGGTAATCGTTCATCTCAACGCCAATCAGCTTGTCCGCGCCGAGCGCCTTTGCCAGCATAAGGGCAGCCAGTCCCACCGGGCCAAGTCCGGTAACCAGAACCGCGTCGTTGCCGCAGATACCGATTTTTTCAATAGCCTCGTACACCGTTCCGAAGCCGCAGGCAACCTGGGCGCCGTCCTTGTAGGAAAGCTCGTCGGGCAGCGCAACCAAATCCTTTTCATCCGCAAGTATGTAAGGCGCCATACCGCCGTTTCTCTGCCAGCCGTAAGCCTGACGGAATTTGCTCTTGCAGGAAATGTAATATCCTCTCCGGCAGTCGTTGCAGACGCCGCAGCCGGAAATATGGTACACGATTACCCTGTCGCCCTTCTTAAAGCGGCGCAGTCCCTCGCCCTCTTCCACAATCACGCCGCAGGGCTCGTGGCCTGCCGCCATTCCGGGAATATAGCCTTCCGGCCCTTTTCCCGTATGCTCTCTGTAAATACAACGGATATCGCTTCCGCAAATGGTACTTGCCTTGGTCTGTATCAGAACCTGTCCGTGTCCCGGCGTGGGTACTTCAAAGTCCTTCATTTCCACCGTACTGTTGCCGGGAAGAATCGCACCCTTCATCATCATTTTTACCGCCATAATTCATTTTCCTCTCTTTCCGCACCTTACTTGTGCCTGTAAACTCTATGTTTTTTATTATAAACCTTTCGGGGAAATATTTAAGTGGGATTTATGTCATTTTTGTGGCGCGGATGTCGTGTTTTTGAAGTTTTTAAGGAATGTCCGAAAGGCGGAATACGGCATGAAAAGACCGCAGCCTCTTTTCGCCGGCATTCTGCCTGCCGGACATAAGGTGCGGTCTTTTCTGCCATTTATATTATTTTGTGTTGCTGTCTCTTAAACTTATTGGGCTGCTTTCCACTCTGCAACCTGACTGTTCACTTCATCAACTACGGTCTGGATGCCGGCCTGCTCCATTTTCTCCTGATACTCTGCGATAAATGCTTCGATATCGTTTGCGGTAAACTGGCCGTTTTTGTATTCTTCCTTAACTGCCGCAAGCTGAGCCATTTCCGCCTGTACGTTAGACTGGTCAAAGGTAAATCCGCGGAGGGAAGATACGGTTGCTTCTTTATTCAGCTTATCTGTTGCTTCCCAGAGCCCGTCTTCCTGACCGGGCATGTACCATGCATTAAACTGGTTTCCAATTCTCCATGCATTCGGGCCGAAACTATAGGTAGAATCAGGAACAATTTCCACGTGGTTCTCACTTACTACATTGTAGTGAGTTCCTTCTATACCGAATAAAAGCTCGTTGAAAATTTCCTTATCGGTGTATACAAGGTTCAGAAGCTTCACAGCTTCTTCAGGATGCTCTGAATTAACATTTACGGCAGTCATGGTTTCAATACCGGAAATTGCTCCCACATAGGCGCCCTCAATGGGAACGTCAATGTACTCCATGTTCTGTCTGTTCGTGTACTCCGCGCTCCAGCCAGGCTTATAGGAACTTAAACTTACCGCGTATCTGTTCGCCTTTACATCCGCCGAATTGTCTGTGATGGTGGCAATATCCTCCCGGATATACCCTTTCCTAAACCACTCATTGTCAAGCCTCATCTGGTCGGCAAGCGCTTCTGACATGGGAATAATTTCTCCTGTCTCCTTATTCATGGCCGCATAGCTTCCCACTGTTTCATAAGTTTTTTCATAAAGAGCCTCTACCCGCTTGTCAATGGGGAACATACCGGATTCATTTTTTACAATTTCATCCAGAAAAGGCTCAATATCGCGGATACTCTCCATGGAGCTCATATCAAAATTATATTTTTCAGCCATATCCTTCCTGATAACGACGCCCATCTGTCTCGCAACAATCTGCTGATTAGGTATTGCGTAAAGTTCACCGTCTACCTTTGCAACATCCAGCAGCCAGTCAGGCATGGAAGATGCCATATCCTGTCCGTATTCGGCAACCAAATCCGTGATGGGCAGAAATGCGTCTCTGGACATGTTCTCGTCAAAGCTGTTGAGCCAGTTTGCAGTAAATACCAGGTCAAAGGTCTCCCCTGCCGTACTTGCCAGTTTCATTCTGTCGTTAAATTCACCCTGGGGAATAATATCCAAATCAAGTTCTACATTAATCTTTTCTTTAATCTTTTTGTTTACATCCTCCAGAACCATATCATGGTCAGGCTGCTTGTCGCCGGGAACGCACCACTTAATTGTTATGGTTTCACCATTTTCTTCTGCAGGCTTTTCACTCCCGTCAGTATCCGCTCCTGTTTCTTCGTCCGTTCCTGCTTCCGCTTCTGCCCCGGACTCTGCAGATGTGCTTTCGCCTGCCGCCGGCTTTTCGCTGTTACCGCATGCGGTTAAAAGACTCATGGCCATCACGCCTGCAAGTAAAGCTGCAATCACTCTTTTTTTCATTATAAATCCTCCTTTTATTTTATAAAGATTATCAGTCCCTGTACTGACTTGCTTTATAAGCTCTGAATATAATGTAACGGAAATTATTAAAATTTAAAATGATACAAAACTCTAAAAATGTGTCACTTTTTTGACCTGTTTTTTATCCCTTTACGGCCCCTACCGTCATTCCTCTGGTAAAATATTTCTGGAAGAAAGGAAATACCAGCATCATGGGTCCGATAGCCACCACCAGCATGGCCATTCTCAAATTTTCGCCGGGAAGGTCCTGGATATTGACCATAGCCGGCGCGTTCTGCATGGCATCCAAAAGCGACCTTAAATTCTGCATCATTCGCTGAAGCATATATTGAAGGGGCACCAGCTCATCTTTTCTGATGTAAAGCATTGCGTTGTACCACTCGTTCCATTTAATCAGCGCGCCCAGAAACGCCACCGTTGCGATTACCGGCTTGGACAGGGGAATTGCAATGCGGAAAAAAATATGATATTCGCTTGCGCCGTCCATTTTTGCCGCTTCAAACAAGGACTCGGGCAATTGTTTAAAGAAAGTTCTCAGCATAATGATGTGGAACACATTTATCAGCGTCGGAAGAATCAATGCCGCCAGTTTATCCGTCAGATGCAGGTATTGGGTATTGATAATATAACTTGGCACCAGACCGCCGCTGAACAGGGTTGGGAAAAAGATATAAAAAGTCAGAATCCCTGTGAAACGGAAATTGGACCTTGCCAGACAGTAAGCCGACATAGACATAAACAGTACTCCTAAAAAAGTTCCCACGGCGGTGATTATAATTGTCACGGCATAAGCGTTTACAATTGTCTTCGGGTTTTTAAACAGATAGGCATATGCGGTGAAATCCCATTTTCTGGGGAGAACCGAGAAACCGTTAATCGCCAAATCCGTTTCTCCGGAAAAGGACGCCGAAATTATAATCATAAACGGAACAATGCAGATAAAACCAAACAGAATAAAAAACAAATGTACCCAGACGCTGGTTTTCTCTTTGGGATTTTTTACTTTTGTTATCGCTCTTTTCATTTCTGCCTCCCTCTCTAAAATAATGCGTTTTCAGGCGATATCTTTTTCACAATCAGGTTCGTGGCCATTAGCGTTACGAAGCACACAACCGACTGGAACAGACCAACGGCGCTCGCCATGCCTATATTTCCCTGCGTCATCAAAGCCCTGAACACATAGGTATCGATAACGTCCGTTGTGGGGTACAGCGCCCCTACGTTTCTTGTCACATTGTAGAACAATCCGAAATCCGCGCGGAAAATTTTACCGATATCTAAAATACCCATAATAATGATAATCGGGACAATCTGCGGAATGGACACGTACCATGTTTTTTTCAGCCGGCCCGCGCCGTCGATTTCCGCCGCTTCATAAAGCTCCGCGTCCACCCCCATAAGCGCCGCGTAGTAAATAATGCTTCCCAGGCCTACGCTCTGCCAAATCTTTGAAAGCAGTAAAATCAACGGCCAGTATTTTGCCTCCGAATACCAGGGGATTTTCTCCATTCCGAAAAACACCAGAATCTGGTTCACGATACCCTTGCCTGGGTCTAACAATGCATACACGATATAGCCGACGGCTACCCAGGATAAGAAACTGGGGATAATGGAAACCGTCTGATAAACTTTCACATGTCCCGCCTTTTTTACCTCAAACATTATAAGAGCAAACACCACGCCGCAGATAATTCCCACAGCAATAAACATGAAATTAAGCGCAAGCGTATTCCTTGTCACTCTCCACGCATCCTGGGACTGGAAGAAAAATTCAAAATTCTTAAAACCAGCCCACGGGCTGCCGAAAATGCCTTTAGGCACCTTGTAATCCTTAAACGCCAGAATAACGCCGAACATGGGCCAGTAACAGAAAACTCCCAGCAGAATAATGGTTGGAAGCGCCAATGACAGCAGTTGCAGGTTATCCTTTAAATACATCTTCTTTTTTACCTGTTTTGTGTTTTTTTTCACCTTATCCCTTCCCTTCTTTCATTTTGTCTCTTCTACTGATTGCAGTATACAGAAATCTTCCCGTGAAAAAAATGACACAAAACTCTAAAAAGGTGTTACTTTTTTGACCAGAATAACAGGGCGCCCGAAATCTTCTTTTCGAAACGCCCTGTTTACCATACCTCTTTAATTTTCTATTCTGGGAATCCTTACCGTTACGCCGGTTCCGTTCCCCTCGCCGCTTTCCACCGAAAGACCGTATTCCTCTCCAAAGCAGAGCCGAAGCCTTTGATTGACGTTTGTCACACCTATATGGCGGCTCTCTTTAATCATGTCGCTTCTCATGTTCTGCCGCAGCATCTCCAATTCCTCCTCCGTCATTCCCAGACCATTATCTTTTACCGAAAGCTCCACCGCTTCCGGCAGGATTCTGCCGCCGATTCGAATCAGTCCCTTATTGGTTAATGGCTTTATGCCGTGATAAATTGCGTTTTCCACCAGAGGCTGCAGTACGATTCTGATAATCCTGCATCTCTCCACCTCAGGGGGAATTTCCCACAAAACATCAAATTTATCCTCATAACGCAGCTTTTGAATCTCCAGATAATACTTGCAGTGCTGTATTTCCATGCTGATTGGCACTACCGTATCGGAGTTTTCCAGCGTCATGCGGAGCATTCTTGACAGTGCGCCGGCCATTTTGGAAATCTCGTTCCTGCCTCCTAACAGTTCGATTGCTGTCCAGTTGATAGTTTCCAGCGTGTTATTCAGAAAATGCGGATTTATCTGTGACTGCAGTGCCACGGCCTGGGCTTTCTTCAGAAGGCTGACTCTTTCCGCCAGTTCCTCGTCCACATTCTGCTTTGCCGTAGCTGTCTTTTTAATCGAATTTAAAATATATTCCAGTTCGTCCCTGTCCTCAAACAACTCCCCTTCCCCTACCAACACTTTGTGATATTCTTCAAAGGAACTGAGAATCCTGTCAATGGGCTGAAACAGCCGAAAGGAAATCGCCACGGATATTCCAAGGGTAATCAGAGTCATAACCGCCAAAAAAGTCACCAGCATGGTCCGAACAGCCGTCAACTGCCCCTGCATCTCGTCTATGCTTATTCTGGTAATCACCTCAAGGGGAAATTCCTCCGCTATCTTTGAGGCGGTAATAAATTTTTCTCCTGTCACCACATTACCATGAACCACATCGTCATAGGCTTCTATTTCCGCCGCGGAAAACCCCGTAAGCTCCTTTTTTGTGGATAAAAATATTGTTTCCCCGTCTGTGAGATACATCTGCGCGTTTTCAGGTAAATTTAATTCCTCCAACAAGCTTTCTATATCATAGACCATTGCCGCAACTCCATTGACATGTTTCCCGTATCTGATTTTCTGAAACATGGTAATCCGGGAATAGTTTCCCCTTTCATCCTTCGATACGACCATAGCCCTCTGGACATTTTGCTGCAGGAAATCATCGATAAGCTCTCTTTCCGGAAAATTTTCATATTTCGCCACACCCGCCATCGTAATCACTCTGGCACTTTTAATGGAATAAATATAGACGTTCTCAATATAATCCTTCGCAATCACAGGCATTTTGATTAATTCCCGGATTGTTCCTATTTTATAGTTGTATTGATTTACCGCCTCGTCATACAAATACAATTCCACATTTGAATTCATCCCAAAATAAATCAGTTCCGTTTCGGCCTCTTTGAAAATTCTCTTCAAATCGTAGTAGACATCCGCCGTCAGTTTTTCGCTCTCATTCCTCCGCTCCTTCTCCTGTATATCACCGTAGGCATAATAGCTTATCAGAATCGCCCCCGTCAAAGGCACGATAATCAGCCCGGCCAGCATCAGCAGATTGCGGAAAAACAGACTGTTAAATTTATAATCCGCAAAGTATTTCCGGAGCCTTCCCTTATGTTTCATCATACTCACCGCCTAAATGAAGCACTTTTCCCCTGTATTCACTGGGATTCATTCCTGTATGATTCCGAAACAGCCTGGAAAAATACCGGGGCGTCTTATATCCTAAAATTTCGCTGACATGATATGTTTTATACTGCGGGTCCTTTAACAGTTCAATGGCCTTTTCCATTTTTACTCCGGTCACGTACTGGATAAAACTCTCGCCAGTCTGCTTTTTGAACATTCTGCTCAGGTAAGAGGGGCAGATATAGAGATAGTTCGCCGTCTCTTCCTGGGATATATCTTTATAGATATTTTCCCTGATATAGCTTTTGGCTTTGTCCACCATCGTTCCCGCGTCGTAGTATTCCTTTTTCTCATCCGCCAGACGAATCCTGTCAAAAATCCTGTCGGTATATTCCAGCATTTCTTCCGCTCTTGTTTTAGAGGCAATCGCCGTATAATTAAAATAAGGCTGAAGCGCTCTGGCAAGCTGTCCGTTTATTTCCGAAAGAACCGCATTCATGGTAGAGAGGATGTCAATTACCGCATTGTTCCTCTTTACTGCGGAAGTATTTTCGAGTTCCCTTAAAATATTGTGGAACAGCTTCTGAGCCGTGACAATGTTTCCCGTAGTGAGATTTGACATCACCATCTTTTTCTGCTCTCCGATATTCTGCTCCAGCATCAGACTGTCTTCTTTCCCGTCGGCAATTGTTTCCCCTGCCTGTCTGATTTGAAGCACATTTTCATATATCTTTCTGACCTTAAACCGTGCCCGGAACTGAAAATACTTTTCGATTTCACTAATAAGCGCTTCCATCGCGCCGTTAAGCCGCCTTATCCCGTCCGGAGCCGCTTCGCCCTCCCAGCCTTTCTCTTCTTCGTCGTCCGTGCAGATTCCAATTATCTCTATGAGGTTTCCGGATTTATATACAATATGGAAATAATATTTTCCCTGATAAATCCGCAGAAAATTCCTGAGATTTACCTCTAACTGGTCATAGCTGTATTCCCACACAGCGCTCATAAAATGCTCGTAATCTTCTATGTAAACATCCGAAATAAAGCACCTTCTCTCTTCCATATGCCTTCCCGGATACAGAATCTCCATGCAGTTACGGATGTAATCCCCGCTTTCCACCACGCCCATAACCAAATCCCCGAAAAAGCGCTCCTCCAGAAGCGGAATCGCCTCCTCCATTCTTTCTTTTTCCTCCTTGTTTTTGCGCATTTTCTCTCTTGCCTCATCTAATTGTCCGGCAATTTTCCGAAAGGTTTCCTCCAGTCTGTCCACATCCGTAGGCTTTAATAAATAATCCTTCGCGCCGTATTTAATTCCCTGAACTGCCAGTTCAAATTCCTGATAACCGCTGATTAACACAACCTTACAGGGAAGATTGTGCTCGAAAACATATTTGGCCACCTCCAGTCCCGAAACATTATTCATCTTAATGTCTGTCAGGATAACGTCCGGCATCATATAGTCAAGATATTCGATAATATCCTGACCGTCCGCGAAAATCTCAATCACTTCAAATCCAAGGCTGTTCCAGTCAACAATATTCTTAAGGCCCTGTCTGATTCTTTTTTCATCATCTGCGATAACCAGTCTGTACATAAAGTTCCTCCCTGTGAGAACAGTAAGTTTTTGGTTTATCTAAAATAATATCATAAATACCAGGCGCAATGAAGCGGAAAAGATTTTAAACGGGCGTTCTGCTGCCTTACCACATAAAATAATCATTTCCCTTTAATTTAAACAGCGCTTCCAGAAAGAAGAAGTCACCGTATATAATCGGATACTCATGCTTTTTATCATGGTACGCGCCTGTACACTTTAGCAAAATACTGTCCGTATCCTCTGAAAAATCACAGTGGTTTTCACTAAGGGCCTTCAAAAGCTTTACGGCGGTGCGGTAATATATGCCTTTTTCCTGTTCTCCCACAGCCTTTGACAGTTCTAGCAGACCGCAGGCTGCAATTGCTCCAGCCGTATCGTCATACCAATGCGGCTCGGCAGGCTGCCTGAAATCCACAGGAATCAGTCCGTTTTCCGGAATATTTGCCATAAAATAATGGGCAATTTTTTTTGCGGTATCAAGGTATGCCTGTTTTCCTGTATGGAGATAACTCATAAGGAAGCCGTACATCCCCCAGGTCTGCCCCCTTGTCCAGGAGGAACCGTTCCCATAACCCTGCCCGCCGTAATCCTTTACCATTTCCCCTGTTTCCGCGTCAAATTCCACAATATGGCGCACGGAACCGTCCGCCCGCACAAAATGCTCCATAACCGTATCCGCATGCATCATCGCCACATGTTTAAAGCGGGGGTCCTTTGTCTCTTCAAAGGCCCAGTACAAAAGCGGGATATTAAACAGGCAGTCGATAATCGCCCAGCCCCTTGTGTCCTCTCCGGTATCCTCCCTGTCATTCCATGCCCTGATAAACCTTCCCGCCGGATTAAACCTGGCAGCCAGAAGATTTGCCGCATGAAGCCCTCTTCTTCTGGAATCCGGATTGCCCGTCAGCCTGTAATCGGCCACAGCCGTTGGGAGATACATAAATCCCACGTCATGGTGCAGTCCGTAGAAGTCCTGCAGACAGTAATCCATTTTTTCCTCGGAAAATACTGCGATATCCGCAAACCTCTGCTCCCCTGTCTCGTGATACAGCATCCACATCATGCCGCCCCAAAAGCCGTTGGTCCACCAGTAAATCCCCAAATCCCCGGAAAAGTTCCTGTCCGCTCCGCTTCTGTCGTCATGGACGCCATTTACGGAAGTGTAGGGAATCTTTCCGGCAGACCGCTCGCTGACCGCTTTCATTTTCCTTTTTACTTTCTCTATCGTCTCCTTAAGCCATGCTCTGTCCTTTTCCTGTACCATACTCTGCTCCTCCATTCTTTTTTCTAAAATTCCGCCCTCTGTGCCCTTACCGGTCAAGAACCAGATTCCCGCACTGTACCATCTCAAATTCCCTGCCCTTTTGGCATTCCACAATATTGTCCACGTCTCCATAGCAGGTATTCCCCTGCAGCAGAATCCGTGTCTTTTTGTACTGCCCCTCTCTTCCGGGCAAAGCTTCCAGACGGATAGGACAGTTTCCTTCCTCTTTCGTCCCGATAACGCTGTTTACAATCTTTACCGCATCTACAGGCGTGATGCTGCGCACCAGACAATCTGTTTTGTTTTGAATTACCATATTTTCAAATACAATGTTTTCCTGCACCGGCATAACGGAACCGGGATATACGCTGCGGGAATGCTCATCGTTGTCAAAGTGAATGGACAGCGCGGTTTCTCTCGCCTTCTGCAGGTGAATATCCTTAAAATGCAGATTTCTGCAGCCGCAGTTATACACCGCGTTCTCCTGCACCATAACCCAGTTAATGCCGTCAAGAGTGCGCATACCTTCCCTGTGGACGGGAGGCGTTACGGACTTGTAAATAACCCCGTCCGGCTTCTGGAAAGCCCGGTACACTCTGCCGCCGCTTACAACGGTGTCGGAATTTTGAATCTCCATGCCCGCATACCAGTCCACCCAGGAACCTGCCAGAATCCGACAGAAATATCCCGTGGTATCCTTATCCGCAAGGTCATAGCAGTCCTCTATCAGCCCGTCTTCAATCCATCCCATCCGGGGATTTGCCACCGCGTAATCGTGGGCGTTAAGCGCAATGGGGTCGTCGTAGGTCCTAAACAGCCCGTGGCGGATGGCAAACCCTTTTCCCGTTCCCAGATGCACCGCGTCCTTCTTCCCCTCAATTCTAAGCCTTTCCAGCACAATATCCTCAAAGGAGCAGATGTGCAGGCCAAAGCTCAGCCTTGGCAAATCCATACAGATAAAATCAAAAATACGCAGATGCTTTACGCAGAACAGAGAAATTTCTCCGGTAAGGCCGTACACTGCCGCATTGTATCTGGCTTCCACGCCGTTTGTAATCAGATGCAGTCCTTCTATGGTAATATCGCTGTCCCACTCTCCGGTAAACGCGCCTGTGTTAATCAGGAAAAAGGAGCCTGTGCTGGAAGACGCCCGCTTAAATACCACGCCCTTTCCCAGAATCAGATGCGTATTGCTCTTTATGTACAGGGTATCTTCTATCTCATATGTCCCCGGCTTCTCGATTCTTACCGTACTGCCCTTATCTAAAAGCTCCTGCAGAATCTGCCGGTTTTCCGCACCTGAATTCTTCTCTGACAGTTCTCTTTTCTCCCATGTCAAACGGCTGGTAACCGTGTGGGAAAGCGCCGCCCGGGTTTTCATTCTCAGTACGTAAACGTCTCTTCCCTGACCGTCTGTGATACCCTCTTCTGTCTCAAAACGGATTTCCTCCCCCGCAAAAACCGAGAGCGTCATAATGCCGGATACCGCCCTTTTTTCATCCTCCCTGATTTCCCATGGATGATAAGCCATAAAAGTCACCTGCAAAGGATGAGGCTCTGCAAACTGCCAGTCGTCCGTAAGGTCCAGACACTGCCCCGAAAGCCTTCCCTCTCTGGTTCCCTTTATATTTTCTCCAAAAAGCATTCCCGTCTCCACGCCGAAAGCATATCCCTCTTCCGAAACTCTGTGATACAAAATCTTCGCCTCCGGAACCGCCATATCCTCTATGGTAAGGTTCTCCGTAATCGGATAAGCCGCCGCTGCCGCCGCCCTTATGCCCGCTTCGCTTTCAGGCTTCATCGTAAGGTCCGAAGGACACGCCACATTGTGATAGGACTGCTTATCCATCAAAAGGCACTTGCTGTTTCCATAGCTTACCGTTCCCAAATCGGGAAGAAGGGTATCTCCCTGAGCCTGCAGCACCACCTGACCTCTGTCTTCATGGAAATGCCCGGTATAAGGATTTCTCTCTGCGCTCACCAGCAGCTTCGTGCTGCCCTGTCGGTAGGTTAAAAGGCCGGATTTTTCCAGGCTGATTTCCTCTTTTTCCGGTTTGTAGTAAGGATGCAGCTTTATCTGCTCCCTGTAATACTGATAAAAGAGCATATCAAAGGATGCGGAAATCCGCTCCACATCCTCCCCCGAAAACCGGGCGGTCAGGTAATTGTTTCCCTCCGGGAAATCGCAGACCAATGTCATAAATACCAAAAGCAGAGTGGACACCTCGTTGCCGACATCACAATTTATGGCAATTCTTCTTCCTCTTCTGTCATTTACAGACATCAGCGCTTCCTGATACCTTCCGGCCCTCCTGAAAGCAGCAGGCACGGTCTCCCGCCAGCTTTTTTTTGAATATTTTGCATACACATGCCAAAGGAGAATGGAGGTGGAAAAAGAATATTCAAAATAGCTACCCCCTTCCGCGCACTGCCCTTCCCCGGTCAGATAGGTTTCCACCATAAGGGAATGCTTCCGGTAAACCCCTTCTATTTTCTCTTCAAAATTTCCTCTGTGAAGCTGCAGGTACACCGCTCCCAGCATAGCCCCCCTGCATCCCACAATTCCCTGGTTCATAAAATTGCGGTAGCCGGGCTCGCTGCACTTTTCCCACACGATTTCCCATGCCTCTTCCAGTTTGTCCGCAATCCGTTCTTTTGCCTCCTCTTTCAGCACGCCGCCCAGAAATCCCATAGCAAGCGTAACGGAAGAAAGCATATGGTCCTCTGTAAAGCACACATGATGGAACCCGGAGCCCTCCATATCGCACACCGGCCCCTCACACCACTTCATGGCGACTGCCGCCAGAATCAGTTCCGCAGCATGAACGCTGTAAGAAGCCTCGTCCAGCACATAACCCGCAATGGCAAGATTCAAAATCGGATTTTCCAGATGCTCCCGCCCCCGGTCCCTTACCCGCACAAAACGGTACATCCCGGCGCTCTGCGGCACATACTCCCGCATAATGGCTCTGTGGTCTATCTTCATGGCCTCCTCTGCATTGGCACGGTAAAACCGCTGCAGTTTTTCGTCGGAAGCCACAGCCGCTTTCAGCCTCCGCCCCTCTTCTTCGTCAAGCACCATGTTCTTTTCCAGCTTTCCCGCACAGCCCTTTTGAATCTGAGCGTCCCACTCCGGCTTCCACTTCGGCACGGCTTTCTCCAAAGCCGCCTCTTTGCCGGACTGCAACAGGCCAAGCCAGCTTAAAATAACGACATTTTTGTCAAAAGGAGAGGTAAACTCCAGATAAATGTCAGTCAAAATCCTGCCGTCTCCGCCGGAAGGCGCAAAGCTTCCCCTTAACTCAACGGGATTCTCATCTCCCCCCACGTTTTCCACCAGCACGCAGTCCTCTCCATCCACCACGCCGGTCACTTTCATCGCCGCTTCCGCCGGAAAGGACATAAAAGCCAGAAAGGTATCATACTCCGACAAAGCCGCCTCTCCGGACCAGTGCACCGTAAACCTGCTGCCGCCTCTGAAAGTCAGAGAATCCCACAAACGTACGACTTCCCCCTCGCTTATGGAAATCTGCTCATCCCTGCAGAGGTATTTGTCAAAAGCAGGATAGAAAATCCCTTCCGCCTCGTTTAACCGGTAAATTTTGTTCATTTTCCTTCCCTCCGTTCCAAAGCTCTTTTACGCCGGGTTTCCCTCCACGTATACCGTTATGCGCGTTTCTCCTTTGGGGATTTCATACCTTATAAGCGGCAGTACCGTTCTGGGATAAAGAAGATTTACATTTGCCTCGCAGAAGCTGATTTCTCCCATCCCCTCTCCCTCCCGAAGTGTAATGCTGCTGCTTCCCATGGCGCTGCTTACTGTGCTGCCCGCCTCGCCGCTCTCATTTTTCACCTCGGAAGGTTCCTCATAAGGCAGTGCAAAGCCGCCCTCCACCGCCGTACAGGCAAAATCCGCATGTATCACATGGGTTCTCAAATGGCCTTTCCCGGCAGGCTTTAAGGTAGTTTCCACGCAAATCCCTTCCATAGGTTTCCATTTTGAGTAAAGCCCGCTCTCTTCCTCCAACCTTACCTCCTCGCACCTTCTTCTTACGAAATAATAACCGTCCCGGCAAAAAGCCAGCATATTATCAGGAGCCGCCTGATTCAGATTGTAATAAGAGCGGGGAACATGAAAGCCGAAATAGCTTGAATAAGCAAATTTCTCAAATTTTTCCGCCACATGAACCGGCTCCCATTCCGCATACTGCCCTGAGGTAAGCGCCGTCACATAGCCCTTGTTTCTCTGCATAATCATCCACGGATGGGGAAGCGCCTTGACGGAGGCAAGCTCTGGCAGTTCTTCCTCCTTACTGCTCCAGAAAGGATGGGACTCGGGAAGCGCCAGAATCAAAAAGCTTTTCCATGACCAGTAAGGAGAATTGGGCGCATTATAACCCTCACAGTATGCCTGATTGGGATAGGCATAGCCAAGAGTCAGCTTATCTTCACTGTCTAAAACAGGCCGGGAGAACCAGTACCGGAAATGCCTGTTTACAATTCCCTTGATAACGCCCCAGGGAAAAGCCTCCACATCCGCAAACGCAAGCCCGCACCAGAAGCTGGCCTGCGCAAAACGGTAGGTCAGGGAACGGCCAAAAGGCAGCGCTTCTCCCCTGTCGCCGAACCAGTAAATAAAATCCCGGGCATAACAGCGGGCTCTCTCCCTGTATTTTGCGCTCCGCTCCGCATCCTCCTTCTCCATGAGTTTTGTATAAATCAGCGAATAAAAATGCATGGCAAAGCCGATATAATAATCCCTTTGTTTCGTAACTCCGTCACTGTACCAGCCATCTCCCAGATAAAAGTCCTCTATCCTGTTTAAATCCTTTTCCAACTGCTCCTTATCATATTCCACCCCCACATGACGCAGGGCGCAGTTTACCAGCACTCTGAAAAAAAGCCAGTTGTTATCGGAGATTTTATGTGTGTTTATCTGCCCAATCCATCTGCAAAAGTTCTCCCTTTCTTCTAAGGACAAAGGCTCCCACACCTTTTCCGGCGTCATCCACAAAGCGAAGGCAAGTGGCGCCATCTCCACATATGCCTGTTCTCCGTCCGTATAGTCTCCCCAGTACTCTGCATCCTCCGGATTCACGCCGTGTCGAATCCCCTCAGTAATCCATTCGTCCAGACAGCTTGCGCCGCCCCCATACCAGAGCGGCACAAGTCCCCACAGTACCCTGGCAAATCCCTCTAACTGCGCGGTTCTTACTCCGTAATGGGTTCCCGTTTGTCCAATCATAAGAAGGGCTTTCCCCGGGGAATAATATTTTTTCAAAGGCAGGCACATTTCTTCCAATGCTTCCTGATAATCCTTTTTTGTTGCAAATCTTATGTTCTTCATACAAATCCTCCCGCCAAAATATTTGACTGCAGTCACGACAGACTGCGCCACCTTTTACTTTATTATAAATTTTCAGGCGGAGAATGAAATATCACAAACCT
>CAJTMZ010000015.1:41284-49610 GCA_910577445.1 uncultured Lachnospiraceae bacterium | reverse complement strand
CTTGTGCTGTGCAAAAACACGGGATTTCTGTGGGCGGCTTTTGGTCTTTTCTTCGATTACGGTTATCATCTGCTGATGCATGGAAGAAAGAAAGCCGGAAGGCGGGCCGGACGGGGACTTCTTTTTGTGACATTATCCCCTGCCTTTGCGGAAGGTTCCTGGCTGTTTTTCTGTCTTTTTAACAGGCGGGTGGCAAAGCTCACCGGCACGGCTATACAGATGGCTACAGGCGGGATGAATCTGCCGGCGTATCAGGAAGAAATGGTAAAGGCTTTTGTGGAGGCATTTATAAAATGGCCTCTGCACAGGGGAAAGACCATTGGAATTGACTTAAGTCCCTTAAGCCTGTATCTTCTGCTTATCCTGGCTGTTTTTCTTTTAGGGAAGTTCCATGTGCTTGAGAAAAAGCGGGCGGTCTATACGGGCGTTTTCCTGGCGGTCAGCGGGGCGGTGTTTTACGCCATAAATCTGGTGAGCCATCTGACTATCTTCGCGGTTGAAACCCAGTATCTGGAGCCTTTCGGAATGGTATCCTCCATCGAAAGGTACGGAGCGCCCTTTGCCATAGGCGGTATGTACCTTCTGGCTTTTTATGTGATAAAGGCGGGGACGGGAAGAGGGCTTGCCCTCTGCGCGGCCTTTGTGCTTTTAACCACCGATTACGGGGGCGCTTTCCGGGCGCTTTACGGCTACAGGACCGACACGCCCGGTATACTGGCGGAGCGGGACAGCATCGTAGACGAAGCGGCGGAGCGTTTTCTGGAAAAGACAGGCGCCGGGGAAAGCAGGAGTATAGGGCGCGTATTGTACCTCAGGGATATTTCCGACGTAAGCTGGGTGAGGAACACCTATATCGGCTTTGAGGCGTCGCCTGTGTCTGTTATGTATGGAAATGTGGATGCGGAAACGATGAAAACCGAGGACATTGTGCGGGCCGTTGAGGACGCCCATGCGGGCTTTTTGTACGTGGATGCGCTTTCAGGAGAAGGAAAGGCGCTGTTTCAGCCGCTTATGCCAAAAGGGGAGCAGTTTGAATATGGCTGCCTGTATCATGTGGCGTTAGACTACGACGGAATATTTCTGGTGGAATACTCCGTCAGATAAGCAGCCGGCAGGTTATGAAAATTTACAGAAAAGGAAAATGTATGGAGCAAAAGGAAATCAGATGGGAAGTTCCGATTATCATCCCTTCCTATGAGCCGGATGAAAAACTGCCGGATTTGTTAAAAAAATTGAGAGAAACCGGTTTTCGCAACATTGTTCTGGTGGACGACGGAAGCGGGGAAAAGTACGCCGGTATTTTCAGGGAGGCAGAAACCGTATACGGCTGCGTCGTTCTGCACCACGCGGTCAATCAGGGAAAAGGGCGGGCCTTAAAAACCGCCTTTAACTTCTGCCTTGGGGAGTTTGGAGAACTGCCCGGCGCGATAACGGCGGATTCCGACGGACAGCATTCGCCGGCTTGTATTTTAGCCTGTGTGGACGCCCTTTTAAAGAGCCCGTCGGCGCTGGTACTCGGGTGCCGGTGTTTTGAGGGGGAGGATGTGCCGGCCCGCTCCGAGTTCGGCAACAAGTGCACCAGAGTGGTGATGAAATATCTTACCGGGATTTCTGTTTCCGATACCCAGACAGGGCTTCGGGGGATTCCCACCGCTTTTATGGAGCAGCTCCTTATGGTGAAAGGGGAACGGTTTGAATTTGAGACGAACATGCTTCTCGAGACAAAAAGCAGGAAAATATCCATTGTGGAAGTGCAGATTCAAACGATTTATATAGAGGAAAATAAGACCAGCCACTTTAACCCGATTAAGGATTCCGTAAAAATTTATATGATATTCGGGAAATTCCTGTTTTCCTCCCTGTCCTCCAGCCTGGTGGATTTGACTCTGTTTACCATATTCTGCTTTTTTATGCGGGATATGGACTGGGGGCGTATTTCCTATATTACGGCGGCGACGGTGTTCGCCAGAATCCTTTCCGCGCTGTACAATTATTCGCTGAACCTGAAAGTGGTGTTCCAGAGCGAGGGAAAAATAGGAACCACCCTGCCCCGCTATATCCTGCTTGCCCTTATACAGATGTCCTTAAGCGCGCTGCTGGTGGGAAAGCTGTATCCCCTTTTCGGCGGCATGGAAGTGCTGGTTAAAATACCTGTGGATGTGATTTTGTTTTTCTTAAGCTTTGTGATTCAAAGGGAGTTTGTGTACGCGGACTGACTTATACGGTCAATGAACCGGGCGCAATAAGAGTTCCCGGCAAATGTCCCCAAAAGCCAGCCGCGATTGGTGATTGGTTATTGCTTCGGACAACCTCCGCAAGCGCTGCATTTATCCGCCGCCACGTCCACGCTTCCCAGATTGACGGGACTCGTCAAAAGACAGATGGCCTGAGAGGAAATTCCCTCCCCTGTTCCGGTAAAGCCAAGCCCTTCCTCGGTGGTGGCCTTGACGTTTACCTGTGAAATGTCAAGGCCAAGGGCGTCTGCGATGTTCTGCCTCATGGCGTCAATGTGGGGACGCATTTTGGGAGCCTGCGCGATGATGGTGGCGTCGATATTTTCAATCAGAAAGAAATTTTCTTCCAAAAGGTTCCCTACCTGTTTTAAAAGCTTCAAAGAGGAAATTCCCTTATAAGCCATATCCGTGTCGGGAAAGTGTTTCCCGATATCGCCAAGAGCCGACGCGCCTAAGAGGGCATCCATAATGGCGTGGAGCAGCACGTCCGCGTCGGAGTGCCCGAGGAGCCCTTTTTCATAGGGAATCTCAACCCCGCCTAAAATCAGTTTTCGTCCCTGTGTCAGTTTGTGTACATCGTAACCCATACCGATTCGCATGATGATACCTGCCTTTTTCATTTATAGTGTGATTAATCGTATTATGCCATTTGCGGCGGTTTTTATCAAGATTCAGTTGACAAAACAAACCCAATTGAATATGCTGATAGAGTAATTAAGTTGAGGGACCGGCAGGGTATCCGCCGTGGTTTTTTGACAGATTGAAGGATTAACAGAGTGGCATTTATAAATAAAATAAAGGAAGAAATTGCAATTATCAGGCAGAGGGACCCGGCAATCCACTCTTCCATGGAGGTTTTTCTCTACCCCAGCTTTAAGGTAATGCTGCATTACCGGCTGGCCCATAAGCTGTATCTGAAAAAGCATTATTTTCTGGCGAGGTGGATATCCCAGAGAGGCGTAAGGAAAACGGGGATTGAGATTCATCCGGGCGCCCGGATTGGGAAAGGCTTTTTTATCGACCATGGAAACGGCGTGATTATAGGCGAGACTACGGTTATCGGCGACAATGTGACCCTGTATCAGGGGGTTACGCTGGGAGGAACGGGCAAGGAGCAGGGCAAGAGGCACCCCACAGTGGGAAACAACGTGATGATTAGCGCGGGAGCCAAGGTGCTGGGCTCTTTTACCATCGGAGATAATTCCAAGATAGGAGCCGGAAGCGTGGTGTTAGAGGAAGTGCCGCCCAACTCCACGGTAGTGGGAGTGCCCGGCAGGGTGGTGAAGCGGAACAACCAGACGCTCCCCCAGGAGGATTTGGACCAGGTAAATATGCCTGACCCCATCAAGGAAGACCTGATTGCGCTGCACCATGCAAACGCGGAGTTTACCAATTCCATCATTGATTTGGAGCGGAAGCTGCGGGATATGCGCCGCCAGTGCGACGGAAAATGCGAAAAGAAGTAAAAAAGTGAATTTACCCGTGATTTGCGGCTGTGCGGCGTCCGCAAATCTGCCGTGGGAATAAGCCGCGCAGAAACGAGGAGAAAATGAAAATTTACAACACCCTTTCTAAGAGAAAAGAAGAATTTGTCCCCCTTGAAGAGGGAAAGGTAAAGATGTACGTATGCGGCCCTACCGTATATAACCTGATTCATATCGGCAACGCCCGTCCCATGATTGTCTTTGACACCGTCAGAAGGTATATGGAGTACAAGGGTTATGAGGTGAATTTTGTGTCCAATTTCACGGACGTGGACGACAAGATTATCAGACAGGCCATTGCGGAGGGCGTGGAAGCCTCCGTTATTTCCGAGCGCTATATCGCGGAGTGCAAAAAAGACATGCAGTCCATGAACGTGAAGCCGGCCACCACCCATCCCAAGGCCACCGAGGAAATCTGCGGCATGCTGGATATGATTGGCACTTTAATAGAAAAAGGCCATGCTTACGCGGCGGCGGATGGCACGGTATATTTCAGAACCAGAAGCTTTAAGGACTACGGAAAGCTTTCCCATAAAAATCTGGACGACTTGCAGGGCGGGAACCGCTCTTTACTTGTGAGCGGGGAGGACCAGAAGGAAGACCCCCTTGACTTTGTGCTCTGGAAGCCCAAAAAGGACGGGGAGCCTTACTGGGAGTCGCCCTGGTGCGACGGCAGGCCGGGCTGGCACATCGAATGCTCCGTGATGAGCAGGCGGTATCTGGGCGAGGAAATCGACATCCACGCGGGCGGGGAGGACCTTATTTTCCCCCACCATGAAAACGAGATTGCCCAGTCCGAGGCGGCAAACGGAAAGCCCTTTGCAAAATACTGGATGCACAACGGATTTTTGAACATCGACAACAAAAAGATGTCCAAGTCCGAAGGGAATTTCTTTACGGTTAGGGATATCGGCCAAAAATATGACCTCCAGGTGCTGCGGTTTTTTATGCTTTCCGCACACTACAGAAGCCCCTTGAATTTCAGCGCAGAGCTGATGGAGGCCGCGGCAAACGGTTATGAGAGAATCGTAACCAGCGTGGGCAATTTGAATTATCTGATGGAAAAGGGTGCGTCCGACGCCATGAGCGGGGAAGAAAAGAAGCTGGCGGAGGAAGCGGAGCGATACGTTTCGGAATTTGAACAGGCCATGGACGACGATTTCAATACGGCAGACGCCATCGCGGCGATTTTTGAACTGGTAAAATTCGCGAACTCCAACACCAGAGAGCAGCACAGCCGGGAATTTCTGCAGAGTCTTAAGGAGAAAATCGTGACCCTTTCCGACATTTGCGGCCTGATTGTGGAGAAAAAGCAGGAGATGCTGGATGGCGATATTGAAGCCCTGATTGAGGAGCGTCAGGTGGCAAGAAAAGACAGGAATTTTCAGCGGGCCGATGAAATCAGAAACGAACTGCTTGAAAAGGGAATTATTCTGGAAGATACCCGAGAGGGAGTTAAATGGAAGAGAGCATAGACTGCAGAGCGCCAAAGGGTGAAAAACCACTGGATTTGCTGGCGCTGATAAAAAAGAGTTTTGCATTAAAAGAGGTGGATATCAGAACATATTCACCTCTTACGCTTGCGTTTATAGGCGACGCGGTTTACGATTTGATTTTCCGCACGGTGACGGTCCAGAAAGGAAACACTTCGGCAAACCGGCTTCACAATCAGACAGTTGCCTATGTGAAAGCGCCGGCGCAGGCGGCACTGGTGGAGAAAATTTTAGATGGCCTTACCCCGGAGGAATTAGCCGTATATAAAAGAGGAAGAAACGCCAAGTCCTACACGATAGCGAAAAACGCAACCAGGGAGGAGTACAGGAAAGCCACCGGTCTGGAGGCTTTAACCGGTTATCTTTATCTGACAAACCAGATGGAACGGGCGCTGGAACTGATACAAACCGGACTGGGGGAGAGTTGACGGCAGGCGGGCTTATATGGGACGAGCCGGATGTATATGGCAGGTTCTGACGAAAGGGCAAAGCCCCGGCCAAGGGCGGGAAATGAGGAGAAGATGGAAGAAAAACAGATAAACGAACTGATGGTGGAGGGAAGGAACCCGGTAACGGAAGCGCTGCGTGCGGGAAAGCCCGTTGACAGAGTGTATATACTGGACGGTTGCAAGGACGGGCCGGTTATGACCATCAAACGGGAAGCCGCAAAGCGGAACGTGCAGATTAAATATGTGGAAAAAGAGCGTCTTGACAGAATGTCGGAAACGGGCAGACACCAGGGAGTAATCGCCAGCGTGGCGGCCTACGAGTACAAAACCGTGGAGGATATCCTGCGCCTTGCCGAAGAAAAGGGCGAACCCCCTTTTATTATTCTGCTGGATAACATTGAAGACCCTCATAATCTGGGAGCCATTATCCGGACAGCCAATCTGGCCGGAGCCCACGGCGTGATAATTCCCAAAAACCGGGCGGTGGGACTGACGGCCGTGGTGGCGAGAACCTCGGCGGGAGCCCTGAACTACACGCCGGTTGCCCGTGTGGGAAACCTTGCCAAAACCATAGACCAGCTAAAGGAGGAGGGATTTTGGTTTGTGTGCGCGGATATGGACGGAACCCGGATGTACGATTTGAACCTGAAAGGCCCAATCGGCCTTGTAATCGGCAGCGAGGGAGACGGAGTGGGCAGGCTGGTAAAGGAAAAGTGCGATATGGTTGCCGCCATTCCGGTAAAAGGAGAAATCGATTCGCTGAACGCCTCCGTGGCGGCCGGGGTACTGGCCTATGAGATTGTACGGCAGAGGCTTTCATAGCGGATATCAGTGTGCAGAAGGCGGCGTTAAAGGATTGTTATGGGAAAAGTAAACCGATTTTTGATGATGCTCATTGCCATGGGGGCCATTATGATTGCCGCCGTGGGGATTGACAGAGGATTAAAATATTATAATACCCGGAAATGGGAGGCGGATTTGCACGAGCGGTACGAGCAGGCCCGTGCGGATGTTGCCAGTATCGAAATGACCATCACCCAGTTGTCAAATGACCAGGAGGCTCTGGAGGCGTTTATCGAGGAAAACAGGGAGTACTTTGAAATGCTGGAGGCCGCGGAGGAAAGCGGCATGGGCGGATATTACGGGCCGGATGGCTTTCCGGGCAGCAACGCGGATGGAACAGGCAGCGCCGACGGCACCGGGACAATGCCGGGCGACGGTTCCGGTATGGGAAGTGACGGGACGATGCCCGACGATGAGGAAAACGCTTTTGTGTCCGGCAATGAGATGGCGGAAAACCAGTTTTGGGATGTTTCCGGCAACAAAATGGGGAATATTTCCGGCAGCGGATTTTACGATGTGTCCGGAAACCGCCTTTACGACGTGTCGGGCAACGGGCTTTACGACGTTTCCGGCAACCGTCTTTATGATGTGTCCGGCAATTGCCTGGTGAGCGTGTCGGGGAATGGGATAAGCGTTTCCGGCAATACCATTTCCGGCAACGGACTTTCCGATAACGGCTTTTTGAATACAGGAACCACGCTTTTGGAAAAACGGAAAATCCGCGGCTCATATATAGAAACACGGCAGCAGAATGAAATTGACAGGGAAACCATCTCGGAAAACAGTTATGACTTTTCGGAGGTTTCCATCGCATGCCTTGGGGACAGCATAACGGAGGCGGCCAATCTAAGCGATATGGAAAACTATCAGCAGTATTCTTACCCGACAAAATTAGGGGAACTGCTGGGGGCTGAGAGCGTCACCAACCTTGGAATCGGCGGTTCTTCCATCGGAAGATACTGGGACAAGGCTTTCGTGGACAGGTATGAGGAAATCCCCGGGGACACGGATTTGATTATTGTAATGGGAGGCACCAACGACGGTTTCTGCCTGAGTCAGGAAGAACTCGGCACCATGGAGGAACGAAAAGAACGCACCTATATCGGGGATTTGGATGAGCTGATGCGCTCCTTGAAGCAGGAGTACCCCGATGCGCAGATTATATTTGCCACCCCTCTTCCCAATGTGCTGCATGACATTTTGAGGAAAGAGCGGGATTATCTGCTGCCCCAGTCGCTGCTGGTGAACATTATGAAGCAGTTGGCGGCGGAGTATGAAATACCGGTAATTGATTTGTATAATTCAAATATACTGGATACCCATGACGCGGCGGTAATTTACAACTATATGCCGGACGGCGTGCATTGCAATTCCGACGGGTATACTCTGCTTGCGGAGCACTTTGCGGCGGAGGTGATTCGGCTGTATGAGGAGGGGGAGGAGAGAGAGGAAACAGACAGGCAGCAGGATTTAGGTGCTTGAAAATACAGAGTGAAAGAAATGGATTTTTGATAAATTCCGGTATACATTTTTGGAATGTATGTTATAATGTTTTTATCTCTCTCGTTTTGGGAAAGGAGATATGAGAATTTGAGCTTAATGGGATTTTGTCTGGAGGTAAGCGAGGAAAGTTATCAACAGGAAAAGCACCGTGAGGAAATTTTAAAGGGCAGAATTGATTATTTATTTCGATGGCTGACTTTATTTATCAGTGTTTTCAATATTGCGCTTCCTGTCACCATAAAAGAAGCTGCGATTAACTATAAAGATTGCGGATTTATTTTTTTATATGTTCTTTTGATGTTATTACTTGTGGCGGCAAT
>CAJTMZ010000015.1:0-41274 GCA_910577445.1 uncultured Lachnospiraceae bacterium | reverse complement strand
GTGACTGGAGTTCAGACGTGTGCTCTTCCTATCTTCCTCAAAAGGTAAAGATGTACCCGCTGGGAACAGAGATACTAAAGAAAGCGAAGGAGGAACCCCAAAAGTTCGAAGATGCGATATCAAATAATTATCAAAAAATCTTATATCGGGATGCAGTAACCAGACAGATTCAGAAAAATAACGACAGAATTGCCGGACTGCTGAAATTGGTAAATATGATTTTGATAGGAGCAATTATTTGTATGGCAGTCTTTTTCATATATATTATCTGGGTTATATAGCATGGGTAAGGAAAAAAAGGAAAATACAAAAGAAGAAACGAATAAATTTAAACAGGAACTGGAATTTCTGGAGAAACATGATATTACGTCAGACCTAGAGGAGGCTGATTTGGAGTTAAACACAAAATTCCAGGCGTTTTAGCTAAAGAGGGAAAAGATTATGCAAACATATTTGAATGAAGAGTTTTTCAGGACAGTAGGAGAGGAATTGAATCAATATTCAACCGATTATAAGAAAGCGATTGAACGTTCTGATATGTTTGATATACAGGAAAGAGACAGGCTGGCGGATTTGGAAAAGAGTTATGAAATATTAGAGCATTTTGGGGTACTTTTATAAAATGGAAGATATAAGAGAATCCTTACGGAGATTTGACATATCAACGCTGGTGGATGCAATATCTGAAATTATACTGTTGGATAAATCTCAATTAGCGGCTGAAGTAGAAAGATATATTTGGCCAAGGCTGGATTTTATGCATGGCGAAAGCAGCACGGCAAGGCGTTATTTTATTTTGGAAGAAAGCTATGTAGAGACTGAGTGGAAAGATATGATAAGCGTCCACTATATTAATACTTCATATGAAGTGAAAAATACAGTGATACGGGTTCATATTTTCCTTGGAAAGGAAATGTCGCAACAGGCATATGGAGGCTTTTTTACACTTCGAAAAATAGACGAGCCAAGAATAATGCTTTCCTATATTTATCCAAACTGGTCTGTTTTATACAGTAACGGCAGTCTGTTAAATGTGATGACTTATAAAAAGAAAGTGCATATTTTAGGCAATGAGTTTACATACAGTACTTATCCATTATTTGTTCAGGATAATAATACCATAGCCTGTGCCGAAGCAAGCATGATTTCGATGTCACAGTATCTTCACCATAAGTTTGATTATAATAAAATCCGGATATTAGATTTGGGAAAAGCATATTCGTCAGGAAAAACGAAATTATATCCGGCCAGCGGGCTGCGGCCGACACAAATGATAGAAATATTTAACTACTATCATATTTCTATAGGATATCAGGTTTTTATTAACAATTCAGAGGCGGATTTTGAAGAATTTCGCGGGTATATAGATTATTCGGTTGAAAGCGGGCTGCCGGTCATCCTGGGGTTGTCTGTTCCTGAAAAGGGAAAAAAGGATAAACTCCACATTGTTCAGGTTATCGGACATACAAAACAGGACAGAATGCATTATGTTATTTATGATGATTCGGGGTTCTTTTTGAAGAACGGTTTAAATTACAATGGATTTGTATTAGGCGTTGGATGGGAAGAACTCAAAAAATTCATAAAGACAAAAAACAGTTTTCTGATTTATCCAATTCACGAAAAAGTATATATTCCGTATGAAACCTTTAAGAGCAGATTCCGGGATACATTTAACAGTCTGAAAAGTCTGAAAAGAATGGAAAGAGAAAATATAAATCTGGAAAATGTCCGATATTTGCTGGCGGATAACAGGGAAGTAAAAAAATTTTTACGGGAAGACGTGGAAAAAGGGAGCCTGACTGAAGCCATTGTGCTGGAGGAAGAAAAACGATTGTTGGAAACAGATATGCCGCATTATTTGTGGGTGTGTGAAATTCCGGTAAAAAACGTATCCGAGGAAACGGAATATTTATTTTTCTTTGCGAATCCGACCTATTCAAGAGTTACAATGAAAAACATATTTATAAATAAAATTCCTGTTTTACGCAAAGAGCAGTTTGGATTGTTAAGTTACTAAAAAGAAAATTAATACTTAAGGCAAGCCGACCGGTTTGCCTTTATGTGTTTACAACACACTTCTAATTGACAGAAGGTCAGAGGCAGACATGTACAAAGACTACGAAAAATGCAGCGATGAAGAATTGATTATACGCCAGCGGGACGGGGAAGAGGCCGTAACGGATTATATTATGGACAAATATAAAAATCTGGTGCGCAATAAAGCCAAGTCCATGTATATTTTAGGCGCGGACCGGGAGGACTTGATTCAGGAGGGAATGATAGGGCTATTCAAGGCTATCCGTGATTATGACACCGGAAGGGACGCCAGCTTTTCCACCTTTGCGGATTTATGCGTATCAAGGCAGATGTATACGGCGGTACAGGCGGCGGGAAGGCAGAAGCACGCGCCGCTTAATACCTATATTTCTCTCTATACGAACGGTTCGGAAAACGACGGATTTGACAGAAGCGAGGAGTGGGAGCTGATTAACAATCTGATTTCCAAGTCAGAGCGGAGCCCCGAAGAACTTGTGATTGACAGGGAAAATGTGGAGCTGCTTGAAAAGGTAATTGAAAAAGAACTCAGCAGCTTTGAAAAGCAGGTGCTTGATTTGCATCTCACAGGTATGAGCTACAGCCAGATTGCAAAGGTATTAGGAAGAGACGACAAGTCTACTGACAACGCTTTGCAGAGGATGAAATCAAAACTGAAGCGGGCGATTTCGAAATGAAGCCGGTAGGGATATGAAATTTCCGCCCGGATTTTGAAATGGCATTTTGTATAAACATTTATTTTGCATGAAAAAGAATTGACACAATTATCGAAAAAGCATATAATAAGTATGATAAAAAGTGAAAAGCAATTCGCCGAGACGTTTCCTGTCCGGCAGAGTATTTCTGGCATATCGCCGGCATTTTCACAAAAAAACAGATGTTGGCGCAGCCTATGCCAGATAAGGAAATATTGTATTGCTTTTTCCTGTCCGGTTTGACTTCGCCGGAAAAGGAGGAAAATGAGCAGTACAAAGAAGAAACTGGAAGAATTAAACGTAATTGACGATTTTTTGATGAGCCGTCTTGCATCAGACGCAAGTATTGGGGAGGAGTTCTGCCGTCTGCTGCTGTCAACGCTTCTGCAGAGAAAGATAGGGAAAGTGGCGGTGACGGTGCAGAAGGTGATACCGCCTTTTTCACCGGAAAGAAAAGGGATACGCATGGACGTCAGGGTGGAAGAAGCGGCAGACGTTCCGGAGGGGAAGAAAAGGACGGCGATGAATGTTTTTGATATTGAGCCGCATTTGCTGAAGAACACCAAACTTGCCAAACACAATCGTTTTTATCAGGCGCTGCACGACACCGGCTGTATGAGAAGCGGACAGAAGGATTATGAGGCACTTCCTGATTTGTATGTCCTGATGATACTGGACGAGGACCCTTTTGGTTACGATTATATGATTTACAGTATCAGGAACAAATGCGAAGAGGTACAGGAGCTGGAATACGAGGACGGGCTTCGCTTTTATTATTTTTACACGAAAGGGAAGCAGGGAGGAAATGAGGAGATAAAGGCCATGCTCCGTTACATAGGCGACAGCCGCAGGGAGAATGTGACGGACACTGTCACGGAAAAACTGCATGCCTTTACGGAAAACATCAAAATCCGGCCGGAAGTGAGGGAGAGTTATATGCTGTGGGAAGAATATGAGGAAATGATGAGGGAAGAGGGAAGAATAGAAGGCAAGGCCGAAGAAAGCCGGGAAACTATTTTTGACTTCCTGAGAGAAAAAGGACATATATCAGAGGATACGGCCGCGCGCATAAATGCGGAAAAGGACCGGAAAACTTTAAGGAAATGGGTACGGCTGGCGGCTGTAACAGACAGTATAGCCGACTTTGAGGCCGGGATATAATCCAAGCTGCTGCGATTGGCAGGCAATAGAACAATTTTATCAAAAATTAAATTTCTGTTAAATCACTAAAGAGTATATTGACAGGCTTTCTGTTTGTCAATATACTCTTTTTGGTATTGGCCGACCGACTGGTCGGACGGAAAAATTGAAAAATAGAAGGAAAGAGAGCGGAATACATATGTTATCAAAGTTCAGCGTGAAAAAATCCTACACTGTGTTGGTTGCGGTGGTTCTGGTACTTGTGCTTGGAGTGGTTTCTTTTACAAGAATGACAACAGACCTTTTGCCAAACATCAGCCTGCCCTACGCGATTGTAATGACGGCCTATCCGGGAGCCAGTCCGGAAACGGTGGAAATGGTGGTGACCAAGCCTGTGGAGGCTTCCATGGCAACGGTGAGCAACATAGAAAGTATCAGCTCAGTTTCCAGTGAAAATTATTCCATGGTAATTCTGGAATTTTCCCAGTCTGCGGATATGAACGCGGTATCTCTGGAAATGCGGGAGAATCTGGACCAGATTAAGGGGTATTGGGACGATTCCGTTAGCAATCCCATTATTATCAAGTTAAATCCCGACATGCTGCCGGTTATGATAGCGGCAGTGGGAGGCAACAATATGGACGCCGCTTCGGTGACAAAAATGACGGAGGATATCATTATTCCTGAGCTGGAAAGTATTGACGGCGTGGCTTCCGCCAGCGCCACCGGACTTCTGGAGGAAAGCGTCAACGTGATTATCCGCCAGGATAAAGTGGATAAAGTGAATCAGCAGGTTTTCGGCTCCATCGATGAGGAAATTGACGAGGTATTGGAGGAGCTGGATGAAAACCGGCAGGAAATATATGACGGACAGGCGGAGCTTGCCGACGCCAGAGTGGACCTGGAGGAGTCCAAACAGGAGCTTGCGGACAAGTGGCAGGAGCTGGACGATTCCAAAAAAGAAATCGAGGATTCCAGAAAGGAGCTGGAGGATTCGAAAAGAGAGCTTGCCGACGGCAGAGCGGAGATTAACGAAAACAGGACGAAGCTGGAGGAGGGAAAGAACGAGCTTGCGGACAGAAAATCCGCCACGGCGAGGCAGCTTGCCGAAGCGGAAACGCAGATTGTGACGGCGAAAGCGGATTTGGAAGCTACGAAGATGCATATTACGCTTGAGATTGCTACTGCAAAGGCTACCAATGAAGGATATAATTCGGCGCTGAGTCAGGCGGAGAACGGAATAGCGCAGATTGATGATGTGATTGAGATGGTAGGGGTGGCAAAAGAGGCGATTACAGCAATAGATAATATCGGTTCAATGCCAGATGGCGATACTAAAAAAAATGCTATAATTGGAATTTTATCGCAAGCAAATATCCAAACAGACGGAACAGAAGATTTGAATCAGCTTGAAGTAATTTTGGAGGGATATAAAAAAACTTTAAATGATAAAATTGACGGAATTGATATAGATGAATTAGAAGCCAAAAAAGCCGAATTTGAACCGACAATCCAAACTCTGAAATCCAGTATTGAAGCGAACAAGGTGATGATAGCGCAATTGGAAGGCCAGCTTCCGCCTATTGAGGAAAATATTGCCCAACTGGACAATGCATTGCAGGAAGTTTATCAGGGCAACCTCATAGCCGCCATCGAGTTCGCCAATGCCCAGAGCACCATCAGCCTTGGAGAGTTCCAGTTAAACTCTGCGGAAGCCCAGCTTGAAGCCGGGGAGAGTCAGTTAGAAGCCGGCGAGGAACAGTTAGACGCTGCGGTGGAACAGCTCGAAGCCGGCGAAAAGCAGTTGCGGGAGGGCGAAGACCAGATTATCTCCGGTGAGGAACAGTTAAACGATACCGCCGAGCAGCTTGCGGACGCCCTTGAGCAGATTCTTGAGGGCGAGGAGGAAGTGGAAGAAAACAGGCTGGACGCCTACGACAAGGCCAATATGCACAGCATTCTTACCGTGGAGACGGTGGAAGCGCTTCTGACGGCGCAGAATTTTTCCATGCCTGCCGGTTATGTAACGGAAAACGGGATTTCCTACCTGATTCGCGTAGGGGATAAGCCGGAAAGCATAGAAGAATTAAAGAAAATGCCCCTGATGAATCTGGAAATGGATGGCGTGGACATCATAACCCTCGGCGACGTGGCGGATGTGTTTATGACCGATAATTCCGGCGATATATACGCCAACGTAAACGGCGCGCCGGGCATTATGGTAACGCTTCAAAAGCAGACAGGCTATTCCACCGGCGACGTGTCCGACAAGATTCTGGACAAATTCGACAGGCTGATGGAGGAAAACGAGGACCTGATGCTGATTACCCTGATGGACCAGGGAATTTATATCGACCTTGTTATGGACTCTATTTTGAACAATATCCTTTTCGGCGCGGTGCTGGCGATTCTTATCCTGATAGTTTTTCTGAAGGATTTGCGGCCCACGGCGGTGATTGCCTGCTCCATTCCCATCGGTCTGGTGACGGCAATCGTATGTATGTACTTCAGCGGCGTCACCTTGAACGTGATTTCGCTATCAGGTCTTGCGTTGGGTATCGGTATGTTGGTGGATAACTCCATCGTGGTAATAGAAAACATTTACCGCCTAAGGAAAGAAGGATATTCCGCAAAGGATGCAGCAATCGAAGGAGCCGGAGAGGTGGCAGGCGCAATCATGGCCTCCACGCTGACCACGGTGTGCGTATTTCTTCCCATTGTGTTCACGGAGGGAATTACCAGACAGTTATTCGTGGATATGGGACTGACCATAGCCTATTCCCTGCTGGCAAGTCTGGTGATTGCCCTGACGGTGGTTCCCGCAATGGCTTCCAGGGTACTTACGAAAACAAGAGAAAACGCCGACGGAAAGTTTTTTACGGGCCTTATAAATATCTATGAAAAGCTGTTGAATCTGTCCCTGAAAGGAAAACCGGTGGTTCTGCTTCTGGTAGTGGCGCTGCTTCTGATAAGCGCCGCGGCGTCTTACGCTAAGGGCACGGCCTTTATGCCGGATATGGACAGTACCCAGTTTAATATGTCCATTACCCTGCCGGACGACACGCCTTTGTCCAAAACCGCGGAAGTGACGGACGAGGTAGTAGAGCGGCTTCTTGCCCGGGAGGAAATCGAGGACGTGGGAGCAATGGCGTCCACATCCTCCATGTCAATGCTCACGGGAAGCGGAAATACCGCCACCAACGCCACCACGCTGTACCTTACTTTAAGCGCGGAGAAAGAAAAGGATAACGATACGATTGCCGCTGAAATTATGGAAGAGATGGCGGATATCTGCGAGAAAAACGAGGCGGAAATCGTGATAGATACCTCCTCCATGGATATGAGCGCCATGGGCGGCAGCGGCATTTCCGTGCAGGTGCGGGGACGCGACATTGACGTGATGCAGGAAATCGCGGTGGATATTGCGGCCATTGTGGAAGCCGTGGAGGGAACGGAAAACGTTTCCGACGGATTAGAGGAATCCACGGGAGAACTGCGTGTGATTGTTGACAGGGACAAGGCCATTGAACACGGAATGACTGTCGCCGAGGTATTCCAGCAGCTTTCCGCAAAACTGGCCGAAAGCGCCAGTATCACAACGTTGGAAACGGTTGACAATGAGTACAGTGTTTATGTGAAACACGGTTCGGATATTGCTCTTACCAGAAATCTGGTGAAGGACGTGGTGCTTGAGAGAACCAGACAGGACGGAACAAAGGATAAAGTAGCCCTGTCGGAGGTCGCGGATTTTGAAAATTCTATTTCACCCGATTCTGTAAACAGAATTGACCAGAACCGGTACATCGAGGTATCCGCAGACATTGCCGACGGCTACAATGTCGGACTTGTCTCGGATGTGCTGGAGGCGGAGCTTGACAAGTATGAAATGCCAGGCGGCTACAACCTTGTGATGAGCGGCGAAAACGAAATGATTACGGACGCTATGGAACAGCTTTACCTGATGCTTCTGCTGGCGCTGATATTCATGTACCTGATTATGGTGGCGCAGTTCCAGTCGCTGTTATCGCCTTTTATCATCATGTTTACCATACCCCTTGCCTTTACCGGCGGCTTTTTTGGTCTGGTAATCAGCGGAAGCGAGCTCAGCGTAATCGCGCTTATCGGATTTGTCATGCTTTCCGGTATCATCGTCAATAACGGAATCGTGATGGTGGACTATACGAACCAGTTAAGGGACGAGGGGATGGGTAAGAGAGAAGCCCTGATTCATGCCGGAAAGACTAGGCTTCGGCCGGTGCTTATGACGGCCCTCACCACCATTCTCGCGCTGTGCACGATGGTATTCAGCAACGATATGGGCTCGGAGATGGGCAAACCAATGGCAATTGTTACCATTGGAGGTCTTGTTTACGGAACCCTGCTTACCCTGATAGTGATTCCCTGCATCTACGATATTTTTTCAAGGGAAAAAAAGGAAGGCGGCACGATGGCGGAGGCTCTGCCTGTGGAAAAAGAGGATGGAAGGCAGGCGTAAAGCCTCTGCCCAAAAGGGAGGATTAGGTGATGGAAAAAAATCTGGCGCCAAAGGCCGAAGCCCTGTATCAGGCAATTATGGCATTATTTGCGGAAGGAGCGGATTTAAATACGCTGACGGTTGCGGAAATTGCCAGAAAGGCCGGAATCGGCAAGGGCACGGTTTACGAGTATTTTGACAATAAAGAAGAGATGATTGCCGGAGCAATTTATTACTTCGCTACAAGCTCCTGCAAAAGAATGTATGAGAAGCTTGAGGAAAAAGAAAGCCTGCATGAAAGAATGCGCCTGTTTTTTGTGAGCATGGACCAGGAGGCCAACGATATCATGTGTTTTATCCGGGTACTCCATATGATGCTTGACAACACCGCCGTCAGCAGCAGACTGCAGGAAATGGTGAAAAACAAAGAAGCGGGAGAAGTACTGATAACGGATTTGGTGCGGAAAATCATAGCCGCGGAAGTGGACGTTGACGGGGAAAAAGAAAATGACGCCGCCTATCTGGAAATGATGGCTTTGTCCAGAATAATATGTTATGCTTTATATCAGTTTAAGGCGAAAGAGAGAATAAAGGTTGACGCCGGTTTTATGCGGGAGGTGCTTTGCAGGGATTTTGGCCGGGATGTGGAGAATTTCAAGGCGCAGAAGGACGGAAGTCCGAAATGATGCGAAATTCAGCAAAATGAAAATCAATATTTGGATTTAAAACGGGCGATAAAACGTATAATCTAAAACGCCCGGAAGCGGAAGAAAGGAAACTGGCAATGGGAATTTGCTACATTGTGGGTGCGGGGGAGTTTGGAGACGGACTCCCCTGTCTTTTAACAGAGGATATATTGATTGCCTGCGACGGCGGCTATGCTTACTGCAGGGAAAAGAATCTGCCGGTTACGTTGGTGGTAGGTGACTTTGATTCCCTGAAATATCTGCCAAAGCATCCTGACGTGGTGAAACTGAAGCCGGAAAAGGACGATACCGACACGGGATGGGCGGTGAAAGAGGGATGGCGGCGCGGCTACCGGGATTTTGTCATTTACGGAGGCTGCGGCGGGCGTACTTCCCATACCATTGCCAATATCCAGCTCCTTTCCTGGCTGGCCGCTGAGGGCGGAAGGGGCGTTCTGATAGGGAGAGGCTCCTGGTACTGCGTGATAAAAGACGGCGAAATATGTTTTGGAGAGGAAGAAGAAGGATATCTTTCCGTGTTCTGCCTTAGCGACAGGGCGGAGGGCGTTTGCGAAACGGGGCTGAAATACGGACTGGATAACGCCGTGCTGACAAAGGAATATCCGGTGGGAGTCAGCAATGAATTTACCGGTGAAAAAAGCAGAGTGTCCGTTAAAAGCGGAACGCTGCTTTTAATCAAAGAGCGGTTTGACGCCGTCAGGTAAAAAATGCTGTTTGTTATCGTAACAAACAAAATTTGTATTGCAGGCAGTCGCCTGGCCCGCTGCCTGTAAGAGTAAAATATTCCTTTAACCAGAAAATCCATATTGAATTTGAGAAGAGATTGTGATAAGGTTATGAACCATAAACACAAAATCAGACAACCTATGGAGGAAAAGGTATGCAGGAGAAGATGAAAGCAGTAGTGTCATACGCGCCGTATGACAACAGGTACGAAGAAGTAGATGTCCCCCAAATCGGTGAGGAAGAGATTTTAATCCGGGTGGAGGGATGCGGAATCTGCGCCGGAGACGTAAAGGCATATCACGGGGGAATCCGAATCTGGGGAACCTCGGAAAAGGACCGCTACATTGAGGCGCCTGTGATTGGGGGCCACGAGTTTACGGGAAGAATCGTAAAGATGGGCGAAAAGGTAACCGGATTTGCAGAAGGCGAGCGCATCGTCGCAGAACAGATTGTTCCCTGTAATGAATGCGATTTCTGCCGCCGGGGCATCTACTGGATGTGCACGGGTTCGGCGGTATACGGATTTAAGCAGCATGCCCAGGGCGGTTTCGCGCAGTATGTGAAGATACACAAAAACAGCCTGATACATAAAATTCCGGATTCCTTTACTCTTGAGGAGGCTGTTTTGGTGGAGCCCCTTGCCTGCGGTATGCACGCGGTGGAGCTGGCCGGGATAAAGCATGACGACGTGGTGGTGATTGCAGGGCTCGGCGCAATCGGGGCGGCTATGGTCCGGATGGCGCAGTTGATGCTGCCGGGGCTGATTATCGGAATTGATTTGCGGGAGCACCGCCTTGCAATGGGCGAATCCTACGGCGCCGATGTGGTACTGAACCCCTCAAAGCAGGATGTGATGCAGGAAATTATGAGACTGACAGACGGAAAGGGCTGCGATGTGTATATCGAGGCTTCAGGAAGCCCGCAGAGCGTGAAGCAGGGGCTTGGCGTTTTGAAAAATCACGGCAGATATGTGCAGATGGGTGTATTTGCGGAGGAGGTAAAGGCCGACTGGAACGTAATCGGGGACGGAAAGGAACTGACGATTATCGGCTCCCATCTCTCTGCGAAGACCTATCCGGCGGTTATCCGCGGCATACAATCCGGTCTGATTAAAACAGAAGGTCTCATATCCCATACGTTCTCTCTTGCAGACTGGAAAGAGGCGTTTGAAGCGGCGGAAAAGGAGCCTTCGGCTATGAAGGTTATGCTGGTGCCGTAGGGTGGGGAACGAGGAAAAGCCGGAGGAAGATAAGTATAAACTATAAATAAAGAGGTGTGTCCTCTTCACTTTTTCTTGTGGAGAGGATGCACCTTTTCTTTTTAAACAGGTTTGTATATGTTTTTATTTGTAATGAAATCCAAAAGAAATGTATCAATTTATACTAAGATATATTGCGAAGCGCAAGATTATTATAAATACATGACAATTAAATATTATTATATTTTTTCATTTTTTGTCAAAATGTGTTGATTTTTTCTTCAATGCCTGTTATATTATAAACACTACATTAATATGTAAATATATTATTATGTTACTACATAATGAGAAAGAAAGGAGGCGTTTAGTTTTACATAATATATGGCATATTAATCAGTATGAACAGGAGGTATATTCGGGAATAATATGAAATATTTCAGATATTTTATACTTATTCAGGGTAGGACTTATTACGAAGAAAGACAAAACTAGGAGGTTTCAGGTATGAAAAGAAAATGGGTTAACAGGTTAATTGCATTATCCATGACAGCAGTAATGGCCGGAAGCATGATTGGATGCGGAGGGAATGGGAACGACACTTCATCGGGAACAAACGAGACAGTAGAAAACAACGCCGGAGAAACAGTTGATGAACCAGCCGATTCAGGTAGCGAAGGGACCGAAAATGTTTCTTCAGACAAGGATGCCGTCACTGTTGTATATAATACGAACAACGGCGATATGGCGAAATGGAATCTGGAAGGTCTGTATGATGGCGAGGTTAACTGGGTAGGGTATTCGGAAAACGAACTTGACAACAAGATACTTCTGGAAATGACCACTGGCGCAAAGACTTTTGATATTGCAATTACGCAGGCAGCAGGCGCAAAGCAGTTTGGTTCCTTAGGGCTTTTGGAGCCGTTAGAGCCATTGGATGATATGGACGATATTTTTAAAGGTAATGTGGAACAGCACAGCCTTGGGGAAGACCTTTACGGATACCCTCTTACAGGCGACGCCATGATTATGTATGTTAATACAAAGATATGGGAAGAAGCAGGATATACGGAGGATGATATCCCGAAAACTTTGGAAGAGTATGGAGAGAAAGCAATTCATCTGACCATGGATTCCTCAGGAAAACGTGGAGATGAAGAAGGATTCAATAAAGACGACGTAGTACAATGGGGAACGATGTATATGGGCGGTTCTGTTGTAGGTAATCCTTGGGAGCTTGCAACTCTTTCTTACGGCAATGGCGCAAAATATATCAGAAAAGACTACAGCAACAATACCTGCGAAGTAGTCTGCAATTCGCCGGAAATGGTTGGAACGCTTCAGTTTATTAAAGATTTGGCTGACGCGGGCGCTATGCCGGAAGGTTATGTGGGATATGATTATAACGAAGTTGACGCTCAGTGGATTAGCGGAAAAATCGGTTTGTTTATTAACTGGCCTTATCTTCTGGACCGCTGCACAGGCACAGAGATGGAAGGAAACGTAAAAGTTTATGGTCTGCCTGCAGGCTCAACCGGTAAGAGTGAATCCTGTCTGGGCGGCTGGTCTGTGAATGTGTTTAAGGATGCTCCTCATAAGGAAGAAGCGCTTAAACTGGCAAAGGCGCTTGCATCCGCCGAGGCTAATTATAATTACTGTAAGCTGCAGGGCTCTTCCACAGCGAGAACTTCTGTTCTGGAAAGACAGAATGAGGAATATAAGGCTGCGGGAGAAGACATTCTTCTTGAGGTAAACGAGGCGTATCTTGCTTCCGCGTCTGCCGGAGCAGAAATGGATTTGGCTCAGACAAACGCTGCTGCAACGGATTGTCAGCAGACGGCAGCCCAGTATATTAATATGGCTTTAACCGGACAGCTTTCCTGCCAGGAGGCAATGGACCAGCTTAAGGTTGAACTGGAAGATATTCTGGCGGCAAATGACTATATGCAGGGTAACTGACATAGGAAACGGGGCAGAATTTTTACTTCTGCCCCTTGCTGATAAAATAGGAAAATGGTGAGGAATATTGAATAAAAAATATAAAAAAAGTACTAGACAGATAAAAGATGAGAGATTTGGATTTTTAATGTCTTTACCTTCCATGATATTGCTGGGGCTCTTATTTATATTTCCCATTATATATTCATTTGGCGCCAGTTTCACTAACTACAGGCTGGTGAAGGGAGACCTGAAATTTATTGGATTTGAAAACTATATAAAAGCGTTTACAGACGCAACATTCTGGAGTTCCGTAAAAATTACTTTACTGATTACAGTGGGAGCGCTGGTAGTTGAGTTCTTTTTTGCAATGCTTTTGTCAGGGCTTATTGTCAATATCAGAAAGGGCCAGGGGATTCTGAAAACCGTATATCTCATTCCTATGATGGTGGCGCCCACAGTGGCCGGACTTTTGTTCCGTTTTATGCTAAATGATGATTTCGGACTGTTGAATGTCATTTTGAAATCGCTTGGAATTATATCATCTAATATTCACTGGCTTACAGACAGCAAAATCGCATTAATCAGTATAATGTACGTGGATTCTTGGGCAATGATTCCTTTTGTTTTTCTTTTGCTTTATACGGGACTTTCTTCTGTGTCGGAGGACGTCGTGGAGTCAGGGAAAATTGACGGCGCTAACAGACTTCAGATTTTTTTCAGGATTCAGATGCCTATTATAAAGCCGACAGTGATTATTGCGCTTGTAATCAGATTCATGGATGTATTCAGGATTTTTGATTCCATCTATGTGCTGACCAAGGGAGGACCCGGCAAAGCGACAGAATCATTATCTCTTCTGATTTACAGAACGAACTGGAATAAATATAATGTGGGATATGCTTCTGCCATGTCTTATATTATGTTGGTATTTATGATAATTGTAGCCTTAACTATCCAGTATATAGGAAGAGATAAAGATAACTTAAGACGGCGGAAGGGGTAGGACTATGAGTATACGAAAATTGCGTACTTTTATAATATATTTCATTTTATGCGTGGCTGTCATATTTGTTTTGCTTCCTATTGTATGGCTGGTGATAACGTCCTTTAAACCCAGAGGGGAGATTTATATGGCTTCCCTTCCCAGTAAATGGGTGCTGAACTCATATACGGAGCTGCTTGAAAATTTTTCTTTTGATTTGTATTTTGGAAATTCACTGATTGTAGCGGGTGTTACAACCGTGCTTGTCTGCCTGATAAGCATTCCCGCAGCATATGGCTTTACCATGTACGGCTTTCCGGGCAGCCGCAATATTTTCCGGGGATGCGTTTTTTTAAGAATGTTTCCGTTTATAACACTGTTAATTCCTTTGTATATATATATTTCAAGGCTGGGAATTATGAATACAAAGCTGGCGCTTATAATAGCGGATACAACATTCAACCTGCCTATGAGTTTGTGGATTATGGAGGCATGCTTTGAAGGGATGCCGAGAGAACTGGTGGATGCGGCAGAGATTGACGGGGCTTCCAGAATGAAAACTTTTTTGCAGGTGATTATTCCCATTGCGAAGCCTTCCATTGCCACAGTGGTAATCCTGACGTTTTTAAATGCCTGGAATGAATTTATGTTTGCGTTTATAAGCACTTCCAGTGAAAAGGCAAAAACGATTACGGTTGGTATGACTATGCTTACACAGGAAAAGGGAATCCGGTGGGATTTGATGGCGGCGGCAGGCTCGCTGTATATCATACCCATGCTGATTATCGTAGTGATTTTCCAGAAATCCATTGTGCGTGGAATGACGCTGGGGTCGGTAAAAGGATAACACGGAAAATGCAAAATAAAATAGCAGGAGGAAGAAAATGAAAGTCGGTTTTTTAGGAGCAGGTCTTCATGCGGCCAATATGGCCTATACGATGTTTAACATGAAGGATACCGTAGAACTGTACGCGGTCGCGGCGAGAGATTTGGAACGCGCCCGGCAGTTTGCGGATAAATATGGCTTTGAAAAGGCATACGGAAATTATGAGGATATGCTGAAGGATAACGAAGTTGAACTGGTGTTTATTTCCACCACGATTGCCATGCATTACGACCATATTAAAATGTGCCTTGCCCACGGCAGGCATGTCCTGTGTGAAAAGGGATTTGTCTTAAACAAAAAGCAGGCAGAGGAAGTGTTTGATATGGCAGAAAAAAAGGGCCTGCTTTTGACAGAAGCTATCTGGACCAGATATATGCCAAGCCGCCGGTTGCTTGACGAAATTTTGGAGTCCGGAATTATTGGAAACGCAACTTCCCTGAACGCGAATCTGGGATATTCTCTTGCGCATATTGAAAGACTGCAGGATATTGCTCTTGGCGGGGGGACGGTTCTTGATTTGACTATTTATACCCTGAATTTTGCCTGTATGGCGTTTAAAGAGAAAGTGACGGATATCCGTGCGGTGTGTACAAAGACGGACAGGGGCGTGGATGGACAAAACAGTGTGGCGCTATTGTTTGAAGGCGGAAAAATTGCGCATCTGTTCAGTTCTTTTCTGGTTCAGACGGACAGAAGAGGCGTCATTTACGGTGACAAAGGGTATATAGAGGTTCAGAATATCAATAATTGTGAGAAGATAACCGTCTATAATCTGGACAGGGAAGTGGTTTTGGAAAAAATAGTGCCGGGGCAGATTACAGGACTGGAATATGAGGTGCTTTCATGTGAGAAAGCGTTGCGGGAGGGAAGAATTGAATGCCCGGAAATGCCTCATAAGGAAACTTTGCGGATGATGGGAATAATGGATGAAATACGGCGTCAGCTTGGAGTTGTATTTCCACAGGAGGAAGCGCAGGGATGAAGAATGCGGTTAAATTTGCGGAATATCTGATGAAAAAATACCCCCGGGCGGATTTGTACCCTTACAGAAGCTGGACCTATCCGCAGGGATTCTTATTGTGGGGCTACATACGGCTTTATGAAAAGACCGGGCGGGAAGATTTTTACAATTATATTCTGGCGTATTGTAAGGAACACGTGAATGAGGACGGGGAACTGTCAGGTTATACGGGCGTCAGCCTGGACGATATTATGACAGCGTCGGTCATTGTGTGGGCTTATTCGGTTACAAAAGAAGAAAAATACAGGATTGCGGCAAAAAAAGTCAGAGATACCTATGATACTTATCCGAGAAACCCGGATGAGGGGTTCTGGCATGGAAAGGACAGACCTGGGGAAATGTGGGTTGACGGACTGTTTATGGGCCTGATGTTCCTTGTAAGATACGGAAAATATATAGGAGATAGCGAATACTGCTATTCGGAAGCGGTAAAGCAGCTTAACGTTATATTCGCCAGGTGCAGAAAGGACAGCACAGGACTTTTGTATCACGCATACAGCGAAGGGGCGAAAGCGGAGTGGGCGAATAAGATTACAGGATGTTCGCCTGAGGTCTGGAGCGAAGGGCTTGGCTGGTATGCCATGATTCTGCCGGAGGTACTGGCGCTTCTTCCCGAAAACTGTCCGGGAAGGGAGTCTTTGGTATTTCAGCTTGAAAGTCTGCTTGCCGACCTTATAAAAGTACAGGATGAAAGCTGCGGGCTCTGGTATCAGGTTGTGGATAAGCCGGGATTTCCAAGAAACTTCCATGATACGTCAGGAAGCGCGATGTTTTTATATGCCATGAAAAAATCGCTGGATATGAAGCTGGTTGAAGGAAAAAAATATGAGGAAGCCGTTAAAAAAGCATATACCGGGATTTTGTCAAAATGCGGCTGCGGACTGGACGGGGGATTTCATGTTTTTGATGCCTGCAACGGATTATGTGTTCAGAAAAACTATGATATCTATGTGGATTATACAAGGACAACAGATGCCCAGGAAGCTGTTGTGGCAGTGCTGTGGGCGCTGACAGCCGTGGAAGAAGGAACGGATGTACTGTAAAAATGGAAAAGGGACTGTTGAAAAGTTGATTGATACTATGATATAATGTAATTACAAAAAAATATCAGTTATAATAGGGGGAAGTATGCTGTTCGATTGTAAAAAACTTGACAAATCAGTTCCGATTCCATTGTATTTTCAGTTAAAAGAGCTGGTACTGAATGAAATCAAAAAAGGAAACTATAAAGAAGGGGATATGATTCCGACCGAAAACGAAATCAGTGAGGAATTTCAGATAAGCCGTACCACGGTCCGCCAGGCGATTACCGAGCTGGTTCAGGAAGGGTGGCTTTATCGGGTAAAAAGTAAAGGGACTTTTGTAACCCGCCCCAAAATTCCGCAGGATTTTTTGAGGAAACTGGAGTCTTTCAGAGACCAGATAGAACGTCTGGGTATGAAGCCGTCTACCCAGCTTATAGAACTCAAACGGGAAAAGGCGGACGAGGAGGTTGCCAAGGCGTTAAACGTAGCAGAAGGAGAAGAGGTAATTTATCTTTTCCGAAAGAGATTTGCAGACGGACAGCCGATTGTAACCATACATACCTATCTTCCTTATGATAAATGTTCTTTTATTATGGGACATGACTTGGAGCAGGAAGCTTTATACGAGGTTCTGGCGCAGGGGGACAACACCAAAATATTAAAGGTAAAAAGAAGAATCGAAGCAGTGGAGGCGGGAGAGGAGGATGTCAGGCTTCTGGATATGGAGAAAGGCAAGCCTGTCCAGTATTTTATTACGGTAGGGTATACTTCCGAGGATGTGCCGCTTGAGTATTCCAAGGCAAGATACAGAGGAGACAGAAGTTCCTTTGAAATTATGGTATTGACAGAATGAAAATGAGTAATAAGAAACCGCTGTACGTAAAACGGATACAGCGGTTTTTGTTATAGTATCTTGACGTAAGGGGGATTATATAATATAGTAATAAATAACAAAAAACGATAATAAACAAAAGGAGAAAATGACTTATGAAAGCAAAAGCGATATCGTTGTATTTTGAAGGCAGGAATGAACGCGAAATTGAAGAATATAATCAACAGCTTGACAGGCTGAAAGAAATGTATGCGGATGAGGTTTGTTTTATGGATTCTGTCTGCATAGGCAGCGAAATATGCCGGGAAGCGGATATTGTAATTATTCCTCAGTTGTTCGGTGCGGTATTCCAGGAAAAGGAAAGGCTTGAGGCCATCCGGCAGCCTGTTATGATTCTGACATCGGAATTTGGTACGGTAGAGATGTGGGACTGGGAGATTGTAGCGTGGCTTCGGGACGAATTGAAGATGAATATCTTTTTCCCATATAATAATGAAATGGCAAGAGTAATATTCCGCTCTCTGGCGGCAAGAAAGCTGATGGGAAGCGGCATAAAATTTCTGATGTTCCAGGATGAGCCGGGAGAGGGCATGCAGGCATATCTTTTCAAAAAATTTTACTGGTGGGATAAAAGCTGTACCGAGCAGATGGAAAATGCCTTTGGAATTAAAATTTTGTATAAAAGCTATAAGGAACTGAACAGGCGAGCGGATACCATAGAGGATGAAAGGGCAAAAGCTTTATGGGAAGAGAGAAAAACGCCCTGTGAGAATGTAGCGGAAAAGTGCATTCTGAAAGCCGTAAAGCTCTATATGGCAATAAAAGAGGTGATTGATGAAACAGGGGACGTTTACGGAGTCGGGTGTAATTGCCTGAACGAATCTTTCCATTCCTGCACAACGCCGTGCCTTGCATGGAACTGGATTTTTGAGTATGACCATATTATCTGGGCATGTGAAGGCGATACCATTACCATGCTGAGTAAATTTATGCTGCATATGGCTCTGAAGAAACCGATGATGATGACGAACATTTATCCTTTTTTGATTGGAATGGCGGCCCTAAAGCATGAAAAAATCAATGAGTTTCCGCAGATTGACGACCCGGATAATCACGCGCTTGGGGTACATTGCGGATATTTCGGGTTTGCGCCGCAAAGCTTTTGCAGCAGGTGGGTGATGCGGCCTAAGGTATTGGAGATTGTAAATGATGACGCAATTGTGATAGACTGTGAGATGAACAGGGGAAAAATAACCATGGCGAAAGTCCGGCCGGATATGAAGAAAATAACCATAATAGAAGCGGAGATAGAGGATTATGTTCAATATCCGGGGAGCGACTGCAGAAACGGCGCGCTGATTCGCTACAGAAATAACAGCGGACATAAGGTTATGGAAAGCCTGTCGTCCCATCATGCAATTTTAATTCAGGGAGATGTTACCTATCTGTTGGTTCAGATGGCAAGAGTTTATGGGATTGAATGGGAGGTTGTGTAAAAGGTCAGATATAAGGAGGTATGGGGATATGGAACTGAAATTCATTCTTAGGAATGAAGAAACAGAATCTGAGCGGAAAATGATAGACAGCCTGAATAAAGTGTGCTTTGGCATTCCGGGATGCTTATTACATCGATTCATTGGGGAAAGAAAAAAAGACGGTGTTATGATATTGGGATTAAGAAAAAGGGAATTAGCTGATAAAATTCTTTCCACAAATGATAAGTTTCATTATGGAAATGATGAGGGCTGCTGGTGATATTATCAAATTACCATTGACGCGAAGGGGGAAATAAGATGAAAGCAAGGTATATTATAATTGGGTACGGATGGAGAGCGGATTTTTTCTATCGGATTGCAAAGGCGCTTCCGGATGAGTTTGAAGTTTGCGCCAGTGTTTTGCGTACGGAGGAAAGAGCCGCACAGGTGGCTGTGGAAAAGGGGGTTTTCGCGACTGCAGACCTTGAGGCGGCATTGAAGATGAAACCGGATTTTGCGGTATTATGCGTACCTCGCATAATTGTAAAAGAATATTTGTGCCGTCTTATGGAAAGGGAAGTACCGGTACTTTGTGAAACGCCTCCGGGGCAGAGCGTAAAGGAACTTAGTGAACTCTGGAGAGAAGTACAGTTGAAAAAGGGACAGATACAGGTAGCAGAGCAGTATTTTCTTCAGCCTTATTATGCGGCGGTGGGAGAGATTATAAAGGCCGGATATTTGGGAGAAGTGTCGAATGTCATGCTGTCCGCCCTTCATGGGTATCACGCTGTCAGTATGTTCAGGAAGCTGTTAGGAATCGGTTATGAGAACTGCAGTATCAAAGGATGGAATTTTTCTTTTGATGTGACTGCTACAAACAGCAGGAAAGGATTTGATTACAGCGGACGGATTATAACGGCTGACAGAACGGTTTCGGTCATGGAATTTGAAAATGGAAAAACAGCCTTTTTTGATTTTTCAGGAGAACAGTATTTTTCACTTATCCGCACACGAAGATGGAATGTTCAGGGGATAAAGGGGGAAATCAATGATGACACGGTGAGATTCCTGACAGAAAAAAATCTGCCTGTGGAGCAGATTCTTAAACGGATGGACGTAGGCGTAAATAATAACAAGGAATGGTCCCACAAAGGAATCATGTTTTTGGATAAGATGGTCTATGAAAATCCCTTTTATCCGGCGAGATTAAATGACGATGAGATTGCCGTGGCCTCCTGTCTTAAAGCGATGAAAGAATATGTGGAGACAGGAAAAGAGTTTTATCCGCTTCAGGAGGCTCTGCAGGATACTTACCTTGCTTTTTCCATGGAGGAAGCCGCCGCCGGCGGTGATGCTGTATATACAAAAAGACAGATATGGGCGCCTTAGAAACATAATTATTTTATTATGCGAAAATCGTCTGAAAGGAATCCTGCAATTCTTCCAGATAACGGCGGGATTCAGGGGTAATCTGCGAATCGGTTATCAGTTTGTCAATATCATGGAGACCGGCAAATTTTATAAAACTGATTTTACCGATTTTGCTGCTGTCACAAAGCACAATTTTCTCAACGGCTGATTTTAACATTGCTTTTTTCACTTCCGCCTGATTCATGTCAGGGGTCATAAAGCCTTTCTCGGGAGAAAAAGCATTGGTGGCAAGAAACACTTTGTCAATATTTAAGGAGGTTAAAGTTGATAAGGTAATGGGGCCGACAGTGCACTGCTGTCGTCTCCTTAGGTTGCCGCCAAGAACTATAATGTTGGCGTTGCTGTTATGCTCAAGAAACAGAGCGATATTCAAGTCGTTGACCACAACAGTCAAATTCTTCTTTTTCACAAGCATTTTTGATAATTCCATCATGGTGCTTCCGGCGTCTATGGCTATTGTATCGCCGTCTTCCACAATTTCAGCCACAAGTCTGGCAATCGCCTGTTTTTTTTCTGCATTGCAGATTTTTTTATCGTCTGTCGAAGGCTCAAACAGGGTTTGTCTGATAGGAATCGCTCCGCCGTGGGTTCTTTTTAAGCGGCCTTTGGAAGCAAGTTCGCGCAAATCGCTACGGATAGTTGCAGGTGAAACCTGAAAATGTTCACATAATTCCGGAACTAAAAGTTTTGTATTTTTGTTAAGTAAAGTAACAATCTGTTCTTGTCTCTCTTCTGCAAATAAGGGTTGATTTTCTGTCTGTTTCATAAAAATATTTCCTTTGAATAGCCGTTATATAAGTGTTTTCCTGTATTTACCAGAATATCATATATTCTTTATCAAGTCAAATAACAATAAATGGATTATAAAAAATAATAAACATTGACAAATGACAATAATAATATATAATAAATAACATAAATAGAAAGTAAATAACAGAAAAGGAGAAAGAAAATGGCGAAAATTGTATTGTTGGGGGCGGGAAGCACATCTTTTTCAATAGAATTGTTAAAGGATATATCTACCCTGCCGTCGCTTGAGGGAAGCGTATTGTCTCTGGTGGATATTGATGAGCACAGGCTTCATATGGCAGAGTCTCTGGTGACAAGATACTGCAGGGAATCTAATATGAAACTGGAGGTGCATTCCTTTACTGACAGAAGAAAGGCGCTTAAGGGAGCGGAATATGTTATCTGCGCGGTTAAAATCGGTGGATACGGCCCTTTGGAAAAAGAGAGGGAAATCGCGGAGCGGAGAGGATTTTACCGTGGAATAGGTGACCGGGTGTCCTGCTACTATGGCGGGATTGGCGCTTATCATCAGATACGCTTTCTTGAGGAAGTTGCAAAGGATATGGAAGAGCTATGTCCTGACGCCTGGCTGGTTCAGACTGCAAATCCGGTTTTTGAGGGAACTAATTATGTGACAAAGCATTTCGGCATAAAGGCGGTAGGGGTTTGCCACGGGCATAACGCATACAAAGAAATTGCCGAGGAACTTGGTCTTGATTTACAGTTTGTCAATGCCGAAGTGGTGGGATTTAATCATTGTGTCTGGCTGACAAAATTCCTGTACAAAGGAAAGGACGCTTATCCTCTGCTTGACAAATGGATTGAAGAAAAGTCGGAAGAATACTGGAAAAGTGAGAAATATATGGACCCGAACAGAGTTTTTTCCAAAGACCAGCTCTCTCCCGGGGCAATTGAAGCTTACCGCCTGTATGGCGTAATGCCGATAGGAGATGCGGTTCGTTCCGGAACGCCCTGGTGGACGCATACGGATTTTGAAACAAAATGCAAATGGTATGGGAAAAACGGCGGCTTTGATTCAGAGATTGGCTGGAAAAGCTATCTGGATTCCAAGGTGGATATTCAGGAACGTCTGAATGAAATTGTGGAATCCGGTAAATCTGTAATGGAGGAGTATCGTCCGTCAGAAACCACGGAACAGCACATACCGTTTATTGATTCTATGGCCAATGGAAATGAACGGATTCTGACTTTAAATGTTCCGAACAAGGGAGCAATTGAAGGGCTGCCTGATGACATTCTGGTAGAAATTCCGGTTTTATGCAATGCCACGGGAATCCATAATGTGCAGATAGGTAAGCTTCCTTACAAGGTAATGAACCATGTAATTCTTCCAAGACTGGCAAGGGCTCAGAGCATCATAGACGCCTATGAGAACCACAGCCGGGAAATGCTTGTTTTAATGTTGTGTGAGGACCAGAGAACGAAGTCCTATGAGCAGGCAAAGGCATTGGTGGATGAACTTTTAGCTCAACCGTGGAATAAGGATGCGGATGCTCACTATTTATAATACTGAAGGGTTGACAGGAGGATGTCCCGAAAGAAGAGACATCCTTCTTTAAAGTTACAAGGAGGTGAATCCGTGAAATATTTAATAGGAGTTGATATCGGAACACAGGGGACGAAAGCGGCGCTGTATGATGAGAATATGACTTTAGCCGGAACCGCCTTTTGTGAATCCAATCTGATTATGTCTGATACGGGAGGAATCTGGCAGGAAGCGGATGAAATTTACCGTTCTGTGATTTTAAGCATCAGGCAGCTTGTCTCCGAGTCGGGGGTATCCGAAAGATGCATAGAAGGAATCGGTATAGATTCCCAGATGGCCGGGATTATGGGAATTGACAGAGACGGTGAGGCCGCTACGTACTTTGATTCCTGGCTGGATACCAGATGCGGGAAATATGTGGATTTTATGGAAAAAACAGCCGGAGAAAGAGTTACCCGTATTACAGGAAGTCCGGTATCCTACGCTCATGGGCCTAAAATCCTGTGGTGGAAAAATGAGCATCCTGAAATCTATAAAAAGGTATGCAAGTTTGTTTTGCCCCATGCCTATGTGACCGGGAAACTGGCCGGCATAAAAGGCGGGGACGCCTATATGGATTATACCTGTATTCAATATTCCGGTTTCGGCGATAATCAGGCAAAAAGCTGGTCGGAAGAACTGCTTGCTGACTTTAAGGTGGAAAAAGAAAAAATGCCGCAAATTGTCTCGCCTTTTGAGATAGCCGGCCGGCTGAAAAAAGAAGCGGCTTTGCTTTGCGGCCTTAAGGAAGGAACTCCCATAGTAGCGGGGGCCGGAGATACGGCGTCTTCCATATTTGGCGCAGGTCTTTTCAGGAAAGGTACTATTCTGGACTGCGCGGGAACGGCTTCTGTTTTGTGCAGCGTGGTGGATGAGTATAAACCGGACATTAAGAACAGAACTATGATGATGATGCGCTCTCCGATAGACGGCCTGTGGTATCCTCTGGCATATATCAGCGGCGGAGGACTGTGTCTCAGATGGCTGCGCAACCTTTTTCCGGGAACGTCCTATGAGGATTTGGAGAGAGAGTCAAAAGAGATAGAGGCAGGCAGTGAAGGGCTTGTCTTCGTACCTCATTTTGAAGGGAGAGTTCTGCCCAATAATCCCAATGTGAGAGGGAGTTTTACCGGCCTTAACTGGCGGCATCAAAGGGGGCACATGTATCGGGCGGTAATGGAGGGCATTGCATATGAATACCACTATTATCAGAACGTTTTAAGGCAGTTATATCCCGGGAACGCTTTCCGGAAGATGTGGGCAATCGGCGGCGGCGCAAAGTCGGAGCTTTTCCTGAAAATCAAAGCGGATGTGATGAATGCGGAAATATCTTCGTTTGAAATGGGAGATACGGCGCTCACCGGAATTGCAGTTATTGCCGGTATGGGAATCGGAATGATAAAAGATTATGAAAAAATAATTGAAGGAAACCGTCAACTGAGGTGGAAGTATGTGGCAGGAGACGATGGAACAGATAATTCTGAAAAGTACGGGAGACTTGCGGAAAGATATCTTCAGGTGATGGAGAGCCTTGGCCCCGTTTATAAGGAAAGATGGTGATGAAATGACAAACGAAAAAAAGATGGAAAAAACGATAGGCATTTGTCTGATTGGAGCCGGCAGGGCCGGTATGATACATGCCAGAAATTTTGCGTCAAGAGTGCCTTATGCAAAAATGACGGCTATTGCGGATACGGTGGAAGAAATGGCAAAGGCAGCGGCTGAAGAACTGGGGGCCGGATATTATACTACGGATTATACAGAAGCGCTCAAAAGAGATGATGTGGACGCCGTGGTAGTGGTTACGCCCACAAAGTACCACGTTGACGTGGTAGTGGCTGCGGCACAGGCAGGAAAACATATATTCTGTGAGAAGCCTATGGCAATGAATAAGGAAGAATGCGAAAGAATGATTCAGGCGGCAAAAGACAACGGCGTAAAGCTTCAGATAGGTTTTATGAGAAGATTTGACGGGAACTTCCGTCGTGCCAAAAAGCTGATTGACGATGGTGAAATCGGCGATGTGGTGACGGTAAAATCTTTAACCCACGGACCCAGCACGCCAAGAGAATGGATGTATGATATTGAAAAGAGCAATGGGCCGCTGGCAGAAGTGAACAGCCATGATATTGATACGGTGCGCTGGCTCACAGGAGGAGAAGCTAAATACCTGTATGCTATGGCTGGCAATTTCCGATGCGGGGAAGCAAGGGAAAATTATCCTGACTTTTATGATACGGTTATGATGAATATCAGGATGGATAACGGATGTATCGTCAATATTGACGGAGCCCAGGGTGTACAATATGGATATGACGCAAGGGTTGATGTGGTGGGAACCAGAGGGATTATCCAGATTGGTGATTTGAAACAGGGAACCACATTATCGTATACAAAAGACGGTATGAGGGGAGAGGTTGTAAAGAGCTGGACGGACTTGTTTTCGGAGGCTTATCTGAACGAGGATATCAGCTTTATTCAAGCTATTTTGGAGGATAGAGAACCGGAAGTGACAGGATGGGACGGAATGAAAGCCGTCGAAATCGTAAAGGCGGGAAATGAGTCCATCCGGACGGGACAGGTAATAAAAATATAAACAGAAAGACATTGGAAGTATTGATATGGTACTGGAAATGGAGGAAACCAAATGAAAGCGGCACGAATGTATGGTGTGAACGATATACGGGTTGAGGAATGCGCAGTTCCTCAAATCGGCCCGGACGAAATCTTGCTGAAAGTAAAGGCGGCTGCTATCTGCGGCACGGATCTGCGTATGATTCAAAACGGAGACAAACGTATTGACAGGGAACACCCCAGGATTCTTGGCCATGAGATAAGCGGAATTATTGAGGCTGTGGGAGAAAAAATAACCCGTTATCAGAAGGGGATGCATGTCTGTCTTGCGCCCAATATGGGATGCGGGGTATGCAATCAGTGTGTGTCGGGCAACACCCATCTGTGTAAGGATTATCAGGCTTTTGGCATTAACATTGACGGAGGTTTTGGAGAATATATGCGGATTCCGGCGGAAGCGGCAGCGCAGGGAAATCTGATGATTATCGATGAAAAAGTGGATTTTGGGGAGGCGGCGCTTCTTGAACCGGCTTCCTGTGTGATGAACGGACAGAGCAGGGTAAACATTCATTTAAATGACACGGTTCTGGTAATTGGGGCCGGCCCTATTGGATTGATGCATGCGCTGATTGCAAAAGCGTCCGGAGCGTCCAGAGTATATATGCGGGATTTGTCCGAAGAAAGGCTGCGTCAGTGTACGGAGATAGATAATGACTTGATTCCGGTATACGGTGAGAATCTTTTGGAGCAGATGATGGATTTTACCGGCGGGAAAGGCGTGGACGTGTGCATTGTGGCGTGTCCGTCCAGACAGGCGCAGGCGGAATCCTTAGAGCTGATGGCCATGAACGGAAGGATTTTGTTTTTCGGTGGACTTCCTCAGGGAAAGGATATGGTATCCCTGCCCAGTAATCTGATTCATTACAGACAGCTTACGATTTGCGGTTCCACGAGAGCAAATGTTGAGCAGTACAGAAGTGTGGCCGATATGGTAGAAAGCGGACGTCTGAATATGAAAAAAATCATATCCGGAAGATACGCGCTGGAGGATATAGAAGAAGCGCTTACATATGCCAGAAGCGGAAAAGGGTTGAAGACAGTGATTGAGTTTTAGGCATGGAGGATGCTGCTGTTGGAATTGTTAATTACAAATATTCAGAGAACCTCTTTCCATGACGGTCCGGGGATACGCACTACAGTTTTTTTGAAAGGATGTTCGTTACGATGCTTTTGGTGCCATAATCCGGAAACGCTCCATATGGGCAGCGTGCTTCGTTATGTTGATTCGCGCTGTATCCATTGTGGGATGTGCACGGCGGTATGCCGGGAAATTTCTGGTCTGGACAGCCTGTATTCTCCTGAAGATTTGGTGAAGTATGCGGGGAGTCAGAAAACCTGTGCGGAATGTATTCGATGTACAAACCTGTGCCCGGCTGGGGCGATAACTTTCACAGGACGGAAGTATGGAGCGGACGAGCTTATTCCCTTACTGCTGGCAGACAGGGATTACTATGCAGGCAGCGGCGGAGGGGTGACGTTTTCAGGCGGGGAGCCCTTGCTTCAGGCAGAAGGACTGTCATATGTTATGGACAGACTCAAAGCGGAGGGGATATCCATAGCCGTGGATACGGCAGGAAATGTTCCGTGGGAAGCATTTCAGAAGGTGCTGAAAAAGACGGATTTATTTCTGTTTGATATAAAGACGGCAGATTCTAAGCTGCACCGGAAAGTTACGGGAAGCCCTAACGGAATTATACTGGAAAACCTTGGAAAGCTTTACCGGGCGGGAGCGGCTGTCAGGATTCGTATTCCGCTGATACCCGGAGTCAATACATCGCCAAAGGAACAGGAAAAGATTTCGGAAATTTTATATGCATATCCGGGAGTGGAAGAAGTGGAGTTACTCCCGTTCCATCGTACTGCTTTGTCAAAGTACCGGCAGTTGGGGATGGAGTATCAGGCTGCCGGGTTGGAACCTCCTGACAGCCTGACTTTGCAGCAAATAGAGAGAGATATGAAGCAGAGGCTTTCAGTTCCGGTAATTTGCCGGGGATTGTAAAGATTTCAGATTTGTTTTGCGGAAAAGCTGTACAGGAAAGGATGATATCATGTATGATGATGAAAGACGGATTGACTAAACGGGTTCGGTTGGTACTTGGCGGTATCTCAAAAGAGGAACCGGCGGCTTCAACACAGGATTTTTTATCTCTCTGGGAAAAAAGCGGGGAACGGGGAGAGGATACTGTTTACCGTCGGGGAAAGTTTTTCAGGTTTTGTATGGGACAGATTGTAACGCCTGTCTACGATAATGAAATAATTGTCGGGGATTTTCCTTACAGGGAATGGGATTGTAATTGCTGCTGTCTGCCAGATACTATAGCAACAAAAGAACGGGAACTGGCGATTGCGGAAGTCGGGCGGGAATTTCTGGAACGTGCGAAATTGAAAAAAGTACCGGATTTTGAGAAATGGAATGAAGTATTCTGGGGTGGAATCAACTTCGGACATGTAATTGTGGACTACGAGAAGGTGCTGCAGGTTGGATTTGGTGGATTGGAAAAAGAGATTGAAAAGCGGTTGGAGGACCCAAATCTGGAAGCAGGCCAGCGAAGTTTTCTTAGTTCCGCCAGGGAAACCGTTTTAGGCTGTGAACTATTGATTCGCAGATATGGTGAAGAGGCATTGCGGCTGGCAGAAACTGCCGAACCGGGACGGGCCGGAGAACTGCGGGAGATAGGGAGTGTGTGTAAGCGTATTGCCGAGCAGCCGGCTTCCGGTTTTCGGGAGGCGGTGCAGCTTATATGGTTTATACAGCTTCTTTTGGAGATTGAGTCCGGAGTATCGGCGTTTTCCTATGGCAGGATGGACCAGTATTTATACCCTTTTTATCAAAAGGATGTGGAAAGCGGACGTCTGACAAAGGATGATGCTCAGGAACTGATTGATTTGTTCTGGCTGAAAAACTGGCGGTATCCTTCCAGGATGTCTGACCCGGGACGGGCTGTCAGTCTGGGCGGGATTCTTCCCGACGGAACAGATGGCGTTAATTCTCTTACCTATCTGATGCTTAACGCAACCCGTCGGCTGAAAATTTTTCAGCCTAAGCTTAATGCACGTATATGGAACGGCGCACCGGATGAATATGTCGAAGCCTGTGTCCTGACGGCACAGGAAAACTGCGGTCCTATGTTTTACTGTGATGAGGTTTCCATTGCGGCTCTGAAAAAATACGGATATGCAGAAGATGAGGCTGCAAATTACGGCCTTATCGGTTGTTATGAGATGGCAGTTCCCGGAAAAGAGTGCGGAAACCCCATGGGGGGAGCCGTTAATGTGGGGAAATGTCTGGAACTGGCGATGAATAACGGTGTTTCCATGATATCGGGGGAACGGCTCGGTCCCCGAACCGGATATCTGAATCAGTTTAAGCAGGCAGGGCAGTTGGAAGATGCCTTTCGGGAACAGACTGAGTTTGCGCTGGATATGTTAGAACAGCGGTTGCTATATGAAGCATTATGCAATAGCCGTCTGACACCTCATGCATTAGAATCTGTATTGATAGATGGGTGTATCCGGCAAGGAAAAGATGTGTCCTGTTTTGGCGCCGGTCTGACCACAATAGGGATACGGATGAGCGGACTGGTTCAGACAGCGGACAGCTTTACTGCTGTGAATAAACTGGTATATCAGGAAAAAGTTCTGTCTATAGAACGGCTGTGGGAAGGCATTTCCACAAATTTTGCTAAGGATGAAGCGCTTAGGGCTATGTTGGTAAACAGGGCTCCGAAGTATGGAAATGACTGTGATGAGGCTGACCGGACGGTACGGGAGTTGGGACAGTATTTATGCAGAGCCGTTGGAAGGAGGCATCACATTTCCGGGAGTTCGCTGAGGCCGGGGCTGTTCAGCTATCTGGAGTTCATGGACGGGGAGCGCTGTGCGGCGCTGCCTGACGGCCATCGGGCAAGACAGCCTTTTGCCAATGGCGTCAGCCCGGCCCATGGCCGTGACAGAGAGGGACTTACGGCCATGCTGCGTTCTGCCGCAAAACTGGATTATTCACTTTCAAATAATGCCGCTACTTTAGATGTAAAGCTGCCCTTGAAACTGTTTTCCGGAGAAAATGGCGTTCGCACATTATCCCGGATTTTACAGACATTTTTCCGGGACGGCGGGATGCAGGTACAGCTCTATTTCCTTTCTGCCGGGGAACTGATTAAAGCACAGGAATCACCGGAGGAATATGCGGGGTTAATTGTCCGGGTAACCGGATACAGCGCCTATTTTACGGAATTGGATAAAAATCTTCAGGATGAGGTTATTATGCGGACTGCTTCGTTTTAGAAAATAACCGCTGATAAAAAAATAGAAATAACTGAAAAAGACTTGACAGCGCTATGATAAAGATATATCTTATGTACATAGGAATGTAATGACATAGTAACTTATGCGAACATATGAGAAAATCACATGTATCGGGAAGATATGATTTTAGCGCTTTATGTTTGCAGGAATAAGCGGAGGTGAAAAATGCAGATACCTAAATTATTTACAAAGCTGCCGGAATATATATGTACGCCGGACGGGATGGAAATTGACAGAGACGGCAATCTTGTACTTTCCTGCCCTAATTATGCAGAGCTTACCAGCAGCGGATGCGTTGTGAAAATTAACAAAGACAGGCAGATTACAAAATGGTTTGATGTACCGGTACACCCGGAAACCAAAGTGGCCAGGAACATGGGCATTGCCTTTGATTCTGAATGGAATTTATATATCTGCGATAATCAGGGATGGTCCGGGGCTCCGGAACTTATGTTTAAAGGCCGGGTACTTAAGATGATATTTGACGAAAACGGTGAAGTTAAGGAGTCTGTTGTTGTTGCGGATGGAATGGAGCATCCCAACGGTATCAGGATTCATGGGAATTACATGTATCTGACGCAGAGCTGCCTTTCAAAGGTAAAAACAGAATCCGGCAAGCTGATGAGCTGCGTTTACCGTTTCCGCTTAGATGAAAAGGATATCCAGATTACAAATACTCTGGAAGATAAGCATATTTTTACCACTTTTATAACCGAAAATCCCGATTGCCAGTATGGCGCGGACGGGATTGTGTTTGATAAAGAGGGAAATCTTTATGTGGGTAACTTTGGCGACGGCGAGGTAATCAAGATTATTGTTGATGAAAACGGTGATTTTGTGGAACAGTTTACCTATGCCAAAGACTGGTCTCAGCTTGAAAGTACAGATGGTATGATTTTTGATGAAAAGGGAAATCTATATATTGCTGATTTCTGTGCCAATGCCATCGCAAAAGTAGCGCCTGACGGAAAGGTGACAAGAATTGCCCAGAGTCCTGACACGGACGGTTTTCACGGGGAGCTTGACCAGCCGGGCGAGCCAATCGTATGGGATAACAAGATTATCGTATCCTGTTTTGATTTGGTTACAGGGCCGGGCAAGGTAAATACGGCCCATGAGATGCCGGCAACAATGTCACAACTGGATTTGGAATAGAGGGCGGCAGTACATAGAGAAGTAATGATTGGCAGGTGAATCGATGAAAAAATATATACTGGCCCATGACCTTGGAACGTCAGGGGACAAGGCGACTTTCTTTTCCCTTGACGGTAAGCTGGCCGGAAGCCATGTGTATGCTTACGACACGGCGTATTTTAACGGAAACTGGGCGGAGCAGGACGCCGACGACTGGTGGAGGGCGGTGCAGGTTTCCACGAAGGAGCTTTTGAATGAGACGGGAATTTCGCCGGATGAGGTGGCGGTTATCTCCTTCAGCGGACAGATGATGGGATGTCTTTGCGTTGACAGGAAAGGAAATCCGCTGCACAAGGCGATTATCTGGGCGGACCAGCGGGCGCAGAAGCAGGCGGAGCTTCTTCAGAGTAAAATCAGCCAGTGGGATTTTTATAATATAGTGGGCCACAGAAACACGGCTTCCTACGGAATCCAGAAGTTTATGTGGATGAAGGAAAACAGGCCGGAGATTTATGAAAACACCTACAAAATGCTGAATGCAAAGGACTATATTGTTTACCGGCTGACAGGAAAATTTTATACGGAATATTCGGACGGAAACAGTTGCGGCTGTCTGGATATCAAAAAGAGACAGTGGTCGGAAAAAATTCTGGAAGCGGCGGGAATCGACGGGGACAAATTTCCCGAGTTGCAGCCCTCTACCTTTGTAGCTGGCGGCCTGACAAAGGAGGCAGCAGAGCTGACGGGGCTTGTTCCCGGCATTCCCGTGGTTTTAGGCGGCGGAGACGGGGTGACGGCAAACGTGGGAACCGGCTCGGTTGCGCCGGGCAAAACCTACTGCAGCATGGGAACTTCCGCATGGATTACCACCACGGCGGAGGAACCTATTTTTGACGAAAAGATGCGGATTGTCAACTGGGTTCACATTGTGCCGGGATATTACGCGCCCAACGGAACCATGCAGAGTGCCGGAGGCGCCTATAGCTGGCTGAAAGAGACGATTTGCAAGATGGAGCAGTACGACGCCAGATTAAACGGCAAATCCCCCTACGACTATATGAACGGGGAAATCGCGAAAAGTCCGGCGGGAGCTAACGGCGTTTTGTTTCTTCCCTATCTTATGGGCGAGCGGGCGCCGAGATGGAACCCGGACGCAAAAGGGGCTTTTCTGGGGCTTAAGGCGGAGAATACCAGAGCGGATATTCTGCGCAGTGTGCTGGAAGGTGTGACCATGAATCTTTCCCTGTGTCTTGACGTGCTCCGCACGCAGGTGTCCATTGACGAGATGGTGGTGATTGGCGGCGGCGCCAAGGGAAGCGTTTGGCGGCAGATAATGGCGGACGTTTACAATACCAGAATACTGGTGCCTTCCGTTCTGGAAGAGGCAAGTTCCATGGGCGGCGCAATCACGGGAGGCGTTGGCGCCGGGCTTTATAAGGATTTTAGCGTAAGCGAAAAATTTCTTGAAATCCGGGGCGTCCACGAGCCGGACCCGAAAGCGGCAAAGGATTATCAGGAGAGAAAAGAAGTGTTCGACGCGTGCTATTTTGCGCTTGAAAGCGTATTTAAAAGGCTGTAAAAATTTATGCCTGGTTATGTAATGACAATAGAACATAGTTATGTAATATTGATAGATTTTATAATGGGTAAAATGATTGAAAATTAAAAGTTTCAATCGGGAGATTTGCGCTATGCGCAAAGTTTCCGGGCTTTGGAAAGGAGCATGGTTATAAAGATGAAAACATTAGTGGTAACCCAAACAGGAAGCCTTGAAATTCGGGAAGTAGCTGTTCCCGAATACAATGATTGTCAGGCGCTGGTGAAAATGGTGTGCTGCGGAATCTGCAACGGTACCGACGCCAAGCTGGTTCACCATACCTTCAAGGGATTCGGGGAAGACGCCTATCCGTTGATGCTGGGCCATGAGGCCGTGGGGCAGGTGGTGGAGCTGGGCAGCAAAGTTTCTTCCTATAAAAAGGGGGATTACGTTCTGCTTCCTTTTGTGAGCGAAGTGCCGGGCGGCGGGGAGCTGAAATCCGGCTGGGGCGGGTTTAGTGAATACGGCGTGATTGACGACGCCGCGGCCTACCCGGAGGGTGAAGCGCCGGAATGCGCCTATGCCCAGAGCGTGCTGCCGCAGTTCGTGGACCCGGTGGACGCAAGTATGATTATTACTTTGCGGGAGGTTCTAAGTTCCATCAAGCGTTTCGGCATGTCGCAGGGGGAGAGCGTGGCGGTGTTTGGCTGCGGTCCGGTAGGGCTCACCTTTATCCAGTTTATGAAGCTGCTGGGAATAGGGCCCGTGATTGCCTTTGACGTGATAGAGGAAAAGGTAAGCGAGGGACTGGCAAAGGGCGCGGATTACGCGTTTAACAGCACGCAGACTGATGTGGGAGCGCGCGTAAGGGAAATCTGTCCCGGGGGCGTGGATTATGTCCTTGACGCGGTGGGGATTTTACCGATTATCAATCAGGGCATGGAGCTGATAAAGGACGGGGGAAAAATCTGCTGTTACGGGATTTCGCCCCACTTAAGCATGGAGCTTGACTGGTCGGGGGCGCCTTACAACTGGCAGCTTCAGTTCCAGCAGTTCCCCTCAAAGGCGGAAGAGGGCGAATGTACGGATACCGTGCTTGGATGGCTGAAGGACGGAACCATAAATCTGAAAGATTTTATATCCGATTATTTTCCCTTTGAAAATGTACTGGAAGCCTTTGAAAAGCTGGAGCGCAGAGAAATCAGGAAAAAGGGAATTGTGGTTTTTAAATAGGAAAAAAGAAGTGTGCCGGCAGGATACGGCGGTACTGGAATGGAGGACATGATGGAAAACTTTAACTGGAATCAGGGATTTACCCTGGACTTTAACTTGCAATCCGGATTTTCACAAAATGCGGGTACGACGAAGCGGTATCTTTCCGACATGAGAGACTTTTACGGGGATACGGAAACCGTTGAGAGCATTCTGGAAAAGGACAATCCGCTGATTTACGAGTTTTATGAATTAGGATGTCCCGAAAGGGAGGGGGATTTGGCTTTTGGGACAACGATTGTTTATCCCGGCCTGGTAGGAAGCGAATATTACATGACAAAAGGCCATTTCCACAAGAAAGTCGATACGGCGGAAGTTTACTACGTGCTTGAAGGGGAAGGCTATATGGTTATGGAGGACCCGGGCGGAAATACAAGGGAAATTTCCATGAAAAAAGGGGAAGCGATTTACGTTCCCAGAAGTTTTGCCCACAGGAGCGTCAATACGGGGGAGGGGCCGCTTGTGATGTTCTTTACCTTCGCGGCCGACGCGGGACACGACTACGGGACAATCGAGCAGAAGGGCTATCATCATATGATATGCCGCAGGGACGGGGAAGCCGTCGTGATGGAAAACAGGAAATGGAATTAATCATTAATGAGGCAGGAGGAGTGAAGGCATATGGCGAGGTATGAAAAGGCGACGCAGCCAACCATGTATTTTATCGGAGTGACAACAGGTAAATCTTCTATTATGAAAGTTTTTCCCGGATGGTCGGAAGAACTGAAGCTGGGAGCGGTAATTAAAGGGATTGATTTTAAGCCCCATTCAGAGGCGGAAGAATACAGAGAGGCGGTTATGTTTATCAAGGAGGACCCGCTTTCTTTGGGGGCTTTGGTGACGACGCACAAGATTGATTTGTTTCGGACCTGCAGGGACTTATTTGACTATATAGACCCTTATGCCGAGCAGCTTGGAGAGGTTTCCTCCATTTCCAAAAAGGACGGGAAGCTGTGCGCCCACGCAAAGGACCCTATTTCCAGCGGTCTGGCGCTTCAAAAGTTTGTGCCGGAAAATTACTGGGGACAGTATGATGGGGACGTGATGCTGATGGGGGCCGGCGGCAGCACGCTTGCCATGTCCATTTATTTTGCCAGAGCCTGCAAGGGAGGCGACTGCCCGGGAAAAATCTATATCACCAACAGAAGCGAGCCCAGGCTTACGTCCGCAAAGGAGATATTAAAGGGACTGAACCCGGAGGTTTCGTTTGAATTTTGCTATAATCCGAAGCCAAAGGACAATGACGCCACGCTGAAAAGCCTGAAACCCCATTCCCTGATAGTGAATGCAACGGGACTGGGAAAAGACGCGCCGGGGTCGCCCCTTACGGATAACGCGGAATTTCCGAAAGACAGTCTGGTATGGGAAATCAACTACCGGGGCGATTTGATTTTTGCAGAGCAGGCGAAGCGGCAGCAGGCGGAAAAGAATCTCCATGTGGAGCTTGGGTGGGACTATTTCATTTACGGCTGGACACAGGTGATAGAGGAAGTTTTCCACATCTCGATTGATGAAAACACGATTGTAAGGCTGAGCGAACTGGCGGGCCAGGCTTAAAAGAGGCGCGGAAACGGAGAAAAAATGAGAGAAATCATGTCTGTTCTGGGTAGCATTGCCGGGGAAGCGCTGGGAATCTGCCAGTGCCATGAGCATTTAATGCTGGGAAAGGGCGAGGGCTATTACATAAACTCCGATTTATGCATGGACGATAGGGAGAAGTCCGAAGAGGAGGTAAGGCGTTTCCGGAAAGCGGGCGGCACAACCCTTATCGACGCGCAGCCCCTTGGATGCTGCCGTATGGAGGAGGGGCTGTGTGAGATAGCCGGGCGCACAGGAGCGCGGATTATTGCTTCCACCGGTTTTCACAAAAGGGCTTTTTACCCTGCGGGCCACTGGCTTTTCGGGAAGTCGGAAAAGGAGCTTCAGTCCCTCTTCGAGGACGAAATTTTTCAGGGAATGTATGTGGAGTGCGACGAGGGCTTTTCCGGCAGGCAGATAGGGTGGAAAGCGGGAATCGTGAAAATTGCGCTGGAGGATTCCGACTGCCTTCGGGCAGGCAGAAATCTATTTACAGCGGCCATACGCGCGGCAGTCCACGGGGAAAAAAGCCTTCTGGTGCATACGGAGCCGGATAGTCCGGTAAGGGAGTTCCTTTCTTTTGCCGGAAAGCTTGGAATGGAGCCGGGACGGATTGCCGTCTGCCATATGGACAGGACAAAGGCGGACAGAGACCTTCACCTTGAAGTGGTAAAAAGCGGCGCGTTTCTGGAATACGACACAATCGGGCGTTTTAAATACCATGATAACGAGCGGGAAGCGGAGCTGATAGAGGAAATAATAAGCCGCGGTTTTTCCGACAGGCTGCTGCTTTCCCTTGATACCACGGCGGCGAGAATGAAAGCTTATAAAAAGGATGCGGTAGGGCTTGACTATATTCTGAGAGAGTTTATTCCTTTTATGGAAAAAAGAGGGACGGATAAGTCGGTCATTGGGAAGATGCTGACAGACAACAGCAGGCGGTATCTGGAAGCATAGGAATAAGGAAAGACGGATTAAAAAGAGACGGATTAAAAGAGGAATGGAGAATAAAAATGAACGTAGCAGAAGTGATAGAAAAATTAAAAGTAGTTCCCGTTATAAAACTGGAAAACGCAAATGACGCGGTTCCCCTTGGAGGGGCGCTTGCTGAGGGCGGCCTGCCGGTGGCGGAAATCACTTTCCGGACGGAAGCGGCGGAAGAGGCAATCAGAAAGATGAGCAGCGCCTATCCTGAAATTGCCGTGGGAGCCGGAACATTAACCAATGTGGAGCAGGCGAAAAGAGCGTTGGACGCAGGCGCCTCGTTCTTTGTGTCGCCGGGTTTCCACAGAGGAATCACGGAATTTGCCATCCAGAATAAGATACCCGTTTATCCCGGCGTGTGCACCCCTACGGAGATAATGACGGCAATGGAATACGGACTGCCGGTGGTTAAATTTTTCCCGGCGCAGCAGTACGGCGGCCTGAAAACGATTAAAGCCTTAAGCGGGCCGTTCCCCCAGATGAAGTTTATGCCCACCGGCGGAATCAATCAGGATAACATCAGGGAATATCTGGCGACGCCCTGCGTGATTGCCTGCGGCGGAAGCTGGATGGTGAAGGATGAGATGCTGAAAAATCAGGACTTTGACGGAATCAGAAAGCTTGTGAGCGAGGCTGTGGCGCTGGTTTCCGGAGAAGGATGCTAAGACTTGAAATTTTCAATGAGGAGACTTGTGCTATGCGCAAAGTCTCCGGGCTTTGGAAAGGAGAATGGTTAAAAAGATGAAAATACTGGTAACGCCCACTTCCCTGCGGGAGGACAGTCCCCTGGAAGCTATGCGGATACTGCGGGAATATACGGATGATTTGGTGTTCAACCCCTATGGGCGGCCGCTTTCCGAGGAGGAGCTGTTTCCCCTTTTGGAGGAATGCGACGGATACATAGCGGGGCTTGACTGGATAACCGGAAAGGCGCTGGCAGGGGCGAGAAGGCTTAAGGTGATTTCCCGGTACGGCGTCGGTTATGACAGAGTGGATATACAGGAGGCAAAAAAGCGCAACATTACGGTCACAAACACGCCGGGCGTTAATTCCAGAGCCGTGGCGGAGCTGACGTTCGGCCTGATTTTATCTCTGGTGAGAAAAATTCCCTGGCTGAATGAAAAGACAGGAAGCGGAGAGTGGGTCCGCTACAGCGGCGCGGAGCTGGGAGGAAAAACCCTTGGCGTCGTGGGCCTTGGGGCAATCGGAAAGATTGTGGCGCAGTACGGAAAATCCTTTGGCATGACGGTGCTTGCCTATGACCCGTACATTGATAAAGAATACTGTAAACGGGAAGATATTGAGGTCAGCGGCCTTTTTCCCCTGCTGGAGAGAGCGGACGTGATTTCCCTTCACGTGCCTATGGTTGCCGAAACCCATCACTTAATAAATGAGGACGCCTTTGCAAGGATGAAACCGGGCGCGTTTTTAGTCAACACCGCAAGAGGCGGGCTGATTGATGAAAATGCGGCTATTTGGGCCCTTGAGAGCGGGAAATTAAGAGGGCTTGGACTGGATGCCTTCGAACAGGAGCCGCCCCAGGAAAGCCCGCTCTTTGGCCGGGACGACGTGGTTTTAACGCCCCATGCCGGCGCCCACACAAAGGAGGCCGTGGAGAAGATGGCGCTGCTTTCTGTGGAAAACCTGATTCAGGTGCTGGAGAAAAAGCCCTGTAAGTATGTGCTGTGAAAATAAGTAAATAAGGAAATAAAAAAGCGGAAACCCTGTTAAAATCAAGGTTTCCGTTCTTTCATTCAAAGCTGCTGACGGGAATCGGACCCGTGACCTCCGCACTACCAATGCGACGCTCTACCGACTGAGCCACAGCAGCCTGTAATGCTTGTCTCTCACATCACGAATTGTATTGTAACACAGTCCAAAGTGTTTTGTCAATGCTGGATTTCTTTTTTATCAACTGTTATAATAATATACGTCAAAGCAGGAAAAAGCGGGGGGCGCATGTACGAAAGAACCGGTTTAAGGGGACAATATATACAGGTGAAGCGGAAGAGAAGCGGCGAAATTACCTTTGGGGGCGACCAGGGGTTTTTTGCGGGCGCGCCTATGCGCTCTGCGGACGAGAGAAAGCAAAAGCAGGGGTGCGGGATTACCGCGTTGGCGGATACCTTTCTTTATCTGGCCGGCAGAGACGCCGGTTATGTCATTAAGGAAAACGAAAGCTGTATTTGCCGGGTTCTTGCCGAGGAGGAGTATAAAGAGTATTATAACCGTATTTACGAATTTGCCGGTGGGCTATGCGCCTGGGGAAACAACGGCCTTACCTTTATCCGGCTGCAGAGAATATTCAACCGGATGGCGGGAAGGCAGCGCTGGCGGCTTCGGGGCAGGTGGGGCTTTTGCGGCGGAAAAATTTACGAAAGAACGCTGGAAATGCTTAAAAAGGATATCCCTGTCATTTTATGCATGCCTTATATGGTAAGGAAAAAGGATAAAGGGCGGGGCGTCGTTTTTTATCAGAAAAAAGAAAACGAATTTGTCAAAGCGGCCAGCGTTTCGGCGCATTATATTGTTGTGACGGGAATCATAAAGGAGAGCGGGCGCGTTTATCTGGAAATCTCGTCCTGGGGAAAAAAGTATTATATTGACCGGGCGGAATACGACGGGCTTATACATAGCTGCTTTCTGGGAACAATATTGGGGAATATGCTGTACATCAAAGGGCGGAAATGAGGAAAAGATTGAAAATTTTCAATCTGGAGATTTGTGCTGTGCGCAAAGTCTCCGGGCTTTGGAAAGGAACATGGTTATAAATATGAAAAAATACAATATGCTTACGGACAGTCCGGGAAAGTCGCTGTTTTTCTTTGCGCTTCCCATGATTTTAGGAAATCTTTTTCAGCAGTTTTATTCCACGGTGGATTCCATCATCGTGGGCCAGTTTGTGGGGGAGGACGCCCTTGCGGCGGTGGGAGCCTCTTATTCTCTGACCACGGTTTTTATTATGATTGCCATAGGGGGCGGCATCGGGGCTTCGGTGGTGATTTCCCAGTATCTGGGGGCGGGGCTTAACCGCCAGATGAAAACCTCCGTTTACACGGCGCTGCTTAGTTTTCTGGGAGTCAGTATTGTTTTGGGAGTCGTGGGGCTTGTTTTCAGCAGAAATATCCTGACGGCGCTGAATACGCCGGGCAATATTCTGGAGGACGCGCTGCTGTACTTAAATATTTATTTTGTGGGACTGCCATTTTTGTTTATGTATAATATTTTGTCCTCGGTGTTTAACGCCATGGGCAATTCCAAAACGCCGCTGTATCTGCTGATTTTTTCCTCTCTTCTCAATATTGCCATGGACCTGGCTTTCGTGAGAGGACTGGGATTCGGCATAGCGGGGGCGGCGGTGGCTACGGTTATCGCACAGGGAATTTCGGCGGTCATCTCTTTTTGCCTGCTGCTTTGTTCATTAAAAAGTTACAGGGAACAACCCGCAAAAAGCGGCGCCGGAGCCGAGGCGGTGGGTTTTGCGGAAAGTCATGCCGCGGAAAGAGCGCAGCCGGCCCCGGAGGGGATACGTCTGTTTGACACCGCAATGCTGGGGAACATGATAAAGGTTGCCATTCCCTCCATGCTGCAGCAGTCCATTGTTTCAATCGGTATGCTTCTGGTGCAGTCCGTGGTGAACGGATTCGGCTCGTCGGTGGTAGCCGGTTATACTGCCGGAACAAGGATTGAATCCATCTGTATTGTGCCGATGATTGCCTCGGGAAACGCGGTTTCCACCTTTACGGCCCAGAATCTGGGGGCGGGAGCGCCCGAACGGGTGAAAAAGGGCTATCTGGCGGCGGTTAAGATGGCGGCGGCCTTTGCGGTGATAATCTGCGTGATTCTCACCTTTTTCCACGAGGGGATTGTGGGTTCTTTCCTGGAGGCGGGGAGCGAGCCGGCGGCCTTTGAGACGGGCAACGCTTATCTGTCCTTTATCGCGTTTTTCTTTATATGCATCGGCCTGAAGGCGATTACGGACGGGGTTCTGCGGGGCGCGGGGGACGTTTTGGTCTTTACGCTGGCAAATCTGATTAATCTCGGAATCCGCGTGACGGTCGCTTTTGTGTTTGCGCCCGTGTGGGGCGTGCAGGCGGTCTGGTTCGCCATTCCCATGGGATGGACAACCAATTACCTGATTTCCTTTGTGAGATATTTGTCCGGGAAATGGAGCAGAAAAAAGTTGATAAAGGTGACGGAGCTGGAGTAAAATAGAAGTGGCAACCGATAAACGACTACAGAGAATATACGAGAAGATGAACGGAGGGAAGCGGTATGCGGCTTTTGGAGGAACGGATTCGAACGGACGGCAATGTGAAACCGGGTAATGTACTGAAGGTAGACAGCTTTTTGAACCATCAGATGGACGTGGAGCTGTTTAACGAGATGGGGAAGGAATTTCGGAGATTATTCCCCAGTGAAAAGATTAACAAGATACTGACGATTGAAGCGTCGGGAATCGGCATTGCGTGTATTGCGGCGCAGTATTTTCATGTACCGGTGGTTTTCGCGAAGAAGTCCCAGAGCATTAATCTGGACGGGGAACAGTATGCTACAAGGATTGAATCCTTTACCCATAAAAGAGTTTATGATGTAATCGTATCAAAGAAGTATCTTCAAAAAGGAGACAGAGTGCTGATTATCGACGATTTCCTTGCAAACGGCTGCGCGGTGGCGGGGCTGATTGATTTGATAGAGAGCGCCGGAGCCAGCATAGAGGGCGTGGGAATCGCAGTGGAAAAAGGGTTCCAGGAGGGCGGAAAGCTTCTTCGTGGAAAGGGAATCCGGGTGGAATCCCTGGCAATCGTGGAGAGCATGGACGACAAAACGGGAGAGATTGTCTTTCGCCAGTCCGACGAGTAACGGACGGGAAATCTTATCTGACAAACAGGACGGCAAATATAAAA
>CAJTMZ010000014.1:50880-51114 GCA_910577445.1 uncultured Lachnospiraceae bacterium | reverse complement strand
CAATATCCTGTATAAAAATTTCTTAATGCGACAGCCCCAAAGAGTTTGTGTCAAAAAAGCATCCACAAACTCTCCGGACTTTGGAAAGGAGCATGGTTATAAAGATGAATCAGGAAATCAAAAAAAGGACAAAATGGTTTATGGACGCCAGATTCGGCATGTTTATCCACTGGGGATTGTATGCGATACCGGCGCGCGGGGAATGGGTGATGTCCCGGGAGGAAATACCGGCGA
>CAJTMZ010000014.1:9771-50870 GCA_910577445.1 uncultured Lachnospiraceae bacterium | reverse complement strand
GGAGTATGAAAAGTATTTTCATATGTTTGACCCGGCGGACTTTAATCCGAGGCAGTGGGCGAAGCTGGCGAAAAAGGCGGGCATGAAATATGCGGTGCTGACGGCGAAGCACCACGACGGTTTCTGTCTTTTTGACTCCGCGCTGACGGATTACAAGGCCACGAACACGAAAGCCGGACGGGATTTGGTGAAAGAATTTCTGGAGGCGTTCCGGGAAGAGGAAATTAAAACAGGACTTTATTTTTCGGTAATTGACTGGCACCACCCGGATTTCCCGAAATACGGGGACAGGCATCATCCTATGCGGAACTGCGAAAAGTATAAGGATGAGAAGGTCAATTTCGACAGGTATCTGGAATACATGCACGGACAGGTAAAGGAGCTGGTGACAGGCTACGGAAAGCTGGATATCCTCTGGTTTGATTTTTCCTATGACGATATGCGCGGGGAAAAGTGGAAGGCCGCGGAGCTGATTGAAATGGTGCGTAAATACCAGCCGGACGTGGTGATTGACAACAGGCTGGAGGGTTCCGGCGAAAGAAACGGCAGCATTGCAACGGACAATCCGCTTATTTACAGCGGGGATTTTGCCAGCCCGGAGCAGATTATACCGCCGGAGGGCGTGCGGGACGAGAGAGGAGAGCTGATTCCCTGGGAGCTGTGCGCTACCATGAACAACCACTGGGGGTACTGCAATTTCGACTATGAATACAAGCCCGCCGGGATGCTGATTCGCAAGCTGGTGGAGTGCGTCAGCAAGGGCGGCAACATGCTGCTCAACGTAGGGCCCGACGCGAGGGGAAGGATACCGGAAGAGAGTGTGAAAATCCTGGAGGAAATCGGCGCCTGGATGGAGAAAAACAGCGAAAGCATTTACGGCTGCGGCATCAGCGATATTCCCAAGCCGGAATGGGGAAGATACACCCAGAAGGGAAACACGGTGTACGCCCATGTGTATGAAGCGCCTCTGGGAGCGCTGCCCCTTTACGGAATCGGGCCGGACAAGCCGGATAAAATTTTTTATCTGGCGGACGGAAGCGAGATGAAGCGGGGAGAAGCCTGGAATACCACGATGTTTACAAAGACGGCTTTCGTGGCTCTTGGCGAGGAGGCTTCGTTTACCTATCCGCTGCCGGATAAAACGGATACGGTTCTGAAAATAGAATTAAACCTTGACAAACAGATTTAAAGAGGATATATATATACTACAGGCGTTTCAATAAGAGACATCTACGAAGACTCATATAAAAGAGGAGGAGTTCAATATGAACAAAACAGAATTAGTTGCGGCTATGGCAGAGGAATCTGGATTATCCAGAAAGGATGCGGAAGCAGCATTAAAAGCTTTTACAAATGTTGTATCAGAAGAATTGAAAAAGGGTGGAAAGGTTCAGCTTGTTGGCTTTGGAACTTTTGAAGTATCCGAGAGAGCAGCAAGAGAGGGAAGAAACCCTCAGACAAACGCGGTAATGCAGATTGCAGCTTCCAAGGCGCCTAAGTTCAAAGCGGGCAAGGCTTTAAAGGATATGGTAAACGCATAATTACGGAGGAAAAGAACCTGGAAGCAGGTTCTTTTTTATCTTATGGAAACGGCAGGGCATTTATGACTTATAAGGGAAGAAAATTATGAGACTGGATAAATATTTAAAGGTTTCCCGGCTGATAAAGAGAAGAACGGTTGCGAACGAGGCATGCGACGCGGGAAGAGTACTTATCAATGACAAGCCGGCGAAAGCCTCCGCCAATGTGAAGGAAGGCGACGTCATCACAATCGCTTTCGGGAACAAAGAGGTAAAGGTGGAGGTTTTAAGCGTACAGGAGACCGTCAGGAAGGAAGAGGCGAAAGAGCTGTTTAAATACCTGTAGCGGGAAGTTGGAAATACCGCTTCTAAAAACGGAACTCTCTTAATATAATTTTTTAAGGAAGATTGTATCAGGAGATTTGCTATGGAAGAACTGACAGGTGTAAATAAACGGGCCCACAAGCTGATACTGAATAACAGGAGGTCATGCAATCTGACGGGCGTCAACGACGTGCTGTCCTTTGACGAAAACGAAATCATACTGGAAACGGAGCAGGGAATGCTGATGATTAAGGGAAGCGAGCTTCACGTCAACAGACTGATGCTGGATAAAGGGGAAGTGGACGTGGACGGACGCGTTGACAGCTTCACTTATTCCGAACAGTCAAACATGGGAGGCAAAGGGGAATCCCTGCTTGCCAGATTGTTTAAGTAGGTGCATATGGGACAGAATATAGTCGATGAAGTAACGTTCCTGTGCCATTCGTTTCTGCTGGGCGTGGTAATCACTTTCGCATACGACGGGTTTTTGATACTGCGCAGGCTGATTAAACACGGTATGCTTCTGGTTTCGTTAGAGGACATGATTTTCTGGATTGCCTGTGCCATCGGCGTGTTTTATATGCTGTATGAGGAAAATAACGGGATTTTAAGGTGGTTCGCGGTTTTTGGCGCGACGCTGGGAATGATTGTCTACAAGGCCAGTGTCAGCCCTTTGGTGGTAAAGGGGATATCCCTTGTAATAGGGCGCGCGTGCCGCATGATTTTCCGCCTGCTTCGGTTTCTGCTTGGGCCGGTACGGTTTCTGGGAAGAAAGACGGGCCGCTTTTTTGCATTTTCGGGAAGAAAAGGGAAGAAAGTCGGTAAATGCGTAAAAAATAAGTTGACGGGCAAATTGAAATTACTTAAAATTACATTATGTAAGCATTAACGGTGCAGAGAAAGCGCATACCGGACGGCAGGGAAGAGAGGAAGGTTATGGCAAAAAGGGCGGCGTACAGAAGAAAAAAACAAAACCGGTTCGGCATGTTTCTGGCCAGTATTGTCGTAATCATGCTGCTGATAGTGGTAGCGGTTGACAGTGTGGAACTTACCGCCAAAAGAGACGCCTACAGGCAGAGGGAGCAGGAGCTTGAGGCCCAGATTCTTGCGGAGGAAGAGCGTACCAAAGAAATAGAAGAATACGAAAAGTATACCCAGACCATGAAATACAAGGAAGAGGTGGCAAGGGACAGGCTCGGGCTTGTATATGAGGGCGAGATACTTTTCAAAGATGAAAATTAATCAGAAAAAGAGACGGGCCGGGCCCGTTTTTTTTGTCAAAAAATTTTTGTTTCCTCGTACGTTATTTCGACAAATTATTCCGCGGGGATTGTATATAATGAAACCCTGCAGGAGGAGGCGGGCATATGAAGAAGCAGATATTCAGCGAAAGAGAAGAATTTACCAGCATACTGCCGGAATATGGAAGAAGAAAACTGCTTACCTACGCGGATTCCATTAGAGAACTGGCGGACAGCTTCAGGGATACCGAAAGCGTAAGGGAGCGTATGCCTGAGGAGGTAAAGGCGGACAGAAGGGACTACATATGGCAGAGGCGCCTGAACGAAAATAAGGATTTGATGGTGGAGCATCTTCAGGAAATGGCTCAGATTATGACCCAGCTTGCGGAGGAGGCCAGAAGGTGCGTTCCCATGGGAGAGAGACGCTTCAAGCAGATTTCCCATGCCCTCAGGGAGGTTGACATCCAACTGAAAAATCTTTATCTGATTGAAAATGAAAGGGGCCGCATGGAGGTTTCCCTGACTATGAGAAATGTGAAGAAAAACAGTCTCACGGCGGAGGAAATCGGGGATTTACTGTCGGTTCTTTTAAATATGCATCTTGTGAGCGCGGCGGACAACTCCTTTTTCATAGGCTCGTCATGGACAACCTTTTATTATGTGGAGGAGGCGAAGTTCCACGTTCTTACGGGGGTCGCGAAAGCCGTAAAGGAGACGGAAAAAATTTCCGGCGACAACTATGCCATTTTTGAGACGGAGACGGGAAACCTGACGGCGGTTCTCTCAGACGGCATGGGCTCCGGGGACAAGGCATGCAGCGACAGCACCATGGTGGTGGAGCTGATGCAGAAGTTTCTGGAGGCGGGATTCCAGATGGAGGTCGCCATTCAGATGATTAACAGTGCGCTTTTAGCAGGCGGGGAAACCTCCAACATGTCCACGCTGGATTTGTGCAGCATGGACCTTTACAGCGGGGAATGCCGGTTCGTAAAGGTGGGGAGCGCGGCTTCCTATATCAAAAGGCAGCATCTGGTAGACCGGATTTCATCGGGGAACCTGCCTCTTGGGATTTTCCAGAAAACGGAAATGGAGATTGTGGGAAGAAGCCTGATTGACGGGGATTATATCGTTATGATTTCCGACGGGATTCTGGACGCCCTTTCCCAGGGAATCGGGGAGGACATGCTTTCGGAGCTGATTGGCAGCACGAATCTGGAAAATCCGGGGGAAATGGCAAATTCGATACTGAATTTCTGCATTCATCAGGCAAGGGGAAGAATCCGGGACGACATGACGGTGCTGGTGATTGGGATTTGGAAGAAAGAGGAATAGAGCGCACGGAAATCAATTTTCAGATTCCGGTGAGAGTATGCAGAGTCAGAAAGGCTGTCAACCCGGAATATTTCTTCGTCGCCGCGCTTTCGCTCTATAAAAACGTAACGGATGCTAAGCTCGCGAGCTGTATAACAGCTCGTAACCTCGCTAAGCACCGACGTTTTTATAAGGGCTCCTTAAGAAATATTCCGGGTTGACATCCTCTTTGGCAGTATTCATTTCACCGAAATCTGAAAATTGATTTCCGTGAATAGAGCGCGTCTTTTTTGACATTCTTCCCGAATTACGCTATAATGCTAGGGCTATGATTAATAAAGTTCTGAAATATGTCAAAAAGTACCGCATGATTGAACCGGGCGATACCATAGTGGCGGGAGTTTCAGGGGGCGCAGATTCTGTCTGCCTCCTTTTTGCATTGCGGGAAATCGGAAAGGAGATACCGCTTTCCCTGAAAGTGGTCCATGTCAATCACGGCATCCGGCCCGACGCCGCAAAGGACGCGGCTTATGTGGAGGATATGTGCGGCAGGCTCAAGGTTCCCTTTTTTCTGGTGGAGGCGGACGTGAGAGGCGGGGCAAAAAAAAGGGGCCTTTCCGAGGAGGAAGAGGGGCGGCGCGTCCGTTACCAATCTTTTGAGGAAGTCCTTGGCGGGGAAAGAGGAAAGATTGCGGTGGCCCATAACAGCAACGACCGGGCGGAGACCATGCTGTTCCATCTTTTCCGGGGAACCGGGCTTTCCGGGATGTGCGGGATTCGTCCCGTAAACGGGCAGGTTGTCCGTCCGCTTCTTTGCCTGTCGCGAAAGGAGATAGAAAGCTGGCTGGAGGAAAGGAAGATTTCTTTCTGTACGGACAGCACCAACAGCGAGGATATTTACACCAGAAACAGAATAAGGCGCCATATTCTGCCTTACGCGGAACAGGAAATCTGCCGCGGGGCGGCCGCCCACATGAATCGGACGGCAGAGCAGCTTATGGAGGCGGAGGCGTACATTACAAGACAGACAAAAGCCGCCATGGAAAGGTGCGTGCAGGATAAAGAGGGCCGGGGCATCCGGATAAATATTCCGGCGTTTTTTCGGGAGGATGAATATCTTCAGGGCCGGATTCTGCTTGAATGCGTGGCGGAGGCGGCAGGGAGCCGGAAGGATATCACGGCGGTTCATGTTGAGAGCGCGGCGGCGATTTTGGGGGGAAGCGGAAATAAAGAAGCAAGCCTTCCTTACGGACTTGTGGTTTATAAGGAATACGATTGGGGAATGATACAAAAGAGGGAGGAAAAGAAAGGGCCGGAGGCGGAGGAGCGATATGAGCTGTCGGCCGGCGTAAGGGTGGAGATACCGGGGCTCGGAATTGTGGAAAGTACGGTATTTCCGCGTAAAGAATCTCAAAATATTCCAGAAAAAACATATACGAAATGGTTTGATTATGATAAAATAACTTCGTCTGTGGTATTCCGGCACAGGCAAAAAGGCGATTATCTCACGATTAACAGTAAAATGGGACGAAAATCCCTGCAGGATTACTTTGTCAATGAGAAGGTGCCCGAAAAAGAGCGGGATAAACGCTTTGTGCTTGCGGACGGCGCTCATTTGCTCTGGGTGCCGGGCCTTAGAATAAGTGAGTATTACAAAATAACCGAAAACACCAGAAACATTTTGCAGGTGTCGGTTGCGGATAAAGAAGAATAAATACAAACGATTAAAGGTGGGAAAGGAGTCTTTTAATGGCTGAAAAGATTAACGTGCTGTTTTCAGAGGAGGAAGTGGATGCCCGCATCAGGCAGATGGGCGAACAGATAAGCAGGGATTATGAGGGGCGGGAGGTTCACTTAATCTGCGTGCTGAAAGGCGGAAGCTTTTTTATGTGCGAGCTCGCAAAAAGAATTACCGTTCCGGTTTTTCTGGATTTTATGTCGGTTTCAAGCTACGGCAGCGAAACGAAATCCAGCGGCGTAGTGAAAATCGTAAAGGATTTAGACGCGCCCCTGAAGGGAAAGGACGTCATTGTGGTGGAGGACATTGTGGACACAGGCCACACACTGAGCTATCTGCTTGAAATGTTAAAAGGCAGGGAGCCGGCAAGCTTAAGGCTCTGTACGCTGCTTGACAAGCCGGACAGAAGAGAGGTGGAAGTTCCGGTGGATTACACGGGATTTGTGATTCCGGATAAATTTATAGTGGGATATGGTCTTGACTACGACCAGAAATACAGAAATCTTCCCTATATCGGGACAGTAGAATTATAAGTAGAGGTAGATGGTTTGAATAGAAGAAGTAAAGGATATAACGCGTATTTTATACTTGTGCTGCTCCTTATGGCGCTGCTCATCATTCCCAATTTTCTGGATAACGGGCAGGCGGATTATTCCAGAGGGGAGCTGCTTGCGGATTTGGAGAACGATAATATTGCCTATGCCAATATTACACCCAGCCGGCAGACGCCTACCGGTGAAGTGGATTTCATATTGAACAACGGCTCGAGCAGGACTCTTTATGTGACGGACGTGACGGAAATCGAGCAGCTCCTGATTGCCAACGGGATTAACCCCGGGGTCGAGAAGGTGGAGGAGGAGAGCTGGTTTCTCACCAGCGTGTTCCCGGTGCTTCTCGCCATCGTGGTTATGGTCTTTTTCTTTGTGATGATGAACAGCCAGAATGCCGGCGGCAGCAATAAGATGATGAATTTCGGCAAGAGCCGGGCCAAGCTGTCCGTGGGGGACGGCAAGATTACCTTAAAGGACGTGGCGGGCCTTAAGGAGGAAAAGGAAGAGCTGGAGGAAATCGTGGAATTTCTGCGTGACCCCGCCAAGTTTACGAAGGTAGGAGCCAGAATCCCCAAGGGCGTGCTTTTGGAGGGCGCGCCGGGTACCGGAAAAACCCTGCTTGCAAAAGCCATCGCGGGAGAAGCGGGCGTGCCGTTCTTTAGCATATCCGGTTCCGATTTTGTGGAAATGTTTGTGGGCGTGGGCGCTTCCCGTGTCAGGGATTTGTTCGAGGAGGCAAAAAGACACGCGCCCTGTATCGTGTTTATAGACGAGATTGACGCCGTGGCCAGACGCCGTGGCACGGGCATGGGCGGCGGCCATGACGAGAGAGAGCAGACCCTGAACCAGTTGCTGGTTGAAATGGACGGTTTTGGCGTCAATGAGGGAATCATCGTAATGGCGGCAACCAACAGAGTGGATATTTTAGACCCCGCCATACTGCGTCCCGGACGTTTTGACAGGAAAATCAGCGTAAACAGGCCGGACGTGGGCGGAAGAGAGGATATCTTAAAGGTTCACGCCAGGAACAAGCCTCTGGCCGAGGATGTGGATTTAAAGCAGATTGCCCAGACGACCGCCGGATTTACCGGAGCGGACCTTGAAAACCTTTTAAACGAAGCGTCCATAGTGGCGGCAAAGGAAAACCGGGTTTACGTAATCCAGGAAGATATCAAAAAGGCATTTATTAAGGTAGGAATCGGTTCCGAAAAGAAGAGCCGCATTATCACGGATAAGGAAAAGAAAATTACGGCTTACCATGAAGCGGGCCATGCTATTTTGTTCCATGTCCTGCCCGACGTGGGACCGGTTTATACGGTGTCCATTATCCCTACCGGACTTGGCGCGGCGGGCTATACCATGCCTCTTCCGGAAAACGACGAAATGTTTATCACGAAGGGGACCATGCTGCAGGATATTATGGTTTCCCTCGGAGGCCGGATTGCGGAGGAAATCATTTTCGGCGATATCACCACAGGGGCGTCGAGCGACATCAAGAAAGCCACCAAAGCGGCCAGAGATATGGTTACCCGATATGGAATGTCCGAAAATATTGGCGTTATCAATTACGGCAGCGACGACGACGAGGTGTTTATCGGCAGGGACCTTGCCCACGCCAAGAGCCACAGCGAGCTGATTGCCGGAGAAATCGACAGGGAAGTGAGAAGAATTATCGACGAGTGCTATGAAAAGGCCAAGGCGATTATTCTGGAAAATTCCGACGTTCTCCATGGCTGCGCGAATCTGCTTCTTGAAAAAGAAAAAATCGGCAGAGAGGAGTTTGAGAACCTTTTTGTTAAAGAGGGCGACGGGGCGCCGGAAGCGTTCTTTTCTTCGTAAAAAGGCCCCGATTGAGAGGGACTTATGCAGAAAGTAAATATTGGACGAGCAGACACAAAAATAGTATGTGCGAAATGTACAAAAACGTGATGCGAAAATTGTGATATTTGTGAATCGTGAGTATTTACGTAAAATAGGGGTTATGCTATTATAATACTCGTAACCCCCCAATACATTATATAGTTTTTTGCTATACCCCATAAGAAAGAAATACCTTCTCTAAAAAGGACAGTAACTTGTTACTGTCTTTTTTACCGTTCATTTCTATGTAAAAATCTAAAAATAAAAAAATATTTATTCACTGTTTCCACTACAAATAAAGAAGCAGATATAGTATAATACTAAAATGTGACTCGATAAGCCTGATGAAATATGACAATGGCCGTATGTTAACGAAATGAGGAGACTATTGATGCTGACAGAAGAAAACAGACGACTGGAAATCAATGAGGAGGCGTTGTTTGCCGACACGACGGAAGCTTACTTTTCACCGTCAGAACCGAATCCTTATTCACAGGTTACCATCAGATTCCGCACGGCGCGGGACGGAGCCGACAGCGTTTACATGGTGAATTACGGAACCAGGTATTTTATGGTAAAAGAAAGCAGCGACGAGAATTTTGACTATTACATGTGTGAGACGGAGGTGGAAAAAGAAGAATTTTCGTATCATTTTGAGATTCACTTAGGGAAAAAGAAATACATTTTTGACGCCGGCGGTATGGGATTTGAGGCGAATCCCGAATACGCGTTTCGGGTGATTCCGGGATTTAAGACGCCGTCCTGGGCAAAAGGGGCGGTCATGTATCAGATATATGTAGACCGTTTTTATAACGGAGATACTTCGAATGACGTGCTGACGGACGAGTATGAGTATATAAACGGAAAGACGCAGCGGGTGGAGGACTGGAATAAATATCCGGCGGCTATGGGCGTGCGGGAATTTTACGGAGGCGATTTACAGGGCGTTCTGGACAAGATGGATTATCTTGAGGAACTGGGAATAGACGTGATTTATTTCAATCCGCTTTTTGTTTCTCCCTCCAATCATAAGTATGATATCCAGGACTACGACAATATCGACCCGCATTTCGGAAAGCTGGTCAGCGACGAGGGAGAGCTTCTTGGGGAGGACCAGCATGAGAACCGTTTTGCCTCACGCTATATCGACAGAGTAACCAATCGGAAAAATCTGGACGCAGGCAACAAACTTTTTGCCGATTTGGTTGCGGAGGCGCATAAAAGGGGAATGAAAGTAATTCTGGACGGGGTTTTCAATCATTGCGGCTCATTCAATAAATGGATGGACAGAGAGAGGATTTACGAGAACGCCCCGGGATATGAAAAGGGGGCGCATGTGGAAAAAGAAAGCCCCTATCACAATTATTTCAAATTTTTTGATGAAAACGCCTGGCCCTATAACGGCGGCTATGAGGGCTGGTGGGGACACGATACGCTGCCAAAATTAAACTATGAAAATTCAAAAGAACTGACAGACTATATAATGAAGATTGCGGCCAAGTGGGTGGCTCCGCCTTACAACGCCGACGGATGGCGGCTGGACGTGGCGGCGGATGTGGGATACAGCGCCGAGAGCAATCATAAATTCTGGAAGAGATTCCGGCAGACGGTAAGGGAAGCCAATCCGGACGCAATCGTCATAGCGGAGCATTACGGAAACCCGCGGGGCTGGTTAAACGGCAGAGAATGGGATTCCGTTATGAATTATGACGCGTTTATGGAGCCGGTTACCTGGTTCCTTACGGGAATGCAGAAGCACAGCGACGATTACAGGGAAGACCTTTTCGGAAACGTGAACAGCTTTATGGGAGCCATGCGCTATTATATGGCAAATTTCACATTGCCGTCTTTACAGATTGCCATGAATGAGCTTTCCAATCACGACCATTCCAGGTTTCTGACAAGAACCAACAAAAAGGTGGGAAGAACCAATACCTTAGGCCCTGAGGCGGCGAATATGGGCGTAAATAAAGCGGTGATGCGGGAGGCAGTGGTGATACAGATGACCTGGCCGGGCGCGCCCGCTGTCTATTACGGCGATGAGGCGGGGGTATGCGGTTTTACCGACCCGGATAACAGGCGGACTTATCCCTGGGGACATGAGGATAAGGAGATGATAGAATTCCACAGGGACATGATTCGCATTCACAAGCAAAACCCGGAAATTCTGACAGGCTCGCTGAAATATATCACATACGATTACAATATTCTCGGATACGGACGTTTCAACGGAAAGGAAGCCGTGGCGGTGGTGGTAAACAATAACACCTACCAGGTGGAAAGACAGGTGTCTGTCTGGCCCCTGGGGATTCCGAAAGAATGCGTTATGGAACGGCTGATTATCACAACGGCGGAGGGCTACACCACAGAGGCGGAAAGCTGCCTGGTGGAAGAGGGGATACTGAAAATTGTGCTTCCGCCCACTTCGGCGGTGGTGCTGAAATATAAAAGGTAACATGTGTCTGCTTCAAAAGAACAGGAGATTAATATGAAATATCATAATGGTTGTTGGCTTTTAAAGGAAGGTTTTGCCGCTTTTTCCCCGAAACATGTTTATGAGGTGAGAAAAGGCGAAAGCGAACTGGTACTGTGCGCCCCCACGGCACGGATTGAGAAAAAAGGGGATACTCTGGGAGGGATTAACCTGACGGTGCGCGTTACGGCGCCCATGCCCGAGGTGATTCGGGTGCAGGCGTATCACCATAAGGGCGGCCTGAAAAAGGAGCCGGAGTTTGCCTTAAATCTTCCGGAGCCGGGAAAGCTTCATGTGGAGGAAGAGGCCGGGAGCATCCGTGTCCGGAGCGGCCGCCTTGGCCTTGTCATCGACACGGAAAACTGGTCCATGGCCTATGAGCGGGACGGAAAGCTTCTGACGAAGAGCGGAGCCGGTGATTTGGCCTATATCAAAGAAAACTGGACGGGAATGGCTTATGATAAAGGCGGGAACGCCCACATGAGCCAGCAGCTTGGCCTGTCCGTGGACGAATTGATTTACGGATTGGGCGAGCGGTTTACCCCTTTTGTGAAAAACGGCCAGTCCGTGGTTATCTGGAACGAGGACGGCGGCACAAGTACCGAACAATCATATAAGAACATTCCTTTTTATCTTTCAAATAAAGGGTACGGCGTGTTTGTGAACCACCCGGAGAAGGTGGAGTTTGAAATCGGGACGGAGCAGGTGAGCAAGACCGCGTTTTCCGTGGAAGGGGAAAGCCTTGACTATTTCCTGATTGATGGCCCTTCCATGAAAGAAGCGCTGATTCGCTATACGGATTTGACAGGAAAACCCGCGCTGCCGCCGCAGTGGACTTTCGGACTGTGGCTGTCCACTTCTTTTACCACGGATTATGATGAAAAGACGGTGATGAGTTTTATCGATGGCATGTTTGAGAGAGGCATTCCCCTCTCCGTGTTCCATTTTGACTGCTGCTGGATGCGGGAGTTCCACTGGACGGACTTTATCTGGGACGAGCGGGTATTTCCTGACCCGGCGGGCATGCTGCGGCGGATTAAGGAAAAAGGCGTGAAAATATGCGTCTGGATTAATTCCTATATTGGACAGGAGTCCGCCCTGTTTGACGAGGGGGCAGAAAAGGGATATTTCCTGAAACGGCCGGACGGCAGCGTGTGGCAGTGGGATATGTGGCAGCCCGGTCTTGCCATTGTGGATTTCACCAACCCGGAGGCGGTAAAATGGTATCAGGACAAGCTGGCCATGCTGCTTGATATGGGAGTTGACTGCTTTAAGACGGATTTCGGCGAGCGGATTCCCACAGACGTGGTTTACCATAACGGGGCGGACCCTGTAAAAATGCATAATTTTTATACTTATCTTTACAATAAAGCCGTTTATGAGCTTTTGGAGGAAAAACGCGGCAAGGGCGAGGCGGTGCTGTTTGCCCGTTCCGCGACAGCGGGGGGACAGAAATTTCCGGTACACTGGGGCGGCGACTGCTGGTCCGAGTACAGCTCCATGGCGGAAAGCCTGCGGGGCGGCCTGTCCTTAACCAGCAGCGGGTTCGGCTTCTGGAGCCACGACATCGGCGGTTTCGAGAGCACTTCCACGCCGGACGTGTACAAGAGATGGGCGGCATTCGGCCTTTTATCCTCCCACAGCCGTCTCCACGGAAGCACTTCCTACCGGGTGCCCTGGGTGTACGATGAGGAAGCGGTTGACGTGCTGAGGTTCTTTACAAAACTGAAGCTGTCGCTTCTGCCTTATTTATACAGCAGCGCGGTGGAAACCTCCCGTACCGGTATTCCCATGATGCGGAGCATGGCTCTTGCCTTTGAGGACGACTGTAACTGCCGCTATCTGGACAAACAGTATATGCTCGGGGATAATCTTCTGGTCGCGCCGGTTTTTAACGAGGAAGGCATGGCGTCCTATTATCTGCCGGAAGGTATCTGGGTAAATTACCTTACCGGCGAGATTGCCGAGGGCTGCGCATGGCGGACGGAGCGCCACGGTTACCTGTCAATACCCATCTGGGCGCGGGCGGACAGCTTGGTGGCTGCGGGAATCTGTGACGAAAAGACGTCTGCGGGTGCTGCCGATTATGATTTCAGAGGCAATATGGAGCTTAAGGTATTTTTCCTGCTGTCAAAGGCCAGGACAACGGTTTATCAGGCAGGCGAAGAGATTTTAAAGGCCGTTTTCGAGAAGAACGGTACGGAAATTAAAGGCCGGGTAAGCGGCGGAAGAGGCTGCCGGGTGAGGCTTGCAGGCTGGCGTTTAAGCGGGATAGAGGGAGCGTCCATGGAAGTTCAGGGGCAGGATACGGTGATTGCGCTGGACGGGGATGAGGTTGTGTTTTCCGGGAAGGTTGGATGACAGAAATTGCGGGCAGTTTTCCGCATTATGCCGGAGAAAATGAAATATTTACACTAAAAAGGGAGTCGCCGCACAATCAATGCGGCGGCTCTCCCTTTTTCCGACGGTACTTTCCTTCAATTTTTACCGTATAGACGGCCATAAGAACAATGCTTTCCACCATAGCGCCCAGAATCGAAATGATAATACTGGATTTATTCTGTTCTGACAGTAAAGGCAGTCCCAGCAGAATAAACAAAACGCCGGCAACCGTAAACAGCTTTCCCAAAGCACGGTTGTAAGCCGGTACATTGGAAACGGGAGCCACATCGGCGTTTGCCCAGAACCCAAAAGGGACTTCTTTTTTGGCATACATGCAGTAAATTCCTCTTGCCAAAAACAACAGTCCGCATAAAGACCAGATAAAAAATGCAAGTGTCGTATTGTTCATTGCGCTTTCCTCCTGATTATTACTTTACATAAAAACCGCAAAGGTTCATATTCTCGTCAAACATAAGCGTGTAAGTGACCGCCGTATATTCGTAGGTAGCGTTTATCTGTATGACTGCCATGGAATTTCCCATCTGGACAACCTCGGAGGTATAGGCGTTGCCGTAGGCGACAAACGCGCCCCATTCATCCGGGAATAATGCCCTTGCGTCCGATAAAATTTCGTCCGATAATACGTTTTTCACACGGTCGGATGCGCACATTTCACGGATAGCGCCATAATCCTTTTCGGAAAAAGCAAGAATGACTTCATCTGCGCGCGCGATTACCTCGGCTTCAACGTACGTACCTCTTTGCTCAAGAGGATAGTTTTTGGGAAGAATATAAAGGGCCGCAAGCAAAAGGATAAGGAGAGTTCCGGCCAAAATCCCGAGAATTTTTCCGAGTTTTTTCCGCTTGTAGGCTTTCAGCTCTTCCGGTGAAAAATTGTCGTTAAATTCCGACGCCAGCAGTTCTGGCGTACCCATCCGCGCCATAATCCCGTCGAAAGTTTCGCCGTTTTCCTTTGCGCTTATAATATCGGATTCCAGTTCCTTTTTGATATCATTCTTTTTCCGCCCGCTGCATTTTAACTTTTTTAAAACCAGACGGATATACTTTTCCTGATTCATACGTTTACGCCTCCTCATTCATTATTTTTGATACCTGACTGGAAAATTCTTTCCAGAGAGCGTTTAATTCTTCTGACTTTGCCCTTCCCTCTTCGGTAATCGCATAGTATTTTCTGGAAATTTCTTTTCCCTTTGGCTGACTCCAACGGCTGCAAACAAGGCCGTCGTCCTCTAATCTGTATAAAATCGGATAAAGAGTGCCTTCCTTCAGGGTAAACATGCCGCCGCTTTTTTCTTTCAACTGGCTGATTAGCTGATAGCCGTATTTTTCTTCATTTATGAGTAGCTTTAATACCAGCATTTCCAGAACGCCCTTTTTGAGCTGCTGTTCGTAACGTCCCTGCAATTCATCACCACCTATTTAGTATTGCTAAATACATGTTATTACAGAGCTAAAGAATTGTCAATTGTAAAAAGGCGATTGTTTTTTCTTGAATAATAAAAATTTCCTCTGTATAATGGAATTATTATAATAGAAAAGGACGGTGGAAGAGTTATGATGTTAGAGGGAAAAGTAGCCATAGTTACAGGCGGAACCAGAGGTATCGGTTTTGAAATTGTGCGCAAATATCTTGCGAACGGGGCGAAGGTGGTATTGTTTGGTTCCAGACAGGAAACGGTGGACAAGGCGCTTGCGAAGCTGGCGGAGGAAAACGCTGCATGGGAAGTTGACGGCATGTGCCCGAAGCTTACGGATGCCGCGGAGGTGGAGAAGGCTGTTACGGCGGTAAAGGAAAAATTCGGGAAGATTGATATTCTGGTAAACAATGCCGGAATTTCCCAGAGCACGCCTCTTTACAATTACACGGCGGAAGAATTTGACAAATGTATCGATTTGAATGTGCGGGCGCTGTTCTATGCAATTCTGCCCACAGCGAAGATTATGAAAGAGCAGGGCGGCGGATGTATCCTGAATACCAGTTCTATGGTGAGCATTTCCGGACAGCCCGCAGGCGTTGGGTATCCTACCAGCAAGTTTGCGGTAAACGGCATGACGATTTCACTTGCAAGAGAACTGGCAAAGGATAAAATCCGCGTAAACGCGGTGGCGCCGGGCGTTACCAGGACGGATATGGTGGCCGCGCTTCCTCCGGCAGTGGTGGAGAGAATTTCTTCTCAGATACCGCTGGGCAGACCGGGAGAGCCCGAGGAGGTTGCAAACGCTTTCCTTTATCTGGCAAGCGATTTGGCGTCCTATGTGACAGGGGAAATCCTCTCCGTGGACGGAGCCAGCAGAGCGTAAGAAGAAACGGACGGAGCGTGTCCGGGAGACATAGTATTATAAATAGAGACTGCTACACGGGAAAATCAGTGTGACAGTCTCTGGTATAATAATTACTTACTTGGAAACTCTGTAAAATAGAATTTAGACACCTCTTGATTTTAAGTATCTGTCTTCATCTTCTCTTGCCTCGATGAAAGCTTTTTCTAAATCAATTTTGTAGTAATCGGCTAATCTCATAATTTGCGCAATTACATCCGCCATCTCATTGCCTAAACACTTGTCAACATTGAGCGCTTCCCCTTCTAAAGCATAATATTTTTCTTTAATCATAACTTGCTTGGCCAATTCACCCACCTGCTTGGCCAATTCAATCATAGCACCTTCTGCTTTCCACTCCCGTAACTCAATCTTATTAAATCTTTTAACAACCTCTTTGTACATGTCTTCCATTTCTGCAAAAGATTTACTCATAAAGGAATACCTCTCTGAATTTTGATTTTATATGCTTAATTGTAAAGTATTTGCCTGCCACCCGCAATGTATATTTATAGGCTCGTTTTCAGCGGGTACACAACTCCGAAAAGGGGATGCCGCACTTTTGTGTGACATCCCCTTAAAATGTTATGTAGAAAATCAGTGGAAGATACATGCCTCAATGTCGTTATAGAAAGTTGTCAAATCGCTGGGCATCCAGGCGGTTACTTCCTTGCCGCTTACGTCAACCAGCATTTTTTCACAGGAAACTTCAATTTCAACCGGTTCGGACGAGATTTCCAAAGCGGAAAGACCGGTTACAAGGTCGGAAATATAACCTTCCATGTAAGAAGTCAATATATCGTTATCGCCGTTCATAATCGCCATCTGGTCTTCTTCCGTGAGCTTTTCCTGCATGGCGTTGAGCGCGTCGACAGTGACCTGTTCCATATCGCTTGCGGCGTAACTGTTTACTTTCAGAGATACCACTACGTTTTCCTTATCCTCGGAAACGATTTCTGTTGTATAGGTGAGTTTTGCGAGCATTCCTTCAAGAGCGTCTGTAAAATCTTTTACACTTTCATCTGACATTGTCAGACCTTCTGCCGTGAACTGTGCCTGAAATTGTGCAACCAAATCGTCAGAATCGGATCCTTCTGCAAGGAATGTGCTCCTTACGTCATCCTCAGAGGCGAAGCCTAACAAATCTTTCATAGGTGTCATGTTGCTCTTAGCGGTAAGTTCAAAAATAGCGCCTATCGTTTCGTTGGCCGGAACCAGTTTTTCTCCGCAACCGGTGAGAGCCATACAGGCAACTGACAGGGCTGCAATGACGGCTAGTATTTTCTTTTTCAAGTTACTCATAAAAATCTCTCCTTCGTTATTTTTATTTCGAGATATAGTATAGCCCAGTAAGACGAAATTGTAAATAGGTTTTTTCCTTTATTACTTGCAATTAGCGGATTCCTCTTATATTATAAATTTGTAGAACAGCAGATGTGCGTACGGTACGCGGAGCGATTAGTGGCCGGGAAACGCATCCGGACAAAAGGGTACTAAAAAGCACGGGCCAGCAACTTGCATATGGAGGAAAAAGAATGGGAATGTTGTCACTTAAAAAGGAGCTTTCAGAAAACGCATATCCGGGCAGGGGTATTGTCATTGGCAAATCGTCAGACGGAACGAAGGCGGTAGTGGCTTATTTTATTATGGGAAGAAGCGTAAACAGCCGTAACCGGGTTTTTGTTGAGGAAGGCGAGGGAATCAGAACCCAGTGCTTTGACGAGGCGAAGATGGAGGACCCGAGTCTGGTGATTTACGCGCCGGTGCGGGTATGGGAGCACAGGACAATCGTTACCAACGGCGACCAGACAGATACCGTTTATGACGGGCTGCAAAAGGGAATCAGCTTTGAGGAGGCGTTAAGGAGCCGGGAGTTCGAGCCGGACGGTCCGAACTATACGCCAAGAATTTCCGGGGTTATGAATATAAAGGACAGGCAATACGACTATATGATGTCGATTTTAAAGAGCAACAACGGAAGCCCCGACGGATGCAACAGATTCACCTATTCCTATGAAAATCCGGCGGCAGGCGAAGGGCGTTTTATCCATACATATATGCACGACGGCAATCCTCTTCCCAGCTTTGAGGGCGAGCCGAAGACGGTGGAGATTGCGGGAGATATCGACGAATTTACACAGATGCTGTGGACGAGCCTGAATGAGGAAAACAAGGTTTCGTTGTTTGTCAGATACATTGATATTGCAAGCGGAAAATACGACACAAGAATCGTAAACAAAAATAAATAACCGGCACGGAGGTAAAACATGAATGAAATTCAATTAAAATACGGATGTAACCCCAATCAGAAGCCTTCCAGGATTTATATGGAAGACGGGAGCGAACTTCCCGTTTCCGTTTTGAACGGCAAACCGGGATATATCAATTTTCTGGACGCTTTCAACGGATGGCAGTTAGTGAAAGAATTAAAGGCGGCGACGAATCTTCCGGCGGCGGCATCTTTTAAGCATGTGTCTCCTGCCGGGGCGGCGGTGGGGCTTCCCCTTACGGAAACGCTGGCGAAGATTTACTGGGTGGAGGACCTGGGAGAGCTTTCGCCCCTTGCCTGCGCCTATGCAAGAGCCAGGGGGGCGGACAGAATGTCCTCCTTCGGGGACTTCATCGCTTTATCCGACGTGTGCGACGAGGACACGGCCAGGCTGATTAAAAGGGAAGTGTCGGACGGCGTAATTGCGCCGGGCTACACAGAGGAAGCGCTGGCTCTTTTAAAGGCCAAGAAAAAAGGGAATTATAATGTGATTCAAATTGACGAATCCTATACGCCTGCGCCCATAGAGAGAAAGCAGGTATACGGAATCACTTTTGAGCAGGGAAGAAACGAGCTGCCCGTCAACGGAGAGCTTCTTTCCAATATTGTAACGGAGAATAAGGAGCTGCCGGAAGCTGCTCTGATTGATATGAAAATCGCCCTGATTACCCTGAAATACACACAGTCCAATTCGGTCTGCTATGTGAAGGAGGGACAGGCAATCGGAATCGGCGCGGGGCAGCAGTCAAGAATACACTGCACCAGACTGGCAGGGCAGAAGGCCGATAACTGGTATCTGCGTCAGGCGCCCCAGGTGCTTGACCTGCAGTTTGCCGACAGCCTGGGCAGGGCCGACAGGGACAATACCATCGACGTTTACATCGGCGACGAGTATGAGGACGTGCTTAAGGAAGGGGAATGGCAGAAGCGTTTTAAGGAAAAGCCTCCTGTCTTTACCAGAGAGGAAAAGAGAGCGTGGCTTAACGGAAATCAAAACGTGACGCTGGGCTCCGACGCCTTTTTCCCGTTTTCGGATAATATTGAAAGGGCGTACAAAAGCGGCGTGAAATACATCGCCCAGCCCGGCGGCTCCGTCCGGGACGACCTCGTCATCGAATGCTGCGATAAATACAATATGGTAATGGCATTTACCGGAATCAGACTTTTCCACCATTAAAATATTGGGAATGTGCGCCGGAAGGGGTGAAGCGGAACTGGAATATGAATAATACAGAGGATATTGTAAAGCTCCTGGACTCCATGGTGGAAGCGGGGACCAGCCGAATCAGGGTGGAAACCTCAAAGGAGCTGGAAAGCGGAGAAGTAAAAAAGACGTACCACCATGGCCGGTGCGATGTGGGCAGTCCCTTTGCCACCGGAAAACTTTATGATTTGGAAGAAGAATAAAAGCAGACAAAAAGCAGACCGGAAATGCCGCCAGGCAGTTCCGGTCTGTCCGCGTAAAAATACCGGCTACAGTGTGCGTCTGATTTCCCCGCAGCCGATTTTCGTGCCGGAATCGCCGGCGGGCTGTGTGGAAAAATCATCTCTTCCCGAGTGGATAACGACGGATTTGCCGATTATTTCATCTAAAGTAAAACGTTTGTCATAAAACGCCGACCATGCGTAGCCCTGGCTGCCAAGAAGCGGGAGCAGGTCGCCGGCATGGTCAGGATGGGGCGCTTTGTCCGGGTTATAGTGGGAGCCTGTGTTCTGGAAGCTGCCGGAGCAGTCCCCGTATTCGTGGATATGGAGGGCGTAAAAATCGCTGGAGCCTTCCGTCTGTATATTGGGAAGGCCGAAGATTTCCGCCTCTATCAATACGCCGCCGTAATCGGTGCGGTAAAACTTTACAAGGCCGCTTAAGCGGGGGTTGTCGATATTGCCAACAACCCAGGCGGCAGCGTCGGGCCGCCCGCGGGATAACAGTTCCGAAAACAAAATTCCGGGTGTCGTTTGATTATTGTACATAAGAATACCAGTTGCTTTTTGGATTATAATATGCTTATAAATTTTTAAGATGCATATTTCCGGTAAATGTAGTATAGTGATATTGGAAATTTTGTAAGTGATTAAGGCCCAGCGTTCCGGGCCTGAAAGGAGCGCAGAAATGAGGAGAAAATGGCTTTTTGTATTATTACGGACTCCGCTTCCGATGTACCGGAAAGCGTGATTAAGGAATATAATTTACATGTGATGCCCACGCCTGTGACCATAGAAGAAAAGGATTATTTTGACGGCGAAACGATTTTTCCCGATGATTTTTATTCCATACAGGCGTCAGGTAAGGAAATCAAGACTTATCATATCAGCCAGTACATGTTCCATGAGCATTTCCTTCCTTTTGCACAGCGGGGGGACGAGGTGCTTTACCTTTGCTTTTCCACGGGAATCGCGGGAACCTACAATGCGGCGAAGCTTGCTTATGAGGAGGTTTTGGAGGAATATCCTGATTTTAAAATGACAATCATTGATACCAGATGCGCTTCGGTGGGATACGGTCTGGCGACGGAACGGCTTTTGCGTATGCAGAGAAACGGCGCGCCGAAGGAGCTTTTGATTGAAGCGGCGCACTTTTTCTGTGAGCATATGGAGCATGCGGTTACGGTAATGGAGCTGGGTTATCTGTTTAAGGGCGGCCGCCTTACCAGGACTTCTTTCCTGGCGGGAACCGTGCTGGATATCAAGCCAATCATTATCGTGGACGAAAACGGCTCTTTAAAGGCGGTTGAGAAGGTCCGCGGCTGGAAAAAGGCGCAGAAGAGGATTCTCGATATGGTCGGGGAAAAGGGCGCGAACCTTGAAAATCAGGTGGTGGGCGTCTGCTATGGAACGGACAGGGATGCCTACGAATTTATCAAGGAGGAGCTTGTGAAAAGATACCATGTGAAAGGTCTTCTGGAAGGACGGGTAGGCTGCGCCATCGGCGCCCACACCGGCCCCGGCATTCTGGGGATTGTTTTCCTGAATGAGACAAAAGAGGAGTATGAAGAATATCTGAAATAGAAAGGCTTGGTTTTACTATGCTGGAAGTGAAAAATCTGATGTTCCATCCCCTGGAAAACGGATTGGAAAAAAGTATTATACAGGATGTCAGCTTTACGGTGGAAAACGGGGAAACACTGGTTATCACCGGCCCTAACGGGGGCGGAAAGTCCACCATCGCAAGGCTTCTTATGGGAATTGAAAAGCCTGACGGCGGCTCCATTTTAATGGACGGAGTGGATATCACGAATTACAGCATCGCCCAGAGGGCAAACGCGGGGATAGGCTTTGCTTTTCAGCAGCCGCCCAGATTTAAGGGCATGACGGTGAAAAGGCTGCTTTCCCTTGCGGCGGGATACGAGATGCCCGAAAACAAGTGCTGTGATATTTTAAAGGGCGTGGGGCTGTGCGCGAGGGAATATTTAGAGAGGGAAGTGGACGCCACGCTCTCCGGCGGGGAAATGAAGCGTCTTGAGATTGCCACGGTGCTTGCAAAGCCCCATAAGCTGTGCATTTTCGACGAGCCTGAGGCCGGGATTGATTTGTGGAGTTTTTCCATGCTGGTGAAGCAGTTCGAACAGCTTCACGACAACAAGACGGAAAGCCTTGTGATTATTTCCCATCAGGAAAGAATCATGCAGATGGCGGACAGGATTATGATAGTAAGAGACGGCGGGATTTTGGCGGTAGGCGGCAGGGACGAAGTGATGCCGGAGCTGATGGGCGGCGAGAGAGGCTGCGCCTGCTTAAACGAGGCCGCAGGGTAAAGGGCCTTGTGGCGGGCCGGGTGTGAAAAAACGGAAAGGAAGATAACTGTGGAGAAGATAGATAAGGTGACGGAGGCCATTCTGGAAAAAATCGACAGTGAGGGCTTCCGGCAGGAAGGCGCATATAATTTAAGATATAACGGTTATTCTCTGTGCCACGGAAGCACGGAGCATATCACAATTAAACGCAAGGAAGATAAGCAGGGGATTGACGTTTATATCAGCGGCGACGCCAGAGACGAGCAGGTGCATATCCCCGTTGTGGTCGCGGCGTCCGGGGTAACGGACGAGGTGTACAATGATTTTTATATTGAGGAGGGCGCGCGGGTGACCATTATCGCGGGCTGCGGGATTCACAACAGCGGGTGCAACGACAGCCGCCATGACGGCATCCACACCTTCCATGTGGGGAAGGGCGCAAATGTGCGTTATGAGGAAAAGCATTACGGCGAGGGGGAAGGAACCGGAGCCAGAATCCTCAACCCGGTTACCAGCATTATTATGGAGGAAGATTCCGTCTTTACGCTTGATACGGCGCAGATTAAAGGGGTGGATTCCACGAAACGCCGGACAGAGGTTGTGATGGGAGAGGGAGCGAAGCTTTTTGTGGTGGAAAAGCTGATGACCCACGGCAGCCAGAGCGCGGTTTCCGATATGGATATTTATTTAAACGGAACAGGCAGCAGCGCCCGAATCACTTCCCGCTCGGTGGCGAGAGGGCAGTCAAAGCAGGTGTTCCACCCGAAAGCAATCGGCAGCGCGCTATGCCACGCGCATATTCAGTGCGACTCCATCATTATGGATAAGGCCCAGGTCTGCTCCATACCCGAGATTGACGCAAAGCACGTGGACGCGGCCATTATCCATGAGGCGGCCATCGGGAGAATCAACAGCGAGCAGTTAATCAAGCTGAATACCTTTGGGCTTGACGAGGAGGCGGCGGAGGCCGTGATTATAGAGAATTTCCTGAATTAAAAAGTGTATTCCATGCTTAAAAACAGTGCAGAAATGGGGAAAAAATGAAAAAACTTCTTATCTACTTAAGAGATTATAAAAAAGAAAGCGTGCTGGGGCCTTTGTTCAAACTGCTTGAGGCCTCTTTTGAACTGATTGTGCCGTTGGTGGTGGCGGCCATGATTGATACCGGAATCGGCAGCGGGGATAAGGGATATATCTGGCGTATGTGCCTGATTATGGCGGCTCTTGGACTGATTGGGCTTGTATGCGCGGTGACGGCCCAGTATTTTGCCGCAAAAGCAGCGGTGGGATTTGCCACGAAGCTGCGGCACGGCCTGTTTGCCCATATCCAGAGCCTTTCCTTTTCCCAGATGGACAAAGAAGGAACGTCCACGCTGATAACGAGAATGACAAGCGACATCAACCAGGTGCAGTCGGGAGTTAATCTGGTGCTGCGTCTGTTTCTGCGCTCGCCTTTTATCGTATTCGGCGCGATGCTCATGGCGTTTACGGTGGATGTAAAGGCGGCCCTTATATTTGTGGTGGTGATTCCTGCTTTGTCGGTGATTGTGTTTGGCATTATGCTTATCAGCATTCCCCTGTTTAAAAAGGTGCAGGAAAAGCTGGACGGGGTGATGGGAATCACAAGGGAAAACCTCACCGGCGTGAGAGTTATCCGGGCTTTTGGCGAGGAAGAACACGAGATTTTGAAATTTGACAGCGAGACGGACGCTTTAAAACATATGCAGACCTTTGCCGGAAAAATTTCGGCTCTTATGAACCCGCTCACTTACGTGGTGATTAACGCCGGTCTGGTTGCGCTGATTTATGTGGGGGCGCTTCGGGTGGAGGCGGGCATTCTGTCCCAGGGCCAGGTGGTGGCTCTGGTAAATTACATGTCCCAGATTTTGGTGGAGCTTGTGAAGCTGGCCAATCTGATTATCACGGTGACCAAGGCGGTTGCCTGCGGCAACAGAATCCAGACAATTTTGGAGATTCCGGCGGGAATGGCCGGTGCGGATTTGGGCATGCAGGGCGGCGATAAGCCTTCTGAGAGCCGGGGCACGGTGGAATTTGACCATGTAAGCCTGCGCTATTACAAAGGAGGGGAGGAAGCCCTTACGGATATTCACTTTAAGGCGAAAAGGGGCGATACCATCGGCGTGATTGGCGGAACGGGTTCCGGCAAGTCGTCTCTGGTAAACCTGATTCCCCGTTTTTATGATGTGGAAAAAGGGTGCGTTAAGGTGGACGGAAAAGACGTGAGGGAATATCCGCTCTCAGAGCTTCGGGATAAAATCGGCATTGTGATGCAGAAAGCGGTGCTTTTCCAGGGAACCATCCGGGATAATCTGCTTTGGGGAAATGAAAACGCCGGGGACGAGGAGCTGTGGCAGGCTTTGCGGACGGCGCAGGCGGAGGAGTTTGTGCTCCAGAAAAAAGACAGACTGGACGAGCGAATCGAGCAGGAGGGGAGAAATCTTTCCGGCGGCCAGAAGCAGAGGCTTTCCATTGCGAGGGCTCTGGTGAAAAAGCCGGAGATACTGATTCTGGACGACAGTGCATCGGCCCTTGACTACGCCACGGACGCGGCCCTCCGGAAGTCGATAAAGGAAATGCCGGGAGAAACCACGGTGTTTATCGTTTCCCAGAGAGCTTCCTCCCTGCTTCACGCGGATTTGATTATCGTGCTGGACGACGGTGAAGTGGCGGGCATGGGAACCCACGGGGAGCTTCTTGAAAACTGCGAGGTTTATCAGGAGATTTATTACAGCCAGTTTGAGCGCGGCGGGGAAGAAGCGGCGCAGAAGGCAGCGCAGAGGTGAGGAAAGTCATGGATAAGAAGAAAAAAACTGTCAATCAAAAAGAAACGCTTGGGAAAGTTTTGAGGTATATTAAGCCGTACGGATTTCTGGTGACGCTGACTATTGTCATGGCGGTTGTGTCCGTGGCGCTTACGCTGTATCTCCCGATTCTGACGGGAAGAGCGGTGGACTGGCTGGTTCTGATTTTTGACCCGTCGTCCCTTGACGTGGCCAGCCCGTGGCCTTACTTGTTTTATATTTTAAAGCAGATGGGAATTGTAATCGCGCTGACGGCCCTTACCCAGTGGATTATGAATATCTGCAACAATAAGATTGTATACAACGTGATTCAGGATATCAGGAAAAAGGCGTTTCGGCGGATAGAGGAACTGCCCCTTGGCTACCTGGACTCCCATTCCCACGGGGATATTATGAGCCGTGTGGTGGCGGATGTAGACCAGTTCGCGGACGGCCTTTTAATCGGGTTTACCCAGCTTTTCAGCGGCGTGGTGACGATTCTGGGAACCTTGGGATTTATGCTTTCGGTGAATGTGGGAATTACTCTGGTGGTGGTGATTATCACCCCGGTATCTTTGTTCGTGGCGAGCTTTATCGCGAAAAAAACCTTTACCATGTTCAAACTGCAGTCCGAGACCAGAGGAGAGCAGACCGCTCTGATTAATGAAATGATTGGAAACCAGAAGGTGGTGCAGGCTTTTAACAGGGAAGAAAAAACACTGGAAAAGTTTGACGAGATTAACGGACGGCTGGAAAAGTATTCCCTCCGGGCGATTTTCTTTTCCTCCCTCACCAATCCCTGTACCCGGTTTGTAAACAGTCTGGTTTATACAGGCGTGGCGCTCACCGGCGCTCTGTCGGCGCTGCGGGGCGGGATTTCCATCGGGCAGCTTACCTGTTTTCTCTCATATGCCAACCAGTACACCAAGCCTTTCAATGAGATTTCAGGCGTAATTACGGAGCTTCAGAACGCTCTTGCCTGCGCGGCCAGGATTTTTGAGCTGATTGAGGAGCAGCCCGAGAAGAAGGACAGCGAGGACGCGGTGGTGCTGAAGGATGTCCGGGGACAGGTGGCGCTTTCAGACGTTTCATTTTCTTATGTAAAGGAGAAAGAGCTGATTACGGGTCTGAATCTTTCCGTAAAGCCGGGACAGAGAATTGCCATCGTCGGGCCTACGGGCTGCGGCAAGACGACCATTATCAACCTGCTTATGAGATTTTATGACGTAAATGAGGGAAGTATTTCCGTGGACGGCAATCCCATAAAAAATATCACAAGGAAATCCCTCCGCACCTCCTACGGCATGGTTTTGCAGGATACCTGGTTAAAGAGGGGAACCATCCGGGAAAATATCGTTGTGGGAAAACCGGAGGCTACGGACGAGGAGGTCATTGCGGCGGCAAAGGCGTCCCACGCCCACAGCTTTATCAAGCGGCTTCCGAACGGGTATGACACCGTGATTGGGGAGGACGGCGGAAGCCTCTCCGGCGGCCAGAAGCAGCTTTTATGTATCACAAGGGTGATGCTGAGCCTGCCGCCCATGCTGATACTGGACGAGGCCACGTCCTCTATCGATACCCGGACGGAAATCAGGATTCAGAAGGCCTTTGCGGCCATGATGGAGGGACGGACCAGCTTTATTGTTGCCCACAGGCTTTCCACCATCAAAAACGCGGACGTGATTTTAGTGATGAAGGACGGTCATATTATCGAGCAGGGCAGTCATAAAGAGCTTCTCGCGAAAAAGGGATTTTACGCGGAGCTGTATAACAGCCAGTTTGCCATTGCATAAGGCTGCCGGTTATGCAAAGATGGCCGCGGCGCTTGCCGTAAGGCTGCAGTTCGCAAGAAAATAAGGAAGAAGCGAAGAACGGTTTATAATGAAAAACAGAAAGATAAATAACAGATATACAAAGCATATGTTCAGCAATGCCCAAATCCGGGCATTGCTGATTCCGCTTATGATAGAACAGCTTTTAAACTGTCTGATGGGTATGGCGGACACGCTTATGATAAGCAATGTGGGGCCGGTGGCAATGTCGGCGGTATCCCTGGTGGATTCCATTAATATTCTGCTTATCCAGGCTTTTTCTGCGCTCGCGGCGGGAGGCTCTATCGTCTGTTCGCAGTACATCGGGAAAAAGGATGGGGAAAAGGCAAACCAGTCGGCAAAGCAAATGCTGCTGGTTGTTTTTATAATATCCGTCTTTATTATGCTGGTCTGCCTTGCGGGAAACAGAAGACTCCTTGGCCTGGTGTTTGGAGAAGTGGAAAACGCGGTTATGGATGCCTCCGCAACGTACTTTTTTTATACGGCGTTATCTTTTCCCTTTATCGGGTTGTATAATGCGGGAGCCGCTATTTACCGTTCCTGGGGAAATTCCAAAAGACCCATGACAATTTCGATAATCTCCAATTTTCTGAATATCGGGGGAAACGCGTTTTTTATCTGGGTACTGCATCTTGGCGTTGCAGGCGTGGCCGTTGCCACACTTATTTCACGCGCTTTCTGCGCCGTGGTGGTGCTTTTGTATCTGCGCAGGCCGGGGCAGGTGATTTGCGTGAGGGATTATCTGAAAATCAGACCCGACAGGAAGCTGATTAGGAAGGTTTTATCCGTGGGTGTGCCTTCAGGAATAGAAAACGGTATGTTTCAGTTTGGAAAGCTTGCAATCCAGTCCACGGTTTCCACTATGGGAACGGCTGTGATTGCCGCTCAGGCGATGGTGAATATTCTGGAAATTTTGAACGGGATTATGGCCATGGGAATTGGGACGGGAATGATTACCATTATAGGACAGTGCATCGGAGCGGGGGAGAGGGAGGAAGCGGTCTATTATATTAAAAAGATTACCCTGTGGGCGGAAATCTGTATGATAGCAAACTGTCTTTTGGTGTACGCCGCCGCGCGTCCGGTTACGGTCATCGGCGCGATGGAGCCTGAGAGCGCAGCCCTGTGTATTGCGATGATGGGGTGGATTACCATTTTCAAGCCCCTTTTCTGGGTTCCGGCGTTCGTGCCGGCTTACGGAATGCGGGCCGCAGGGGATGTGAATTTTTTTATGGGAATGTCCATTGCCGCTATGTGGATTTGCCGGGTCAGCCTGTGCCTTTTGCTGGTGCACCTGTTCCGTTTCGGATTGATTGCCGTGTGGATTGGAATGTTTGCGGACTGGGGCGTGAGGGCGGTTATTTGTTCTGTGCGGTTTAAAAGCGGGAAGTGGATGGAACATAAGGTGGTGTAAAAATAACGGATTTTCAAAACGCGGTTCTGCAGGTGACAGTTTGATTTTTATATCATAATATGTAAAATATAATTGACATAAATTAAAATATAATATATTATATGTAATGTAAATATGAAGTAATAATAGAGGAATAAAAATGTTAAATGCGTATAATATCGAAAGGAAGGAGGTAATGGTTGAAGAACAAAAGGATGAAGATTGCCAGGATAGAAAAGGATTTATCTCAGGAGCAACTGGCGGATTTGATAAGCGTCAGCAGGCAGACCATCAGCATGATAGAAGCCGGGAAGTTCAATCCGTCTTTGCAGTTATGCATTTCCATATGCAAGGCTTTAGACAGAACGCTCAACGACCTGTTCTGGGAGCCGGACGGTTAAAGCGGTATCCGGCGCAGCATTTTTACACAGAGAAAGTAAAAAGCAGGATACAGTGAGGTGGGTGCATGAAAAAATTTAAGTGGTTTGAGAAAAAGGTGGATGAAAGACAGGAAAGAGACATCATGGAGGTGGAGCACATCGGGTTCTGGGCCATGTATTATATGCTTCTTGCAGCGATTATCATACAGGCCTTTTTTATCGAAGGCGGCGGGAAGCATTTGGCGGGAGAATTGGTGGTGTTTATGGTTACCAGCGTGATTGTAGTGGCGGGATGGATGCGGAAGGGAGTGTGGACCTACCAGTCGAGAAAGGTGCCCGGCGTAAAAGCTTACCTGCGCTACAGTATTATTGCCATGCTGGTATTCGGATTGCCTTTCGGGATTTACAATGGAATCAGGGCGAAACAGGACTGGAACAGCATAGCGGCCGATACGGCGATTACAATGCTTTACATCTTTATCGTATGTTTTGTGACCTTTGTGATTTTGGGGACAATAACAAAAAAACGGGAAGAAAAACTGGCCAGTCAGACATATGAAGAAAATGAGGATGAGGAGGATTTATGAAATGAGCTTTACGGATGTTGAAAAGAAACAATTAAAGATTTTTGTAGCGGTTGCTTTCGGACTGCCCGTTTTGATGGGTATTCTGATGGGTATCGGCTACTATCAGGGAAGCGATGTGTCAGCTTTTCCGACCGCCCAGATGTTTTATCCGGCGGCGGGCGTTATGCTTGCCCTGCTCTTTACAAGGGATAAGGAAAAGCCGTTCCCTAAGAAATTTTATTATACCTTTCTGGTGGCTACCGTGCTGCAGATGGTATGTGCCATTGCCAGCATTTTCACGCCGCAACTGGGATGGGCGGTTATATGTCAGATTCCCCTTATGATATTGAGCGTTATATGCCTTATAATGCTTCTGGTGGAAAAAAAGGAAACGCGCGCCCTCTATGGAATCCGGCTGACCGGAAGGAAAGGGGCAAAATCGGGGCTTTATATACTGCTGTTTTTCGCTCTTTATCTTTTGAGGTTTTTTATCGGTATGGCATTTGACGGGCAGGTAAATGTGTTCGTGGAAATGTTTGCATCGCTTGATACATGGATAATGATAGGAGCGGTTGCGCTTAATTTTTTCTTTGCCTTTACGGCGTTTTTCGGGGAGGAATACGGCTGGCGTTATTTTTTCCAGCCTCTTTTGCAGAAGCGTTTCGGGAAAAAGGCCGGGGTTCTTTTCCTGGGCGTTGTCTGGGGATTGTGGCATCTTCCGATTAATATTTTCTATTACAGCCCTGACACATGGCATATCAGCGTTATTCTTCAGATTGTTACCTGCGTAAGCTACAGTATTTTCTTTGGCTACGGATATCTGAAAACGGAAAATATCTGGGTGCCTGTGGTGATGCATTATATCAACAACAATATGGCCGCGGTTGTTGGAGGCGGTGCGTCAGCTATTGAAAACAACGTCTACCGCTGGGTGGATGTTCCGGTGCTGATTGGACTTAATATGATATTTATGGTGTTTATTTATTCGAAAGTGTACCGGGAAAAGAAGGAGAACGTGCAGCAGGATATTTAAGTATAGAAAAAGAGGCTGTGGGAAACAGAACATGTCCACAGCCTCTGAAAAATTTTCAGGTTCCGGTTTTTGCCCCTGTATCGGCCGAGGGCTCCTGACGGGAGAAAGTAACGGTCAGGACACCGTCTTCCACGGCGGCGTTAATCCGAATTGCGTAATCGAAATTGTTGGTAAAGGTCAAATCCTTATAGCCTTCCACGATTGCGGAATCTAATCCTTTTGGCACATAATCAACCGGAAGAGAGTGGGCGTAGCGCTGAGTAGGGGAAATGCCCGCAAGGAGCATCGCCACATGGATGGTGGAGGAAACCTGACAGATACCGCCGCCAACGCTTGAAACAACCCGTCCGCTGGCAAAGGAGGGAGCAACCACGTATCCGTTTGCAAGTGTTCTGGAACCGATGGAATTGCTGAAAGAAAATTTTTTCCCTGGTTCAATCACGAGGCCGTCAATGTTGGAAGCCGCAAGCTCCACGTTTACGGCCCGTTCTTCCGTCACATCGTAAGTGGTCGAATAGGAGGACAGAGCGCCTTCCGGCGGCTGCGTGCCGTCTTTGTAAACTGCGGTTCGGCCTTCCGCTTTTCCGGTAGAAATATAATGTAAATAATAGACGCTTAAATCTTTTACCCCGTAGATGGGAAGAAGGTCTAAGTTGTTTGCCATATAAGCTCTGACGTTAAAGGAAGCGTTTCCGCTGCGGCCTTCTTTCATACCCACCTCCGTGAAATGCGCAAGGAGAGCTGCCGGGGTATTTTTGACGCTTTTGTGTAAATCGGGATAAGCTTTATAGTAATATTCCGCATCAAATACGGGAGAATAATCTATGGGCTTTTTGGTGGCCGCCTGAAGCGGTGTGAAAACGGACAGGCCAAGAGCGAGAACGAGAAGCAATGTGATAACCGATTTGTATCTTTTGTTCATTATAATTTTCCTTTCGTAACTGCAATAGTGTCATTATATAACATTCTGGGAACAATTTCCATAGCAATATACATATATTTTGATGGTATTTTATGGATTGAGGCTATATATTGTGGTTTGCGACTGGCAAAAAATAAGAAGCCCTATATTTGAGGCTTCCCGACAAAAATAAAAAGCGGGTGATGGGAATCGAACCCACGTGTCCAGCTTGGAAGGCTGGTGTTCTACCATTGAACTACACCCGCAAAATAATCTGTATACAATTTAAATCCCACTCGCAAATCCTATTGTACAATTTCCAAGTATGACTTGTCAAGAGAAAATTCTGTGTTAAGATATAAAGTAGAAAAAAAGGAGTAAAATTATGTACAGCTATCAAAGCAGAATAAGATACAGCGAACTGGACGAAAGGGGACATTTGCGGCTTGAGTCCCTGCTTGATTATTTTCAGGACTGCTCTACTTTCCAGTCGGAGGATTTGGGGCTTGGTGTGGAATATCTGAGACAACTTCATATGGTATGGGTGATGTCATCCTGGCAGATTGTGGTGGAGCGCTATCCGAAGCTGGGCGAGACGGTTACGGTGGGGACTTTTCCCTATGAGTTTAAAGCCTTCGTGGGATACAGAAATTTTGTGATGAAAGACGGGGAAGGGAAGAATCTGGCCTACGCGAACACCATCTGGAGCCTTCTTGACACAGAAACCGGCAAACCGGCGAAGCCCACCCCCGAGATGCTTGAAAAGTATGTCCTTGAGCCCAGAATGGAAATGGAATACGCGCCCAGAAAAATCCGTATTCCGGAAGAATTAAGGGAAGGAGAGCCAGTTACGGTCAGAGCCCACCACCTTGACGTCAATCACCATGTGAATAACGGTCAGTTTGTGAGAATCGCCATGGACAGCCTGGGGAGCAGCTTTCAGGTAAGGCAGCTCCGGGCGGAATACAAAAAGCAGGTAATGCTTGGGGAAGTGCTGGTTCCCTGCACGGCGGCTTTAGAGGACGGGAAATCCGTAGTGGTGTTGAAGGACGACAAGGGGGTTGTCTGCTGTGCGGTAGAGCTGTGCGAAGCGGGAGGAGAGTCGGTGTAGCGGTTAAGAATTGGCATAAGAAGAGCCGGTTCTTATAAAAAGAAAGGAAACAGGGAAATTATGATAGAACTGGGAAAAAGACAGGAGCTTACAATAGTGAAAAAGGTTACTTTCGGCGTGTATCTTGCGGACGTAACCGGGGAGGAAGCCGTCTGCGCCGCCCAAAACGCGGCAAGGGGGGCGAAGGATTCGGAGGAGAGAGTACTCCTTCCGGGGAAAGAGGTGCCGGAGAACGCGGAAATCGGAGACGCTCTGGACGTTTTTATTTACAGGGATTCCGAGGACCGTCTGATAGCGACCACAAGGCAGACGGAGCTTACCGTGGGGGAAACGGCGGTTCTTACGGTCAAAGAAGTGGGAAATATCGGCGCGTTCCTTGGCTGGTCGCTGGAAAAGGATTTGCTTCTGCCCTTTAAGGAGCAGACGGGAAGCTTAAAGCCCGGGGAGGAATGTCTGGTTGCCTTATACATTGACAAGAGCGACAGGCTGTGCACCACCATGAAAGTGTACCCTTATCTGCAGACCGACAGCGCTTATAAAAAGGACGACAGGGTAGAGGGAAGGGTTTACGAGGCGATAGATAAATTCGGCATTTTTGTAGCGGTGGACGACCGTTACAGCGCGATGATTCCCAAAAAGGAGCCCGCCGCCGGAATCGGGGTGGGAGATAAGGTGAGCGCGCGGGTGACGGAAGTTCTGGAGGACGGAAAGCTCTGCCTGAGTCTCCGGGAAAAGGCATATATCCAGATGGGGAAAGACGCCGAAATCGTGATGAAAATGCTGGAAGAGGGCGGCGGAAGCCTTCCTTTTAACGACAAGGCCGACGCGGAGCTGATACGCAGCAAAACCGGCATGAGTAAAAACGAATTTAAACGGGCGGTGGGGAATCTTTATAAACAGCGTCTGATTGTGATAGAGCCTGACGGCATCAAAAAAGCGCAGCCGGGGATTCGTCCGTAAAAATATAGCAGGAGCAGGGAGTAATATGAACGGAAAAAAAGCGAATTGGGCGTTTCTCATAGAAGTGCTGAGCTATTTGGCTTTAGTCAATGGCGTGGCCTTGTTTTTGCCCGGCGTTATGGGGAACCTTGTTTTAAATAATCTGCTTTGCGAGGTGGCGCTGAGCCTGCCGGTTCTGATATTTATGGCGGCATCAAAGGAAAAGCCGGTTTCTTTTCTTGGGTTCCGCAAAATGAAAATCAGTTCCGCGCTGATGACGGTGCTGTTTACCTTTTTAAGTATGCCGGTACTGACGCTTTTTAATCTGATATCGCAGTTGTGGGTGGAGAACGAAGTGGCTTCTATGATGGAGGAACTGCAGATGGGGCAGATGCCTCTTGGAGCGCTGCTGTTTTCCATGAGTGTCAGCGCGCCTTTGTTTGAGGAGATAACCTGCAGGGGAGCCTACTATGGCGCGTATAAAAAGTCGGGCAGCGCGTTAAAGGCGATGCTGGCGTCCTCGCTGATTTTCGCCGTGTCCCACATGAATTTTAACCAGGCGGCCTATGCTTTTGTGGTGGGGATTTTTGCGGTCCTTCTGGTGGAGGCGACGGGAAGCCTGTGGTCCTCCATTCTTTACCACGCGGTGATAAACGGGAGTCAGGCCGTGTTAATGTATCAGGTGTTTAAGGTGAATCCGGAGATTTACAGCAGTCAGGCGGAATTGGTGACCCGTGATTTTCTGCTTTACGGAATCGCGGCGTACCTTTTGGTAACGGCGATTACGCTGCCTCTGGCGTGGGCCTCTCTCGTATGGATTAGCGGAAATGAAGGAAGAAGCGGCGCTCTTTCCGCCATATGGCGCGGTCGGAAGGAAAAGAAGGACAAAATAATAACAGTGCCGTTTTTGCTGGCACTGTTTCTTACGCTTTTAGTGATGACGGGAGTTTTTTCCCGCCTCTTTATACAAATATATCAATATTGCTGCCAATATTGGGGTTGACGGATAATTCCATGGAGCGGTCCATCATGTTGAGAATGCCGGCGCCTGTAGCTTCTGCGCTTTCCAATGCTTTATCGAGAACGGCAACGCTTACCTGATTGGCAGCCTGTACGTTTGACAGTGCGGTTGATAATTCTGGAATATTCATCTCATCTCTCCTTTCCGACAGGGAACAGATACGGGACAGTTATGCCCGGTCTGCTGCGTCTGCTTATGGTCATAAGAAAATATCCGCCGGGCGGTTTTCTTACCATAATAAGTATATCACGTTCTTACAGAAATGTGAATGATGAAATTTGTACTTTGGCGGGGGCTTTAAGAAGGAACAGCGCCTCATTGTATAGGTTGCATAGGGCGCTAAAATGGAAAATTTATCCTTAATCCATATAAAATACACAAAAAAAATACAAAAAGCGGTAGATTTTCCTGTGCATGTATATTAAAATGGGAAAGTAAAGCTTAAGGGGGTTAGGCTTACATACGGAAAACATTGTTGAAATTGTATAATGCATCGAGGGAGAGGGAGAGGGTTAATGATTTCTAATCAAATACTGCTTAATACGATTGAGGGGCTTAAATCCATTGCCAGGATAGATTTCTGCGTGATGGACACAGACGGCAAGGAGGTGGCCTCCACACTGGCGGATTTGGCCGAATGCGGCTCGGAGGTGGCGGGATTTGCCCTGTCTCCGGCGGATTCTCAGGAAATACGGGGGTGTCAGTATTTTAAAATTTTTGACGAGCAGCAGCTAGAGTATGTGCTGGTGGCGGCGGGGGCCGACGAGGACGCTTATGTTATGGGGAAAATAGCGGCGTTCCAGATTCAGAACCTGCTGGTCGCCTATAAGGAGAGGTTTGACAAGGACAATTTCATCAAGAGCCTTCTTCTGGATAATCTTCTGCTGATTGATATTTACAGCCGGGCAAAAAAGCTGCACATACAGCCAGACGTAAAGAGGGTGGCTATGGTCATCGAGACAGCCAACGGCAAGGACAGCAACGCGCTGGAAATTATGCGGGGGTTTTTTGGAAACAGCAGCAAGGATTTCGTCACGGCGGTGGATGAAAATTATGTGATTGTGGTTAAGGATTTATCCGAGGGAGAAGTCCAAAGAAGCGTCTTAAACGACGTTTCCTATGAGAATATGCGGGAACAGGCTTACGACCTCTCAAGGGAAACCCTGCGCGGTATTGAAAGGGTTGCCAGGAACCTTGAAAGCTTTCTGGTAAAGGAGGGCTTAAGCGAGGTGCGCATTTCCTACGGCATGCCGGTGGGTGAAATCAAAGAAGTCAGCCGTTCCTATAAAGAGGCCAAAATGGCCATGGACGTGGGGAAAATTTTCTTTGACGAGAGAAGCATCATTGCTTACAGCGAGCTTGGAATCGGACGTCTGATTTATCAGCTTCCCATTCCCCTGTGCAAGATGTTCATCAAGGAGATTTTCGGGGGCAGGAATCCCAATGAGTTTGACGAGGAGACCCTCACCACAATCAACAAGTTTTTTGAAAACAGCCTGAATGTGTCGGAGACTTCCAGACAGCTTTTTATCCACAGAAATACGCTGGTGTACCGTCTGGATAAGCTGCAAAAGAGCACCGGGCTGGATTTGCGCATTTTTGAGGACGCCATCACGTTCCGGATTGCGCTCATGGTAGTAAAATATATGGATTATATGGAGAGTTTTGAGTACTAAGGCATCAATAACATGTTATACGGGAGTGGAAAAATCTGGTGAAAAGTGAAGTGAAGAACAAGAGGAGAAGACGGCCGTCTTCCGACAACCATGAGATAATCTCATTGACAAATGTGAGTAAGACATATTCAACGGGCGCTCCGGCCTTAAATGGAGTGGATTTACATATCAACAGAGGAGAATTTGTATTTATTGTGGGGGACAGCGGTTCGGGAAAATCAACCATGATAAAACTTCTTTTGCGGGAGCTGGTGCCCACTTCCGGAGATATTAATGTGATGGGATACGATTTGGTGCGCATCCGTCACAGGAAAATCCCGAAATTCAGAAGAAACCTGGGGATTGTTTTTCAGGATTTCCGTCTTTTGCGGGACAGAAACGTATATGAAAACGTGGCTTTTGCACAGCGCATCATACAGGTGTCCGGCAAGGAAATCAAGCGGAACGTGCCAAGTATACTGGCAACCGTGGGTCTTGCCGGAAAGTACAAGGCAAAGCCAAGGCAGCTTTCGGGAGGCGAGCAGCAGAGAGTGGCAATCGCAAGGGCGCTTGTGAACCGTCCCAGCATTCTGCTCGCGGATGAGCCTACCGGAAATCTTGACCCCAAAAACTCATGGGAAATTATGAAGCTGTTAGAGCAGATTAACGAGAACGGAACCACCGTTTTGGTGGTAACGCACAACCGGGAAATCGTCAATGCAATGCAAAAGAGGGTCGTTACAATGAAGAAAGGCGTTATTGTAAGCGACGAGGAAAAGGGTGGTTATATCGATGAGGATTAGTACATTATTTTATACCATCAGACAGGGAATTATCAATATTTTCAGGAATAAATGGTTCTCTCTGGCGTCAGTTGCCACGATTGGAGCCTGTCTGTTTTTATTCGGCCTGTTTTATTCTGTGATTGTAAACTTTCAGAATATTGTAAAAACGGCGCAGGAGGGCGTATGTATCACCGTGCTTTTTGACGAGGGAATCAGCCCGGAAAGAATGGAAGAAATCGGAGTGACGATTGACAGGCGCGCGGAGACTTCGAGAGTCGTGTTCAAATCGGCGGACGAAGCGTGGGAAGAATTTAAGGTGGACTACTTAAAAGGATACGCGGACGGTTTCCCGGACAATCCCCTGTCCGGTTCCGACAGCTATGAGGTTTATTTAAACGACGTGTCCATGCAGCCGGCCCTTGTGTCCTACCTGGAGGGGCTTGAAGGAGTCAGGGAGGTAAACCGCTCGGAAATCGTGGCTTCCACCCTTACCGGAGTAAACGCGCTGGTCGCTTATATTTCCGTGGGAATTATTGTGATTCTCTTTGCGGTGTCGATTTTCCTTATCAGCAATACGGTTACCATTGGTATTTCCGTCAGGAAAGAGGAAATTGCCATTATGAAATACATCGGAGCAACGGACTTTTTCGTGCGTTCCCCTTTTGTGATTGAGGGAATGATGATTGGCGCAATCGGTTCTTTGCTGCCGCTGGGAATTATTTACATTTTGTACAATAAGGTGATTGAGTACATTTTAACAAGGTTTTCGGTTCTGACAAGCCTGCTGACTTTTTTGCCGGTGGAAGTGATTTTTGCCACGCTGCTGCCAATGTCTATTGCCATGGGTGTGGGAATCGGATTTCTGGGAAGTATCACAACCGTAAGGAAGCACTTAAGAGTATGATAGAGGTTTAAGGATGAGACGAGGAAAAAGAGCGTTTTGTGTGTTTTCGTGCCTGCTGCTTTTTCTTATGGCGGCGGGAAAATTTCAGACGGTGACTTATGCCAGTGAGCTTACGAATGACAGCATCAGGGAAAAGGAAGCGGAGATTAACGAGGCAAAAAAGGAAAAGAACGCGCTTCAGAACGGCCTGACAGATGTAAAGGCCATAAAGAAAGAGCTGGAGAACGCCAAGGCCAATCTTGCCAGTTATGTGGAGGAGCTTGACGCCAACCTTACCGCCATACAAAATAAAATCAACGATTTGAAGAATAAGATTACCGAAAAGGAAGAAGAAATCGACCAGAAAACGGTGGAACTCGAAGAAGCCATAGATGAACAAAAGAAGCAGTATGAGGCCATGAAGACCCGCATAAAATTTATGTATGAGAAAGGCGAGACTCTTTATGTGGAACTGCTTTTCAACGCGGCAAGCTTTGGCGATATGTTAAATAAGGCGGAATACATAGAAAAGCTTTCCGCTTATGACAGGAAAATGCTTGACGAGTACGTGGCTTACACCGAGTATGTGTCCCTGTGCCGGGAAGGGCTTGAGGAGGAAAAAGAGCTGTTAAATGAGGCCAAAGCAGCCGTGGAGGAGGAGGAGGCTTCATTAAACGAACTGATTGCGTCCAAAGAGCAGGAAATATACCAGATGAGCTCCGAGATTAAGGATAAGGAATCTGCAATCCGGGCATACGAGGAAGAAATCGCCATCCAGAACGATACAATTAAGACCCTGGAAGCGGCGGTAGCGGAGGAACGGAAAAGGCTGGCCGAGGAGCAGGCAAGGAAATATGACGGAGGAATTTTTACCTGGCCCGCGCCTTCCTACACCAGAATTTCCAGTGAATACGGGAACCGGATGCATCCCACGCTGGGCGTGGAGAGATTCCACAACGGAATCGACATGGCGGCTCCGGGAGGCAGCGCGATTCTGGCAGCCTACAACGGAAAAGTGGTTGCCGCGGATTACAACAGCAGTATGGGAAACTATATTATGATAGACCATGGCGACAGCCTGTACACCGTTTACATGCATGCGTCGGCGCTTTACGTGTCCAAGGGGACGGAGGTTTCCAAGGGACAGAAAATAGCGGCGGTGGGAAGTACCGGCCGCTCAACGGGAAATCATCTGCATTTCAGCGTGCGTCTGAACGGAAATTATGTGAATCCCTGGAGTTATCTGGGGAGATAAGCGCTATAATATGTCCGGGTGGGGCAGCAGCTTTTCGCCGGCACGCTTTTATGCATAGTGTTTTATTATTGGAAAGAATGGAGAGATGTTTGTGAGTAAACCTGAGGAAGTTGATAATCGTCCGGCGGACGGAGAGGAAACCCGGGAAGCGGCGGGGGCCTTCAAGAGAATTTCTGAACGGAATCGTTGCAGGCGTTCTGTGTATGGCGCTGATTGCAACGGGAATTTACAGCGGAAAAATGCTTTATGACCTGATGAAAGCCCGAAAAGGCGGCGTTGCGGCTTCCAGCGAAAACGCCGGCGGAGATTCTTTTGCCGATACTGTCGAGAAGATGCAGGTCATAGAGGAGGCCATTGACGATTATTACTTTTACGGGGATGAAGTGTCGCCTGAGGATATCCACGAAGGCGTTTATAAAGGAATGATAGCGGCGCTTGGCGACCCCTATTCCGAATATTATTCAAAGGAAGAACTGGAGGATGTGGTAAACAGCACCAAAGGGATTTCCTACGGAATCGGCGCGATGATTTCCATGAACAAACAGAGCAACATGGCGATGATTAGCGGCTTGATAGAGGAATCGCCGGCCCTTGCGGCAGGGCTTCGGGAGGGGGATATTATCTACGAGGTGGACGACGAATCCACCCAGGGGTTAAGCCTGACCCAGGTGGTAAGCCTTGTAAAAGGGCGGGAAGGAACGATGGTGCATCTGACCATTTACAGGGAGGGTGAAAGCGATTTTCTGGAATTTGACATTGAAAGAGGGAAGCTGATTGAAACCACCACTGTGCAGAGCGGAATGCTTGAGGACACGAACAATATCGGCTATCTGCAGATTCGGGAATTTGACAGCGTAACCGTTGACCAGTACGCGGAGGCTTTGGCGGAGCTGAAAGCAAGCGATATGAAAGGGCTGATAATCGACCTTCGCAGCAATCCCGGCGGCGATTTGGCGGCGGTTGTGGAGATTGCCGGAAGGATTCTTCCAAAGGGACTGATTGTATACACGGAGGATAAGGCTGGAAGCCGGAAGGAATATACCAGCGACGATGATTCGGAGCTTGAGGTTCCCCTTGTGGTACTGGTGAACGAGTACTCGGCAAGCGCCTCGGAGATACTGGCGGGAGCCATTCAGGATTATAATAAGGGAACTCTGATAGGAACCACCACTTACGGAAAGGGGATTGTGCAGAGAATACACAGGCTCAATGACGGCACGGCCCTGAAACTGACTGTCAGCGCGTACTTTACCCCTTCGGGAAGAAACATTCACGGAGTGGGAATCGAGCCGGATATCGAATTGGAGTATGATTACGATTTGGCCGAGGAAGAGGGGATTGACAATCAGGTGGAGAGAGCGATAGAGGTGTTGGAAGGGAAGATTGGGTAGAGTAAAAGAGCTGTAAAAAACGGGACGTATTTCCACGTTTTTACAGCTCTTTTTTTGTGCGCGGGGTTCTGACTTACAGGGGGATATTTCCCTTAAATATTTCTGAAGCTATCACGGCGCAGGAACCTATAAGCGGCGCGTCACCTCTAAAAGTAGACCTGTAAACGGCCAGCTTGTCGCGCTGAAGTGAGACAAGGCGGCTGTTTGTCTTGTTCATAATGATTTTTTCAACAATATCTGTAGGGTAACTGCAGTCATATCCGATAATCAGCATGGGAAAATCAAGGAGGTTGATGGTCGATATCAGGGCAATTGTCACATATTCCAAAAAGCTGTCCAGAACATTCAGGGCAATAGGGTCGCCTTTGGACGCGGCCTCCAGTATCTCGGCAAATCCCGGCTCCGCCTTTCGGCTTAAAGGTGATTTTGGAAAATAGTGCGAAAGCTCCCGTATGTCCTGCCACATGGAGGTCTGGTTTGCATAAAGCTCAAGACAGCCTCTGTTGCCGCATGGACACAGCGGCCCGTTAAAATTTATGGAGACGTGGCCGATTTCTCCGTTTTGCCCTGAAATATGGTTATAAATTTCACCATTGATAACGAATCCCATGCCGATACCGTTCATAATATGCAAATATGCGAAGTGGCTGTTGCTTTTTCCGTATCCGTATAAGAGCTCCGACAAGGCGCCGGCGGTGGCGTCATTGATGAGAAGCGCCGGAATATTTGTATGCTTCTGTATTTCGCTTATGATGTTAAGGTTTTTGATTTGGTAAAAATTAGGCGGAGACAAAAGAGAGCCGGTTCTCACGTTTAGCGGTCCGATGCTCGCGACGCCGCAGGCGACAAAAGGTCTTGGAGATTTTGAGGCTAGAGAATCAATCATACTCAGTATGATGGACATAAGCTCCTTTTCCGTCATCTGTTCGGGGTAACCGCGATGTACCGAATTAAGGATACGTCCCGACAAATCCGCACTGATAGCCTGACATACGCCGCGCTTTATGAGGATGCCGCAGATGAGAGGCGACTGGGGCGAGATAGACAGCCCTGTAGGGCGTCTGCCTTTGCCATGATGGGATACCCCCGAGATTTCTACTTCACTTACAATTCCCTGGCTGATAAGTTCGCTTACATAATTACTTATCGTCATCTTTGAAAGCCCTGTCTTTTCTGAAAGAAGTACTCTTGAGATAGGCCCTTTTGTGGCAATCATCTTTACAATCTGCATCCGCACAACATCCAGGTTTCTTCTGGCTCTTATATGTTCCACATGAATCTCCTTTCTGGCGGGAAACAAAAGAATTAGTAAATTTTATGTCTTTAATTATAATATTTAATCGATTTATGTCAATAACAAGTATTAAAAACACATAATTATTGGAGAAAATGACAGGATTTTTAAGGATATAT
>CAJTMZ010000014.1:8777-9751 GCA_910577445.1 uncultured Lachnospiraceae bacterium | reverse complement strand
GATATATTAAATTTAATTGATTAATTATATTGGGAAACATACAATATAGATTACAAAGACACAAGCAGAAGGGCAGTATTAAAACTCAAAGGAGGAAAAAAGATGATGAAAAAGAAAATTGCAGCACTATTGACCTGTGCAATGGTTCTTGCAGGCGTTGCAGGATGCGGAAATTCCACAGACGGCGCGCAGTCCGATACGGCGGCTGGCTCGAAAACAGAAGAGGGACAGAAAACGGAAACTGATAATAATGAAAGCTCTGACAGTGGAGAAGGAGCATCCCAAAATGAAGCGTCGGGCGGAGACGGACTGTCGGGAACTCTGGTATTCTGGAGCGGCGGAGACCTCAGCAACGAGGCAGACCTTACCACGAAATGGATAAAAGAGACGGTGGACATGTTTGCAGAAATGCATCCGAATCTGACAGTGGAGCAGACTTATGTTCCCGGAGGCGATTACCTTACAAAAATTACTACGGAAATTGCAGCGGATAATGCGCCTGATGTATTCCAGACATGGCTTTCCGGTAGGCTTGAGCCTTTTGTGACGGCGGGACAGGTTATGCCTGTAGAGCATATGCTGGAAACCTATCCGGAGACGGCGGCGCTTATGAATGATAAAGGACTGAATCTTAGTACTTTTGACGGAAAGAAATATGCAATTCCACTTGTGGCAAGCGGCGAGATGTTTTTTTACAATAAGAAGATTTTTGAGGAAAACAGCATCACAGTGCCCGAAACCTATGATGAATTACTGGCCATTGTGGATACTTTAAAGGAAAAGGGGATTACCCCCTGTAATCTGGGGATTTCCGACCCATGGCCGGGAACCATACCTTATATGATGATTTTTAACCGCTTAAACGGAAACGATTTGTATGAATCCGTGGTATTAAATAAGGAAGCGGATTTTGCAAACGAGGGCTTTGTGAACGCCGGAAAACAGCTTCAGGACCTTGTAAATCTTGGGATGTT
>CAJTMZ010000014.1:0-8767 GCA_910577445.1 uncultured Lachnospiraceae bacterium | reverse complement strand
AGACAATAGCCGCTATTTCCCAGGAGGAGGCGCAGCAGAAATTCATGGCTGGCGATTCCGCTATGATAATAGACGGTTCGTGGGCGGCGCCTAACTATATAGCGGCTCTTAGCGATGACGTGGGAATCTTCAACTTTCCTGAGATAGAAGGCGGAAAGGGGAGCTCTGACGACTGGCTGATGAATTTTGATAACGCTTATGCTATTTCATCCAAAACCGGAAATGTGGAAGCCGCCGAGGCGCTTTTGGCCTTTATGTTTTCTGAAGAGCGTCAGGCCGCCTATGCGGAGACGGGAGCAATCATTGCCTGCAAAAATGTCAACTATGATAAATCGAAAGTACCTGCGCTTACAAGAGATATATCGGAAGCCTTTGAGAGCGCTGCCTATTCGATAATCCCATGGGACAACCCTCTTGGCACGGATGTCGGTGCGGAGCTTAACAATACCACACGTATGGTTATTACGGGAGGAGACCCGAAGGAGGCCTTTGAATCGCTGCAGGATTATGCGCTGGACGCATGGGAATAATGGAGCACTTACAGTCAGCCATATATACGCGTGGGACGTACAGAAGATTACATGCGTCCCATGCGGCTGATAAAAACCGGCCGGAAAGCGCAGGAGGGATTTTATGGACAGAATGCTTCGTGATAAAAAACAATAATTCTATTTATGGCGCCGGCCATAATTATTTTTACATTGGTAATACCGGTGCCGCTTGCCGCATCTGTAGGACTGTCCTTTTTTAAATGGGATTTGCTCTCCGACGCTAAATTCGTAGGCATGAAAAATTTTATAAGGCTCTTTACGTCGGACAGGGTTTTTATAACTACGGTCAGGAATACCTTTTCCTACATGTTCCTTTCAGTGCTTTTCCAGATTCCGCTTGCGTACTGTCTGAGCATATTTCTGACCCGGGGTAAAAGATTTGAGAAGCTTGTGCGGAATACGCTTTTCATGCCGGCGGTATTGTCAGGAACGGCGGTTTCGCTGATGTTCTATTTTATTTATCATCCTGAGGTGGGGCTTGTAAATGCACTCCTTGGGCTGATGGGTAAACCGGAGCTTTCAAGATTCTGGCTGGCGGATGAGAATACTGCGATGGTGTGTGTCTGTATTGCCGTGGCATGGCAGTTTGTGGGATATCATATGCTCATATATGTAACGGGCATTATAGCGATACCCTTGGACATCATTGAAGCGGCCAAAATAGACGGAGCCAATGTCTGGCAGCTTGCCGTGCGTGTGATAACGCCCAATATGAAGCCGGTATTAAAGGTAAGTCTTGTTCTTATTATGACAAGTTCCTTTAAAAGCTTTGATTCCATTTATGTTATGACCGGCGGAGGGCCGGCACATACGACAGAAGTTATGGCTTCCTATATGTATAACAAAGCTTTCTTAAATTTAAGATACGGTTATGGGTGTGCAGTGGGACTTATGCTGTTTGTCATGTGCCTTTTAGTGTCGCTTGCGATACAGAAAGCTTTAGATGCGGATTAGCAGATGGAAGGATGAGAGGAAAGGCGATTTTATGAAAAGAAAGGCGGTCAACGTAATCAGGTACTTGATTTTTCTGCTGCTTATGATTGTAATACTGTTCCCGCTGGGGTTCATATTTGCAGCTTCTTTTAAGAGCAACACGGAGATTTTTAATTCGCCGTGGGGATTGCCCGAGGAGATTTCCCTAAAAGGATATCAGGCGATTATTGAAACCTACAATATTGGCAGGAACCTCATAAACAGCCTGCTTTATTCCACGGGAAGCTGTGTTGTGTCGATTGCCGTTGCGTCGATGGCCTCTTATGCGATTACAAGGATGAGGTGGAAGTTCAGCAAAGCGGCGCTGAATTATCTGCTGTTAGGTATCATGGTGCCAATACACTCCCTTCTTGTGCCGCTTTATATATCGGTTTCGAAGCTGGGGCTTCCCAATCCGGGGGCGCTTCTTCTGATATATATTGCCGGAGCAATCCCTACAGCGGTTTTTATTATGACGGGCTTTCTGGAGTCAGTGCCGTATGAGCTTGAGGAAGCCGCGGTGATAGACGGGGCAAGCATAAAAAAATGCTTTTTCAGCATTATACTGCCTCTTTTAAAGCCCTCGATTGCAACGGTGGGAATATTGACTTTTATGAATGTGTGGAACGACCTGCTGATGGGCCTTATCTTTTTAAGGAATCAGAAGCACTATACGATACAGCTTTTTATTGCGCAGTTCAAAGGAGACCATGCAACCAATTACCCCGTGCTTTTGGCAAGTATTATATTTTCGGCGATACCTATGATAATGATTTATCTGGTGATGTCGGACAGGCTTATCGATGGCATAACGCAGGGAGCGGTGAAGGGATAAAAACACTTTGAGAAAGGTATGGTTATTATTATGAAATTAAGCGGTAACTGGAAACTGGGATATTGCGGGCATCAGGATTTTAAGGAGGCGGGGAAGTCTCCGTGCTCTTTTAAGGATTTGGACAGGAAATATATAAAGTGCGCGGACGGCCATGTGCCGGGAAATTTTGAGGCTGACCTGGAGATGGCCGGGAAGATTAATCCTGTTTTTTATGGAAGAAATCTGAATGAAGAAAGAGAAAGAGAACTCTGGCATCTGTTTTACGGCAGGCAGTTTGACTTTTCCCCCAAAAGCGGTGCAAAGTACCGGCTTTTGTTTGAGGGTATAGACACAATTGCAGATATCTATTTGAACGGCAGTCATATTGCCCATACGGATAATATGCTTATGAGCCACGAGATACCTTTGAAAGCGGATATGCTGAAGGACGGAGAAAACGAGATTTTTGTCCATATCCTGCCCGTTGTGACACAGGCGAGAGCGCATGACTATAATATGCTGGAGCGGGGGCTGAAATATGGGGAAGATTCTCTTTATATCAGGAAATCCGCCTATATGTTCGGCTGGGACATTTTCCCGAGAATGCTCTCCGGCGGCATATGGAAGGACGTGTATCTGGAGGAAAAGCCCCGGTTTGAGTTTAAGCAGAGTTATCTGTTTGTAAAAGATTTGGAAAAAGATTTTAAAAAGGCGGATTTATGTTACTACTGTGAACTGGAGCTTGACGATATTTCTTACGAGGGCCTTGAACTGGAGCTTACGGGAAGCTGTGGGGAATCCGAATTTTATATAAAAAAAGATGTGTGGAATAAAAACAACCATATCAATTTTATTTTGGATAATCCGTCTCTCTGGTGGCCCAGACGCATGGGAGAGCAGAAGCTTTACCATGTAACCGCAAGGCTGTTGAAGGATGGTGAAGAACTTGCAGCAAAGGACTTTCCCTTTGGCGTAAGGACAGTGAAGCTCTTAAAGACAGGAACCACAGATGAAAAGGGGAACGGGGAGTTCTGCTTCATCGTAAACGGGAGAAAAATGTTTGTGCTGGGCACGAACTGGGTTCCGCTTGATTCTCTTCCCTCAAGAGGCCGGGAAAAAATTGCCGGCGCTATCGCGCTTGTGGAGGATACGAACTGCAACATGATACGCTGCTGGGGCGGCGGATATTATGAGGATGACCTGTTTTACGAGTTATGCGACGAGAAGGGGATTTTAATCTGGCAGGATTTTATGCAGGCATGCGCCATCTATCCTTATGATGAATCCTTTTTGCGGGAATTTAAGAAAGAAGTGGTATTTCAGATTAGGAGGCTACGCCAGCACGCCAGTCTTGCGCTCTGGTCAGGGGATAATGAAAACGATATGCTCTATGAGGAATTTACGGGGCATGTGGTGGACCCGAATCTCAATCTGAATACGCGGAAGGTGATACCCTATGCGATTTTGGAAAATGATTATGTGAGAGAATATCTGCCGAGTTCGCCCTACATAGACAAAACCGCGTGGGAGAATATGGCGGATACGCCGGAGCAGCACCTGTGGGGGCCGCGGGATTATTATAAGGGAAGCTTCTACAGAGACGCCACCGCACATTTTGCAAGCGAGACAGGATATCATGGTTGTCCTTCACCGGATTCCATAAAGAAATTTATTTCACCGGAGGCGCTCTGGCCCTACAATGACAACGGAGAATGGCTTTTACATGCCTCCTCTCCCACGGAAAAACCGGACGAGGAATTTGCTTACCGTATACCGCTTATGGCAAATCAGATAAAGGTTCTGTTCGGAGAAATACCGGATAATCTGGAGGAGTTTTCATTGCTCAGTCAGATATCCCAGGCGGAAGCAAAAAAATATTTTATAGAGCGCTTCCGCATAGGAAAATGGCGCAGAACCGGGATTATATGGTGGAACATGCTGGACGGATGTCCGCAGTTTTCCGATGCGGTGGTGGACTACTATTTTGAGAAAAAGCTTGCCTACTATTATATTAAACGCTCTCAGGAAATGGTGGCTTTTATGTGCGACGAACCCTGCGAAGGAAAGATTAAGCTTATTGGGGTAAACGACTATGCCGACGATGTGCAGGCAGCCTACAGGGTGCTGGATGTAACATGCGATAAGGTTATGGCCGAAGGAAGCTGTCTGATTAAAGCCGATTCTGCCGAGACGGTAGCGGTTATGGATGCAGGAAAACGTGACGGATTTTATCTGATAGAGTGGGAATCCGGCGGAAAACGCTGCAGAAACCATTACATGGCATGGGAAAATCCGGTTGATAAAGGGCGGTATTTGGAAATGGCAAAAAAGGCTCGGATATTGTAACGGCTTTGGAGGACGAAAGCGTGACTTTTGTCGGGGCAGGATTCTATGCGACAGGACAGCGCAGGGGGATAAAGGTGTGGGGATGTACATCGGTATAGATATAGGGGGTACGAAATGCTCCGTTGTTTATGGGAATAACCGCGCTGAGATTTTGGAAAAGCGAAGGTTTAAGACAACGTCGTTTAAAGAAACGACGGACTGGATTTTGGAAAGCGTCAGCTCTTTTATGGACAATGACGTGGAATCAATAGGAATAAGCTGCGGCGGACCCTTAGACAGCAGGAGGGGGCTTATCATCTCACCGCCCAATCTGCCCGATTGGAATAACTATCCAATAACCGAAATTTTAGGAGACAGATATGGAGTACCCGTTTTCCTGCAAAATGACGCCGACGCGTGCGCAGTTGCCGAATGGCGGTTCGGGGCCGGGAGGGGCTGTGAAAACATGGTGTTTCTGACCTTTGGAACCGGTATGGGGGCAGGACTGATTTTAAATAGCAGGCTGTATCGGGGAACCAACGACGGGGCGGGAGAAATCGGCCATGTAAGGCTCTATGAAAGCGGTCATGTGGGATATCGGAAAGCGGGTTCCATAGAAGGGTATTGCAGCGGGGCCGGGATAGCGCAGTACGGGATGGGCAGCGCAAGGATTCTGGGCAGGCTTGCCCGGGAGGGCGACGAGAACGCAATCGCTCTTTTTAAAAAGATTGGGGAAGATTTCGGAAAAGAGATTGCCATACTCATAGATATATTAAATCCGCAGTTGATTGTTGTCGGAAGTATTTACAGGCACTGTGCGGAATTTATGGAGGATTCCATGTGGAATAAGATAGAGGACGAGGCGATTAAGAGAAATGTCCAGTCGGTAAAAGTGGTGAAAGCGCAGCTTGGCGAACAGCTTGGAGATGTTGCCGCGCTCTGTGTGGCGATGCACGATTATTTATAAACGGGAGAAATACATATGTACTTAGGCATTCCAGAACTGATGGAACATTACCCGGAGCTGGGAAGTGTGGAAAAGGAAATAAAATATGCAGTGGAGAGGATTGCCGCAGGCTTTCGTAAAGGCGGCAAGCTTCTTCTGTGCGGCAACGGGGGAAGCGCATCGGACTGTCAGCATATTGCAGGCGAGCTGATTAAGGGATTTGCAAGCGAAAGGAAGCCTGGGGAAAGCAGACGGCGCGAATTGGAAAAAAAAGGCGTTGCGTGCAAAATTATCGACGGCCTGCAGGAAGGGCTTCCGGCCATTCCGCTGATTGGCGCTGACGCGCTCTGCACGGCAGTACTGAACGATATGGCGCCCTCTTTAATATTCGCGCAGCAGGTTTATGCTCTTGGAAAGGCGGGCGATGTACTTTGGGCAATCAGTACCTCCGGAAATGCCGAAAACGTAATAAATGCGGTGAAAGTGGCAAAGGCCATGGGGCTTTTCACGATTGCACTTTCCGGCAAAGGCGGCGGATGGAGTGGGAAAAACTGCGATTGCGCCATCATAGCGCCGGCAGATGAAACCTACAGGGTGCAGGAGTACCATCTGCCCATATACCATGCCATATGCAGAGAGGTGGAGAGAGAATTCTTTCTTTAAGAAACAGTATACAATGGAACTATTTCAGGAAAATAAAAGAACATATGCTATAATCAAAACTGCTTCTGGCGGACAAACTATTTGGGTTATTTTTTGCATGACTGAATGTTTCTTCGCAAAGTAAGCAGATATTTTATAGTCATCTGCAAAATTCATCTTCATAATCTCATCAGCATCACGCCCCTTGCGAGACAGGCAAATTTCTGCTATAATTGCGTTAGTATTTTTGTGCGATTTTTTAGAAAGAGAGCTTGAAAAATATGATGATTTATGCCATTCTCAAGCAAGCAAGGCGGTATTGTGTCTATGTAGCCCCGCAATTTTGTCGTACTCAATTTTATACTGTCAAAAGTGGCGCTCTTATGCCTGCAGGAAACTGTATGGCGGAGAGCGCCTTTTTGTTTTGAAAACCGGGGACCCTATACCAAGGCGGATGTAGAGGAAAACTGTTTTGTGGTGGGGTATCGCCGAAATATGCTTCAAAAGGGGACGTTCTGTATATATGGAGTGCAATCAATAACAAGGAGGAGATTGGATTATGGGAATTTTTGATAGGTTCAAAAAGAAAAAGGAAGTAAAAAGACCAAACTTGATTGTCTTTGAAAAAGAAAATGTTGATAATGATTATGCGAATTTTGAATTGAAGATTAAGCCCCGGATTTCTATTGATGATGATTTTCCACAAGAAGTATATCAGCTCCTTGTAAGGAGACGAAAGGAAATGCTGGAGCAAATTGAAGAAATCATTTTCAGCAATTATCTTGATGAAGATAGCGAAGACCTGTCCTCAGAGATTGACAGTTTTCCCGATATCCGCTATTTTACGGGGAATTATTATGTTATATATGAGAGTTACGGTTTTACTTACCGGGATAATAACCATCGTCCTTACCATATCAAAAACGGGCAATATAGAAATGTAAGCTATAAAGGGAATGAAAGACAAGAAAACTATCTGCCTTTGGACAGCGATAAAATCAAAAAGTATTATAATATTTTTATCCAGGTAGGGCTGACCGGAAATGAAAACGGACAGGAGGAAGATTATATGAGCCTTGATTTGGTTGCGGAAATCGCTTCACCGGATGATGAGATTGAGTTGGAAGTTTTATCTCATGGTGTGATGTAAACTGAAATAATCAAAACGCTATGCGGTATGAAAGTTAAAATTATACCTAAGCAGGAGAATATCCCTGATTTTGACACCAAAGAAATCCAGATAAAACATATTGACTATTATGACCCGCCGTATTCTTCTTATGAAGCTGATGAAATTACAGAAGAGGTAATTTCCAAAATTCTGGAAGAAATACCGCAGGGGCTTAATATATATCTGTACTTAGACCCCTATGGGGAAGTTGAGATGTTTGAAGTAAACTGTGATGGGGAGTGGCTGGCAATCAGCTTTAGCTCGCATGGCGGAACTGAAGCCAAAGGAGCGGATGGGGAACAGACTATGGGAATAGAACGGTTAAAATCTAAAATAGAAGAGCAGCAAGCCGTTTATCAGGCACTGAAAGCGGGAAATGTCGATACAGTTTGTTATAAGGAATTCCATAACGGGGAATGGGGCACAGATGACGAAAATTATACGAACCGCCTGCGGCTGTCCTATTACCTTCTGTACTGCCATATCGAGGATGAAGAGACGGTTGCTTTCCTCTTTGAGGAGGAGCTGAAGGACAGGGAGCGGAATTCATTTCAGGGGATAGGAAGTACGCTGCAGATACTGACTCACCTCATCAGAAAATACAATGGAGACGGAAAATATGCCGGTTTATTGAAGCAGGCAAAGAACGCGAACTTTGACTGCGCCTGTGGCTATGACCCGGAGGGACAAATGGAGGATGACTTTGGGGCAAACAGTCTGTTAGACTGCATCTATTTGTGCCGGGAAATGGAATATCGGGATGTGATGGGAAGCCTGGTGGATGAGTGGAAAGAGAATACTGCAGAATGGTCCGATTCCAACTGCAGGACACTGATTGATTTCAACACATTTCTGGGAAGGGACGCGGAAAATGAAAGGCTCTATCAGGAGCAGTTAAAGAAGCTCCTGTCAGCAGGAAACAGCAGCGAAGGAGATATTATTTCCGGGTACAAAAACCTGATTCGGCACTACATTCATTCGGGCGATTATGGCAAGGCATTCCATTTATGCGAAAAGGTGATTGAGACCACGGATTACGAACAGATTCGGACGCTTCGGCTGTTCAAGGATATCCTGGAAGCCTGCTTTGAAGTCACAGCAAATCATAGTAAGGCAGCAGCCGGTCTGTGGAACTGGGCGAAAACAGAGCTTCAGAAAGTGCCGCAGTCGAGCTGGTACGGAAATTTATATATAAAGGGGATTGCGGCGGCAAAGACCATGGATGATTCTTATGGGAAACAGTTAGAACAGAAGTATGAAAGCTTTCTTGCAAGTTCCAGGAGATAGATGGCCGGGAGGCTGAATAGGGGAGAACTTAAGGTTGCGAATCAGGTGTCCCGGACAGA
>CAJTMZ010000013.1:31306-51430 GCA_910577445.1 uncultured Lachnospiraceae bacterium | reverse complement strand
CTTTTTCCTTCATTTCTCCGTTCCCCGATATTCCGTAGGGTACATACCGGTACACTTTTTAAAAATCCGGCTGAAGTAATACTGGTCCTGATAACCGACCAGCCTGCCAATGGCGCTGATATTCATTTCAGGATTTGTGAGAAGCAGACGTTTGGCCTCGTCAATCCGCAGGTGCGTCAGATATTGCGACGGCGTATACTGGGTAAATTGCTTGAAAATCCTGCGAAGATAAGCCGACGAAAACTGAAACTGTGCCGCCAGCTCTTCCAAAGAAATTTCCTCCGTATAGTGTGTGAGAATATATGTCCGGATGGCCTCCACAATTTCCTTAGGGGATTCAGGCGTTTTGGCCGTTTGCCGGTTTTCCGGCGGCTTTGGCCGGGAATCAAGCCTTGATTTTATATTCAGCAGAACTTCGTAAAGTACGTCGTCGGAAACGGGCTTTAGCAGGTAATCGCAGACGTTATACCGGATGGCCCTCTGGGCATATCTGAAATCATTGTAGCCGCTTAAAATCAATATTTTGGTCTGGGGATAATGCACGGACAAATGCTCCGCCAGTGCAAGGCCGTCCATTCCGGGCATCTGGATATCCGTAATGACCAAAGAGGGAACAATACCGGTGCTTTCTATCAGTTCAAGCGCCTGTCCGCCGTTTTTGGCATTTCCAATCACTTCGAAAAGAGATTGGTACTGACCGAGTTTTTTACAGAGATTCTGCCGGAGAAGTATTTCATCCTCCACTACCAGACATGTATATTTCATATTGTGTGCCTCCTTAGTTGAAAACTGGTTTGTTCATCGGCGCGTCCAGCCGCGGACTATCTGCGGATTCTCATGCGCCGTCCTTTGTGTTCATCGTTTCCGCGTCAGGGGTTTGCCGCCGGCTGCAGCCAAGTGTGACGCTGGCGCCTCCCGAAGGAAGGTTTTTTATTTCGAAAACAGCTTTTTCTTTATAAAGCAGCTTGATACGGATATAAATATTCAAAAGGCCCATACCGCTTAGGGTAAGCGGGGGGATTTGAGCCGTTTTATCAAATTTTTTCATTTCATTGTGCAAATTATTCAGCGTATCCCGGGAGAAGCCCTTTCCGTTATCGCATACCGTTATTTTCCAGTGTGAATCCGTGTTTTCCCCGTAAATGGAAATCGTCCATGGAGGGGAATCGGGCAGCCCGTATTTGATGGAATTTTCCACCAGAGGCTGCAGGATAAGCTTCGGGACTACAATATCCAGCATGGATGGCGGGATGCTGGTCCGGACATCTAAATCGTCTTCATAGCGTATTTTCATGCAGTTCAGATACCGCTTTGTATAATCCGTTTCCTGAGAGAGGAGAACGCCGCTGCTGTTCTGCACGGCAATGTAGCGCAGCATAAACGTAATATCCTGACAGGTTTTGATAATCTGAGGATTCATATTTTCCTCGGCCATGATTGAAATATTGGTCAGGTTATTGTACAGAAAGTGCGGGTTCATCTGCGCCTGTACGGCAAGGATTTTGGAATTGATTTCTTCGCTTTTGGCAAAAAGAAGTTCGTTTACCGTGCGGCTTAAGGTTTCATACATGGTGTTGAAGGCTTTTATAACGTCCGATATTTCCTCCAGATTATTTTTATCTTCGATGGATACCGCCGTCCCCTTGATGGAAAGGCTTGGAAGGTCTACCTTCTGTATGGCGGAGCGCAAATCAAGGAGCGGCTTTGTGACTTTATCGGACAGAACAAAGGAAAGCAATAATATCAGAGCCAGAAAGGCGGCCGCAAGAACGGAGAAAAATTTGTTGAACCCGCCTAAGGTGTCGTATATAATGCTTTCCGGCTGTGAAAGCAGAATCGTCACATTTTCTGACGGCACGGAATATGTGGTGAGGAGTATCGCTTCTTTTTGGATATCCGTCTTGAAAGTGCGGGGCTGGGAGGTCAGGTTTTGGGAGGGCAGAAACGTCTCATAAGCCGCGCCCTCTGCGCCGCCCTCCGGGGTATAGGGATAAATACAGTCGTTGTCGCTGTTAAAGATATAAATAGAGATATCAGGTTCGCTGACGAGAATTTCGTCCACATAATCAAAAAAATCATGGCAGCTCTGCATCACTTCCACATATCCGATTAGCTCATAGGAGCGGTTTTTGTATGCACGTGTCAGGGAAACATACTGCTCATCGGGACGGACATTCCCGGCATGAATCCAGTTCATCTGATGGGGCGCGCTGATGTATTTATGGCCGTTTAGCGTTCTGGTAGCCGCAAGCCAGCCCGATTCGCAGAAATCTCCGGTTATCATACCGTTATACAGCCCGTACCCAATCATGTTTCCGGACAAATCGTACAGATTTACCTGTGCGATGTCATTGCTCATACCCACAATATTGGAAAGGATATCGGAGCATTCGGACGCGTTTAAATAAAGCAGACTGCCGTCGTTTAAATAGTCTGCCGACTCAGGGTTATGCAGGTCTATTTGTTTTTCAAAGCTGTTTCGAACCAGATTGGAGTACAGGATATTCATTGCCAGGGAATCGCTGATATTGATTTTATTCAGCAGGGCTTTTTCCACAGTAAAACATGCCTGCTTTTGCCGGGCGATTACCTGCTGCTTTATCTGGGAATAGAAATACAGATAAATAAAGGCGGCAAAAACAGACCACATTAAAATGAAGAGCAGAGAATAACTGTAAAACAGCCTCATTCTAAGAGTTTTTGATTTTATGATATGCATAAGCCCTCCTGACGGCCGATAAATAAATAATATTTTGGATTTGTTTCGAATTGTGCAAAATATTGGCAATGTTTGTCCATTTATTTATCAGCTTTACCAATGTATGATGAAATCATAGCACTCGAGAGCTTAAATTGTGAAAAATATACTAATTTAAATTATATGCATTTTGTGTGGTTTGTCAATTGAGAAGGAGGAATAAAGATGAGAAGGAAAACAGCGCTTGTCCTGACAACACTGCTAATCGGCATTGCGTGCGCTTCTGCCGGGTGCGGTGCATCGGGGGGAGAAAAAGAGGCGGCAGGTGCGGATAGTGCGGGTACAAAAAACGCGGAGGCGGAAGATACTGCGGCGCAGGATACAGGAGAGGAAGATACAAAAAAGAAGAATATAACGCTTACCTTTGGCTCGCATCAGTCCGGGCTTCCCAGCAGCGGAATCGTGCAGCAGATTGCGGAGGAATATGAGGAAAAGACCGGTGTGCGAATTGATTTCCAGATTACGCCGGATGCACAGTGGAAGGACGTGCTGACAACCAAAATCAGCGCGGGTGAAGCGCCCGACATCTTCTGCAGCGATTCAGACCCGGTTGCGCTTGAGGACCAATTGAAACCCACATTAAACTGTATTCCGCTGACAGACGAGGAGTGGGTCAGCAGAATAGACCCGTCAGTAATTCCGGCGGTATCTGTTGGAGAGGATGTATATGCTATTACTTTCCCAGGTTATAAAATTTACTGGTATTATTATAACAAAGAAATCTTTGAAAATCTCGGACTGACTGCGCCGACGAATTATGAAGAGTTTAAGCATGTCTGTCAGACCATAAAGGATGCGGGAATTATCCCTATTTATGAGGCTGTACAGGACGGCTGGCATCAGCAGCTCCCGTTTTATGAGCTGGGAGGATATTATAATCAATTACATGAAGGTTTATATGACAAATTAAATAATAACGAAATGAAATTGACCGATATACCAGAGGCTCTTACGGTTCTTCAGCAGTTAAAGGAATTTCAGCAGTCGGGTTTTTATGGAGAAGATTTCATGTCCAACAGCACATCAGGGGACTATAAGGCCATTGCAGACGGAACCTACGCCATGACGCTTGAAGGCTTTGGCTGGGAACAGTCTCTGGCGGAGCAGTATCCTGAAATGGAAGGGAAAATCGGAATCTTTACCATGCCCTGGGCAGACGCGCAGTGTATCGGAACTAATCCGGCGAGTAACGCATATTTTATCAGTGCCACAAGCGAGTACGCGGAGGAAGCAAAGGAATTTTTCCGCTATCTGGCTACTCCCGAAGTGCTGCAGCAGCGGCTTGAGGGCGACCCGGAGTGCATCGCGCTTTGCTGGCCGGAAATAGCGCCCCAGTATCCCCAGTCCTATGTGGACTATCTGGACTCCATCTCAAGCGGAACGGTAATGCAGGCAGCAGTAAAATATGTTGGTGCTAATTGGATGGATACCGGCAAGGACATTGCGGCCATGTTTGCCGATGCAATGACCCCGGAGGAAGTGCTTCAGAGCATTTCCGACAGAAGAGATGAACAGGCCCTTCTCATGGGAGACGAAAACTGGAAATAAATAGTACAGGCTATGAAAATCCACAGATGAAATTCGTAGATAAATGATTTCATGCTGTGGATTTTCTGTAACAAAAAGGAGGAAGTTTATGAACGAGAAAAAAATATACCCGTGGTACTTTATGACAGGAGCCGTTTTGCTGTTTCTGATGCTGTTTCTGATTCCGTCCATGATGGGTATATTTTATTCCTTTACGGACTGGAACCGTTATGATGATAACGTCAATTTTGTGGGACTTAAAAATTTTCAGAAGGTATTTTCCGGAAATTCCAATTATCTTCTGTTTATCAAAAACACTCTTGCCTTTACTGTGATATCCACATTTGTCAAAACAGTCCTCGCTCTTGCCCTCGCCATACTGTTTACCGAAAAAATAAAGCTGGCAAACCTGCACCGGGCAATCGCCTTTGCCCCTCAGGTGATGTCCATGCTGGTGGTGGGGCTGGTATTTAAGGCGATGCTCCATCCAAGCACCGGGTTTTTAAATATTTTTTTAAGAGCCATTGGACTTGAAGCTCTGACAAGGGACTGGCTTGGCAGTATCGACACGGCTTTTGGCACGATTATCTGCGTTGACGTGTGGAAAGGAGTGGGGTACGGCATGGTTATTTTCATCGCGGGACTGCAGGCTATTCCGAAGGAATACTATGAGGCGGCTGAGATAGATGGAGCAGGTTTTTGGGCAAAGGTGGGAAATGTGATGATTCCCTTTCTTTTACCGACCATAACAGTCAATATTGTGCTCAGCATTTCTTACGGGCTGCGGGTCTTTGACATTGTGTACGTTCTGACCAACGGCGGGCCAGGATATGCCACTGACGTGATGAATACGGTTGTCTTCTCCGAATTTTCCTCCGGTAATTACGCGATGGGTTCAACGGTAGCATCGCTTCTTGCCCTGCTTACGCTTGCGGTTTCGATTGCCATTACGCGGACTGCCAACAGGAAGGAGGTATATTAGTCGTGAGAAAGAAAAGATTTTTCAAAAGGCTTTTTCAAAATCTTGTTGCCTGGCTGCTTTCCATCGTGATTATTGTGCCTTTTTTAATTGTACTGGTTAATTCCTTCAAGTCTCAGGGGGAAGCATATCTGATGGATTTTACGCTGCCGGAGAAGTTTCTTATCGAAAATTATCAGACAGTGATTGAAAGAGGACATCTGCTGAAAGGATTTGTCAACAGCTTTTCCTATGCCTTTTTCAGCACGATACTCGTTATAATAGCGGCGTTTCTGGCAGCCTTTGTGGCGGCCCGGGCAAAACGCCGTTCGGTTCAGATAATATACTACTTTTTGATTGCCGGAATTGCGCTACCGGTCAATAATATCACGCTGATGCGTGTGATGTCGTTTTTGGGGCTGTTAAATACCAGAATCGGAATTATTATTTTATATGCGGCAATGGCCGTGCCTATCAGCTTTTTTATTTCCCATGGATTTGTGACGGGAATCCCAAGAGAGCTGGACGAGGCCGCAGTCATTGACGGGTGCGGGCCGTGGGGACTGTTTTCCAGAGTAATCTGCCCGCTGATGAAGCCGGTGGCCGCCACCTTGTTTGTCCTTAATTTTATGGGGACATGGAATGATTTCACAATGGCTATCTACTATTTGAACGGGTCGGACAAAATGCCGGTAACGCTGGCTGTCTACAACTTTTTCGGCCAGTACACCCAGTCGTGGAATCTGGTCTGCGCCGATATTATTCTTACGGTACTGCCTGTTCTGGTGGTTTATGTGCTGGGGCAGAAATACATTGTGTCGGGTATGACTTCAGGTGCGGTAAAGGGGTAGCGGTATGAAACGAATGATAAGGAAGGAAAAATAAAATTATGACAGAAAAATTTGAAGCGTCTTTTGAATCCTTATATGGATACAGGTGTCCGGAGTGGTTCCGTGACGCAAAGTTTGGTATCTGGTCTCACTGGGGGCCTCAAAGCGTGCCGATGTTCGGGGACTGGTATGCGAGGAATATGTATATTCAGGGTTCTAAGCAGTACAATTATCATGTAAGGCACTACGGCCACCCGTCAAAATTCGGGTATAAGGATATCTGCGCGCTGTGGAAAGCCGAGAAGTTTGACCCCGACAGGCTTATGAGGCTCTATCATAAGGCGGGCGCCAGATACTTTGTGGCGCAGGCCATGCATCACGACCATTTTTTCAATTACCGGTCATCCATCAATAAATTTAATTCGGTGAATATAGGACCGGGCCGGGATATCTGTGAATTGTGGAAGCAGGCGGCCGATAAGTATGAAATCCCCTTTGGCCTGACGGAGCATCTGGGAGCTTCTTTTTCATGGTGGTATCCCAATAAGGGAGCGGATACTTACGGGCCGTATAAGGACGTGCCTTACGACGGAAGCGACAGCAAATACCGGGATTTTTACTTTGCAAACGAGGAGCATTATAAACCCGGACACAAAGGGGAGCTGATAAAATGGATGACGGAAAACAAAGAATTTCAGAAATACTGGCTCAGGGTCATAAAAGAGCTTGTGGATAAATTTCATCCGGCGCTTCTCTATTCAGACAGCGCGCTGCCCTTTGACAGGGAAAACTATCAGCCGGGACTGGAAGCCGTGTCCTATCTGTATAACGATTCTTTGGCTGTAAACGGGGAAAACAGGGCAGTATACACCCAGAAAGACCGGAATGAAGAGGTATACAGGGTGGGAACCCTTGACATAGAAAAGAGCCAGCTTCCGGGCAGGATGGAAGAGCCGTGGCAGACAGACACCTGCATAGGCAATTGGTTCTATGACGCGGGCGAAACCTACAAGAGACCGGAGCAGCTCATTGAAATGCTGGTGGATATTATCTCCAAGAACGGTAACATGCTGCTTAACATTTTACAGAGACCGGACGGAACCATAGACGAGGAAGCGGAATATATTCTGGAGGAAATGGGAAAATGGTTTTCCGTCTGCGCGGAAGGCGTTTACAAAACAAGACCGTACCATGTTTTCGGGGAAGGCCCGACAACGGTTTTGATTGACGGTTTTACTGAAAATAAGACCGACTGGACAGAAGCGGATTATCGCTTTACCCGGAAAGACAATATCATTTACGCATTTATGATGAAGGCGCCGGAAAGACGTACGGCCGTGATAAAATCCCTTTTGCCCGGAGAAGAGATAAAAAGAGTAAGGCTTCTCGGCGTGGGTGAGGTTCCCTTTTCGCAGAATTACGGAATCGTGACAGTGAAACTGCCGGATGAACTGCCGGTGAAGTGTGCGAATTGTCTGGCGCTGGAAATGTAGTCAGAAAAGGAAGTGGGGGCGTGACGCTCACAGGAAAATGTGTATCCTTCGTCGCCGCGCTCTCGCTCTACAAAAACGTAGCAGTGGTAAGCTCGCGAGTTGCATGGCAACTCGTGACCTCACTAACCACTGACGTTTTTGTAAGGGCTCCTTAAGGATACACATTTTCCTGTGAGCTGTCTACGGCAGGCTCAAGGTTCCTTTTCCATAATATTAACGCATAATGTATAATGTATATATTCCTAAAAGTTGTCGGTAACCAGTTCAGCGGGGTTGTATTCCTTAAGGAGGCCTTATAAAAACGCCAGCACCTGACGAGGTCCCGAGTTGCTATGCAACTCGCGAGTCTGGTACTGCTGCGTTTTTATAGAGCGGGAGCGTGCCGACGAAGGAATACAACCCTGACTGAACGTCCGGCTTAGAAATATCACCCCATCCTCATAAAAGCTTCCTTCCCTCTGAAACAGGAATCACCGAACTCAGCAAATAAAAAGGCATCCCAAACACCATAAAATACACATACCGGAATTCCGTTGCGACGGGCGTGGCAATGAGCACGGTCAAAAGCAGAGCCACCCCCGGCAGGTAGAGTATCAGCTTCTTTTTTTCCTTTCTAATCAAAACATTCCCGACAGAGAAAATCAGTACCCAGCAGGCAACGCCCATGCTCCAGAGTGTGCCGTAGAGGGGAACCATGCCGCCCAGTTTGATGGAGATTTCTTTCGCTTTCACCACGAAAGGCCCCCGAATCAGGGGTGTGTGGGAAACGCCAAGGCTGGTGGCGCTGATGCCCTCGGCTTCGGCTACTAGGTAAAAGGAATCGGGATACCAGTAGCCATAGGTCTGGTTAATATAGGCGGTTATATAATCGCCCGGGTATCGGAGCCCCAGCTTTACCCAGAGCTTTAAAAACTCTCCTTTATGCGCGGCAAGGTATTCCTGATTTCCGGCCCGCACCAGATTTTTGATATTGTCGGCATAGTGAGGGTCATAGAGCTTTTTGATATAAGTAAGGTCCACCACTTTTCCAATCAGTTCCAGCTCTTCTTTTGTGAGCGTGCGGTCATTGCAGATAACCGCCGTGATTTGCTGGATGGGAATGGAAAGGGATTCCGCAAAATCCGGGGGCGTCACATGGAAAGCGTTCATAACCGGATATTTGATGACCACAGCGGTCAATAAAATCCCGAATAATGCGGGGAACATGGTTTTGGCCTTCCCCCGGAAAGAGAAAAGCAGAAAGGGAAAACATAAAAGAAACGCGTACCAGCCGTTGGAGCGGAACAGGCACAGCATAAAGCCCGAAATGACAAAGACGCAGACAGCCGGCAGGTTTCGGAACTTCGGGGCACTGCCGGTTTGGCTGTCCTTTTCGTCAGATTTACCAAACAGGAGACGGAAAAGCGCGCAGCCAAAAAACATCACCGCGGCGGCGAAAGGAATGTCTTTCCAGATGGTCACGGAAAATACGGCGTGATAGGGAACCAGCGCGTAAAACAGGGTGGCGAAAAGGCAGACAACAGGTTTTACGTAAAAGTATCTCAGGGTGCTGATAAAATAGCAGACGCTTCCCGCAAGAAAGCACATCTGAAAAAAGGTGTAAAATGACAGGGCGGCCAGCATACTTCCGGTGAGCCGGTAACCCAGGTTATAAATGAGGCCAATCAAAAGAGTATGCATCCAGGGATGGTGATTGCTGTAGGGAATCAGCCCAAGCACCTGCTCAAACTGGTTGACGCTGTCCGGCGTCATAATTCCCGGGTACTGGTAAAGGAAATAGGGCAGCCAGCAGAACATACACAGCAAAAAAGCGCATAAGCCGGTATGTATATAATAGAAGGAACTCATTTTCCGAAAAAGTTTTCGCAAGTTTGGCCCGCCGTTTTTTGCGTCTGTATCCGTGCCAAAGAGGGGGACAGCCTCCCCATTTTTTGTGAAAAGGAGCGCGGAAAGGTAGGAAAAATCTGCCGTATAGGAATACAAAAATTTTGCCAGATAGTAAAAAAGAAACAGATATCCGGCCAGGGCGGAGGCGATAATTCCTATCCGGAATAAAGGATTGGTAAGAGTCTCTATATAGCGGGGGTAATCCACGGACATATAAAAGGCGGAAAAAAACACCGCAATGACGGCGCAGGTGCGGGTAAAAACGGGATTGCCGTAAAATCCGGCTTTCAGGACCCGCTCGTTTACGGCGCGGTAGAAAAGAAAGCAAAGCAGAAAGAAAATCAGGGTAAAAACATTTCCCGGCTCCATATGAGCGGCCTTCATAATTGCCCAGGAAGAAAAGAAACTCTGGACGGCGCATATAAAAATATTCTGCGGCTTTATTTTCATTGCAATATCTCCTGTTCTGACAGACAAAATTGTGGTAAAATCGTTTATAACACTAATATCAAAATAATAATTGATAGCGGCAGGGATGTCAACAGAAAAGAACGGGGAGAAAGTACAGGATTGAGAATTGAAAATTTTAATGCAGAGATTTGTGCTGCGCGCAAAGTCTCGGAGCTTTGGAAAGGAGCATGGTTATAAATATGGCAACATTCAGTTTATGTATGATAGTGAAAAACGAAGAAAAGGTTCTGGGAAGGTGTCTTGACAGTATTTGCGGTTTGATGGACGAGATTATCATTGTGGATACCGGCTCTGACGACAGGACAAAGGAGATTGCGGGGCGGTATACGGACAAGGTATATGATTTCAAATGGACGGGCAGCTTTTCGGACGCCAGGAATTTTTCCTTTTCCATGGCGGGCTGCGATTATATTTACTGCGCCGACGCCGACGAGGTGCTGGACGCGGAAAACGCGCGAAAGCTTCATATATTAAAGGAAACGATTCTGCCGGAGGTGGAGATTGTCCAGATGTATTACGGAAATCAGCTTTGCCACGGGACGGTTTACAATTTCGACAAAGAGCTCCGTCCCAAGCTGTTTAAAAGGCTTCGGACGTTTCAGTGGATTGAGCCGGTGCATGAGACGGTAAGGCTTTTTCCGGTGGTTTTTGACAGCGACATTGAAATCACGCATTTGCCACAGGAGAGCCATAGTGCCAGAGATTTGCAGATTTTTGAGAAAATAGTGGAAAGAGGGGAGACGCTTTCTAAGCGTCTGGCGAACATGTACGCGAAGGAGCTTCTTATTTCCGGGGACAGGGAAGCGCTGGGGAAGGCGGAGGCGTATTTTACCGGTGTGGCGGACCACGGGGAAACGGAAGAAGAGCAGATGAAGGAAGCAATCTGCGTTGTGGTAAGCGCGGCCAGAATCCGGGGAGATTACCTGAAAATGTACCGGTACGCCATGAAGGATATTGCAGGCGACGGCGTGAGCGAGGTTTGTTTTGAACTGGGGCAGTACTATTTTGAAAGGAAGGAATACGAGGAGGCGGCGATATGGTTTTATAATGCCGCTTACGAAACCCAAAGCGTGCTGAACGCGCGCCGGGGAGGGGATATGGCCATGCTTTGCCTTGCGGACTGTTATGAGGCGCTGGGAATCAGGGAGGAGGCGGAAGGCTACCGAAGCCAGGCGAGACAGTGGCGTCTGCCGGAGTAAACCGTGGGGAAGGATTCGGAACCGGGCAGGCGATAAAGAGAGTTCCGTGGAAGATGGAGAATAAGCTTGTGCAATCTATACAAATGCGATAACTGAAATTCGTTGAAAATGTAGAAATGGAATAAAGTACTTGCATTGGAAAAATTTTTATGATATCTTAAATACATAAAATGAAAACGTTACCGGTAATAAAACCGGTAACCATTTAAAAGGAGGATGTTATGGCAAAAAGAGTAATTTCAGTACTTTTGGCTACAGTAATGACAGTATCACTGCTTGTCGGCTGTGGCGGCGGTTCGGGAGATTCAAACACAGGTGCCGGCACAGGTACGGAGGATGCTTCCGGCTCTTCTGATGCGGCGGGAGATTCCGGTTCTGCGGCATCAAGCGACTACAAGGGAACGATTCGTTTCCTCAATTTCAAACCCGAAGTTTCTGATGCAATGCAGGAAGTAGCGGCAGCTTACACTGCTGAGACCGGCGTTAACATTCAGATTGAAACAGCGGCTTCAGGACAATATGAGTCCACACTGACCGCAAGAATGGACAGCTCCGAAGCACCTGCTATTTTCGTAGTTGAGACTGCAACCGCACTTGCTACATGGAAAGATTACTGCAGGGATTTGTCCGATACAGACCTTTATGCTTCCGTAACAAACAAGGCGTATACCTATGAGGCAGACGGAAAAGTTTGCGGACTTGTATATGTACTTGAAGGATGGGGCATCATTGTAAACAGCGCAATCACAGACGCGTACTTTGCTTCGGCAAACAAATCCACAGAGTACACCTCTCTGGATGAGCTTTATACTTTTGACGCGTTAAAAGCTGTTGTTGAAGATATGACCGCTATGAAAGACGAGCTGGGAATCCAGGGCGTATTCGGTTCCACATCTTTGAAACAGGGCGATGACTGGAGATATCAGACTCACCTTATGAATATCCCTCTTTACTGGGAGTGGGGCGCAGACATCGATATCAACGGCGCTGTTCCTGAGTTCAGCTTCAAAGAAGCGGAAACTTTCAAGAACATTCTTGACCTTTACTTAAATAACTCCGTAACCGAGCCTAACCTGGTTGGTACAAAGACAGTTGACGATTCCATGGCAGAGTTCGCGCTTGGACAGTGCGCAATGATTCAGAACGGCGACTGGGCATGGAATACCATCCTCAACACAGACGGCAAGGTTGTAGAGAACGACAAGGTTCGTTTTATCCCGATTACCACTGGCGTGGCAGGCGAGGAAAACATGGGGCTTTGCGTAGGCGGTTCCCAGGCATTCTGTGTAAACTCTCAGCTTCCTGAAGAAGACCAGCAGGCAGCAATCGACTTCCTTACATGGCTGTTCTCTTCCGAGACAGGAAAGACTCTGGTTGCTCAGAAACTGCAGTTTGTGACACCGTTCTCCACCATGGAAGGCGCAGAGTACACCAATCCTCTGTTCGGAAGTGAAAATGAAATTTCCGCAGCAGGAAAGACTGCTTACAGCACAACCTGTAACCTGATTCCCGACCAGACATGGAAAGACGACTTCGGCGCAAGCTTACTGCTTTACGCTCAGGGGCAGAAGAGCTGGGACGACGTTGTAAAAGACGCCGTAGCAGAGTGGGAAGTTGAAAGAGAAATCGCCAATACTGCAAACGGTTATTAAGATTAGAAATTCTATTGAATAATTTCTGAAAAGAAAGCGCTTTGTTTATGGTTCGCAAAAGAAAATAGCCGCCATTTCAACAAAGCGCTTTCTTAGAAAAGACGGGGGGCGTAATGCCCGGCATAAAAATTTCGATGAGAAATGCATGGGGAAAGGAGATAATCATGCAAAAGACTTACAAAAAGTATTTTCCGATTTTTGTACTTCCAACGCTTATTGCATTTATAATCTCATTTATTATTCCTTTTTTTATGGGATTATATCTGTCATTCTGTAATTTTAAGACGATTGGCTCCGCAAAATTTACGGGGTTGTCCAACTATCTTTATGTTTTTTCAGATACGAAAGGGTTCCTTTCAGCTTTATGGTTTACGGTAAAGGTTGCCGTTGTCGGCGTGGTATCCACTAACGTACTTGCTTTCGCGCTTGCGCTTCTGCTTACCAAGGGATTAAAGGGAACCAATGTTTACCGTACCATTTTCTTTATGCCCAACTTAATCGGCGGTATCATTTTAGGTTATATCTGGCAGCTTCTGCTGAACGGTATTTTAATCAGAGTGGTAGGTGCGGACTTAACCTACAGCGCTACTTACGGATACTGGGGTATTATTATTCTGTATAACTGGCAGAAAATCGGTTATCTGATGATTATTTATATCGCGGGCATTCAGTCGATTTCAGGGGATATTCTGGAAGCGGCGAAGATTGACGGGGCAAATTACGTACAGACGTTAAAGAATATCATCATTCCACTTGTAATGACGTCCATTACAACATGTACATTCCTGGCTCTTACAGACTGTTTCAAGATGTACGACCAGAACCTGGCGTTGACAGGCGGCGCTCCTGCCGACCAGACGACCATGCTTGCCATGGATATTTATAATACTTATTACAACCGTACGGGCTTTGCCGGAGTCGGTCAGGCCAAAGCGGTGGTATTTACCATTCTTGTTCTTGTTATTGCGTTGATTCAGCTTCGAGCTACACAGTCAAAGGAGGCGGCATAAGATGCAGGAAAAGAGAAAACTTTCAAACACTATCATTTATGTTGTTCTTACTGTTTTGTCGGTGGTTTTCATTGTTCCCATCGCGCTGGTACTGATGAACTCCCTGAAAAACAAGCTGTATATTTCCACAACGCCTTTTGAACTGCCCAATGCGGAAAGTTTCAGAGGACTTAAAAACTATACAGAGGGACTTACGAAAATCCACTTTTTTGACAGTATCGGATACTCCCTCTTTATCACAGTTGTTTCCGTAATCCTGATTATTGTATTCTGTTCCATGATTGCATGGTTTATTGTCAGGGTAAAAAATAAAATTACTTCCGCGATTTACTTTATGTTTATTGCAAGTATGGTTGTTCCTTTCCAGATGGTTATGTACACCATGACAAAGACGGCAAATGTTCTTCATCTGGACAATTTCATCGGAATCAACGTTCTGTATCTGGGTTTTGGTTCCAGTATGGCAGTGTTCATGTTTACGGGATTTATCAAAGGGATTCCCTTGGAGCTTGAAGAGGCCGGACTGATTGACGGCTGTAATCCTCTTAACATGTACGCAAGGGTTATTTTCCCGGTTTTGAAACCGATTTCCATCACAATCGCGATTCTGAACGCAATGTGGATTTGGAACGACTTCCTTCTTCCTTATCTGATTATCGGGACAAAGTACAGAACAATCCCGGTTGCAATCCAGTATCTGAGAAGCGGATACGGCTCCATTGACTACGGCCATCTGATGGCGACCATCGTAGTTGCGCTGGTACCGATTGTTATCTTCTACTTTATGTGCCAGAAATACATCATTGAAGGTATCGTGGCAGGAGCGGTTAAAGGTTAAAACTTACTGTGATAAGGAGGAGGGACCCGCAAAGCGGGAGGATGCCTTATCACCCGGCAGACACCCGCGGACGTCAGTCCGCATGGAATGTGTCTGCTTAAGAGAATAGGAGATTTGACATGAACGTAGAATACAATCCGCAGTTAGGATACAGAAGGACAATTTTTGAGGGCAATTTTGATTTTCTGCTGCGGATTGAAGACTGCAGAGCGGAAAATGGGCTGACCTTTACGGTTGACACCTATAAAGGCAGGAAAGCGGACGTGAAAATCTCCTTTCCCCGCAAAGACGTGTTCCGGTTTCAGATGTTCCCGGCAGGAAAGCCGGAAAAAGGAGGGAATCCTGTTTTTGACTTTCCTGACACGGGAGAAGGGGAACTGAAAGAAAGCGGGGAATACTATGAGTATGGCACAGAGAGACTTGTGCTGCGGTTTAAAAAGGCTTACTGGGAAATGTCCGTTCTTTTTGACGGAAAGCCTCTGACACGGGAGCAGATATTCGACACCAATGTGGACAACAGGTGGAAGTACCTTCCGGTAGGGTATACCTGCGATGAAGAGGGGAACTGGAACAGAGTATGGGAGAGCATGTATCTTTATTCCGACGAAGCTTTTTGGGGATTCGGGGAAAAGTTTACAGGGCTTAACAAGCGCGGGCAAAGGCTGAACTGCTGGCAGAGGGACGCGCTGTGCACAAACACGGAGGATTCCTACAAGGGACATCCGTTTTTTATCAGCAGCAGGGGATACGCCGTTTTGCTCAACACTTATACCAGAAGCGCTTTTGATATGGGAGCGGGTTCCCAGGTAAGTTACTCCATGAGCGCTGAGGACGGAGTCCTGGATTATGTATTTTTTGCCGGTTCCGAAGGGGATTATAAAGGGCTGCTTGCCGGATATGTGGAAATGACGGGGAAAATCCCCATGATTCCCAAGTGGGCGCTCGGCTTCTGGATGTCAAAATGCTCTTACAGGAGCAGGCAGGAGATAGAGGACGTCATACTCAGGGCGGAAAAGGAAGATATACCTGTCGATGTCATTCACATTGACGGGTGGCAGAAAAAAGAAAACGCCGGACTGTGGGAGTGGGACGAAGAGCGTTTTCCCGACCCGGCTGGGATGATTGCCTGGCTTAAGGAGCGGGGCGTGCGTTTAAGTCTGTGGAACTATCCGTACTTGCGGGAAGACTCGCCGGCTTTTGAGGAGATTGCCAAAAAGGGGTATTTTATAAAAGAGGAAAGCGGAGAACCGGCCAGGTTTTACGCCACGGCGGATTCGGAAGTGAAGGCGGCGTGTTTTGATTTTACAAACCCGGAATTTCTTGCGTGGTACAGGGAACGGGTGATGAAAGTGCTTGCCATGGGAGTGTCCGTTATCAAGACGGATTTTTCCGAGGCGGTGCCGGAGAACGCGGTATTTTATAACGGCCAAAGCGGGATTCAGGGTCATAACAAACTGACCTATTTATATGCGGAAACGATTTACGGACTCATGCAGGAAAGCGGGAAAAATACGGGGATAACGCCTCTGTTATGGGGCAGAAGCGGATTTGCGGGTTCCCACAGGATTCCGGCGGCATGGGCGGGAGATTCTTCGGACGCGCTGAATAACCACGCGGCCATTTTAAGAGGAGGCCTTGGCCTTGGGCTTTCCGGAGTTGCATTCTGGGGATTTGATATGGGTGGATTTTACAGCACGGACGCCCATGGAAACGAATGCCGGCCTTCAGAGGAGGAATATCTGCGTTCTGTGGAGATGGGATTTTTCATGCCCTTATCGAGAGCGCACGGAAAGACGGAGAGAGAGCCCTGGAATTATTCAGGGAATGTTCTGGACATATTCAGAAAATATGATAAAATAAGACATTGTTTGATTCCCTATCTCTACAGCATGGCATGCGCTTGTGGCAGGGAGTCGGTTCCCATGCTGCGGGCAATGCTTTTGGAATATCCGAAAGATGCGGCGGCGAGAGAGAGGGAGCTTCAGTATATGCTCGGAAGGAGCCTTCTTGTTGCGCCTCCTTTTGACAGGGAAAGATATGAGGTTTATCTGCCTGAGGGAAAATGGCTGGATTTGCGCACAAAGGAAATTATTGAGGGAAAACGTTATGTTACCGTTTGCCCCGATATAAGCGAACTTCCGGTATATTTAAGGGAGGATTCCATACTTCCGCTGCCAGGAGAGAGCGGCGCGGCTCTCGTGGAGGGAGAAAGATTTAAAAATCTGAAAGTATGGCTTCTTTTTGAAAATGAAATGCATGATGTTTTTTACGATTATGATGAAAAAGGGGAATTAACGGCATATAAATTTCATGCATATAAGAAAAACGGCGAAGATAATCTTTATATTGATACCGATATGGATATCGTTGAGATTAAGGTATTCACATCGGGTCGGATTGAAAATATATTTGTAAACAGTACGAAACTATAAGAACCGGGAGGATGATTATGGGGGAAATTACAATTAAGGATATTGCAAGAATCTGCGGGGTCGGGGTCAGCACGGTATCCAGAGCCCTGAATAATCATCCGGATATCAGACCGGAGACGAGAGAGCAGATTCAGAATGTAATTGCCCAGTATGGTTATATTCCCAACAACAGCGCGAGAAATTTAAAAAGAATTGAATCCAATGCCATTGCCGTATTGGTGAGAGGCATTACCAATCCGCTTTTTAACGATATTATCAAGATTTTGAACTTTCAGCTCAAGAGGCATAAGTGGTCCATGATTTTACAGCAGGTGGATTATGAGGAAGACGAGGTAGCGGTAGCGCTGGAGCTGATTAAGGAAAAGAGGCTGAAAGGGATTATTTTCCTGGGATTCAATTATTACCACCCGGAAGGGCAACTGGACAAAATAAGCGTGCCGTTTATACTGGGAACGGTAGGCTCCATTTACGGCGATGAAGATTGCAGCAGATATTCCCATGTGACAGTGGACGATATGGTGGAAAGCTATAAGATGACGGACTATCTGATTGGGAAAGGCCACCGGGAGATTGCCATTCTCTCTGCGGAGGAGGAAACCTCTTCCATGGGAAAACTGCGCCTTGAGGGATATGTGAAGGCTCTTGAGGACAATGGTATTACCTACAATCCGAAACTGCGCTATTCTTATTCGGAAGGCGCGGAGCACTACACGATGACGGACGGTTATCTGGCCACCCAGCGGCTGCTTGCGTCAGGCGAGCATTTTACGGCGATTTACGCCACTACGGATATCATAGCGGCGGGAGCCTATCGGGCTTTGTTTGAAGCCGGGCTTAAAATTCCTGAGGACATCTCGGTGGTGGGATTTGACGGAATCGAAATCGGGGATTACATCCACCCCAAGCTGACAACCAATCTGCAGCCGGCAAGAAAAATGGCGGAAAAGATTTTCGAGCTACTCTATGATTTGGTCAATGAAAACTGCGGAAACAGGAATTTAATATTTAAAGGAGAACTGCTTGAGAAGGAATCGGTCAGGGACTTGAATAAAATATAATCCGGATTTTTAATCGGCATATTGAGGCTGGTGCGCTGTGAAACGTATTTGTTTACCGCGCGTCAGCCTTTTATTGTATGGTATTGGCAAATTTTTAACAGTGAAAGACTTGCAGGCCGGACAGGATAATGTTACCATAAAGAGAAATTGCGCGGCAGGATAGCTGCGGAACTATAAAACAGCAGATATTCTGCTGTGCACGGAAGGATTTACAGGTGCGAAGCAAGTGAAAATCCTTCCAGAACAGGTGCGCGGCAGGATAGCTGCGGAACTATAAATAGAAAGGGGGGCCTCTGGATGAAATGGGAAGAGAACGTAAGAAAGGTAACGCCTTATGTGGCCGGTGAACAGCCAAAGAAGGACAATATAATAAAATTAAATACCAATGAAAACCCTTATCCGCCGTCGCCAAAGGTGAGGGAGCTTGCGGCCCGTATGAACCTCGACGGCCTTCGTCTTTATCCTGACATGAACGCGGAAAAGCTGGTGAATGTTCTGGCGCAGTATTATCATGTGGAGCCGTCGCAGGTCTTTGTGGGAGTAGGTTCCGACGATGTTCTGGCATTGGCGTTTATGACTTTTTTTAACGGGGAAAAGCCTGTCCTGTTTCCCGATATCACCTATTCGTTTTATGATGTGTGGGCGGAGGTTTTCAGGATTCCCTATAAAACCTGTCCTCTGGACGAAAATTTCTGTATAAGGAAAGAGGATTATTTTGCGCCAAACGGAGGAATTGTAATTCCCAATCCCAATGCGCCTACGGGTATTTTGGAAGATATCCGGATGTTTGAGGAAATCGTTGCGGCGAATCCCGATTCCGTGGTGATTATTGACGAGGCATATGTGGATTTCGGCGGAAAAAGCGCTCTGCCGCTTCTTGAAAAATATGAAAATCTGATGGTGGTTCAGACCTTTTCCAAATCCCGCGCGTTAGCCGGGCTGAGGGTCGGCTACGCCATTGGAAATAAAAAGCTGATTGACTACTTAAAGGATGTGAAGTTTTCTTTCAATTCCTATACCATGAATATGCCGGCCATTGAAATGGGCGCGGCGGCGGTTCTGGACGACGCATATTTTAAAGAGACCGTGGGGAAAATCGTTAAAACCAGAGAGTGGACAAAGGAGCAGCTTAAAAAGCTGGGATTTTCTTTTGCGGATTCCAAAAGCAACTTTTTATTTGTCACTCACGAAAAAGTTCCGGCAGGCGAAATTTTTGCAGCCCTTAAGGAAAACGGGATTTATGTAAGGCATTGGAATAAACCAAGAATAGACAACTATCTGCGCATCACTATCGGAACCGACGAGCAGATGCGGGCGTTGGTTGCCTTTTTGGAAAAATATTTTGTTTAACTGAATTCAGGAGGTAAAGAATGATTAAGAATCTTTTAAAAGGTATGGTAATGGGAATTGCGAATATTATTCCCGGCGTCAGCGGAGGAACCATGGCGGTGTCCATGGGAATATACGACAAGCTGATTCACAGCGCGACCCATTTGTTTAAGGAATTCAAGGAAAGCATAAAATTTCTGACCCCTATATTCCTTGGTCTTTTAATTGCGCTGGCGGGACTGTCTTTTATCATAGAACCGGCTTTTAAGTATTTCCCGCTCCAGACAAACTGTCTGTTTATCGGGCTGATTGTGGGAGGACTTCCGGCTGTTTTGGGAAAAATAAAGGGAAAAGGGGTAAAAATAAGCTATATCGTTCCCTGTATTCTTTTCTTCGCGCTGGTGGTGGGACTTGCCGCTATCGGCGAAAAGGAGGGGGCTGCCGCGGACTTAAGTTTCAGCCTCTGGTCGGTTATCAAGCTTTTTGTGGTGGGGATTATTGCCTCCGCAACCATGGTAATTCCCGGCGTGAGCGGTTCCATGATGCTGCTTCTCATGGGATATTATAATCCCATTGTGGCCGCCATCAAAAATTTCATAACGGCTCTGGCAGCCTTTGACATGGCGGGAATCCTTGAGGGCTTCGGCATACTGGTTCCCATGGGACTTGGCGTTGTGGCGGG